>NZ_JBYIRM010000027.1:0-120950 GCF_057708105.1 Actinacidiphila sp. bgisy144 | reverse complement strand
CCCCCCCCCCCCCCCCCCCCCCCCCCCCCCCCCGCCGGGTGACCGGCCTCACTCGTCGGAGTCCTTCTTCGACGGGGAGGCCGCGTAGGCCTGCCCCGGCGTCATCGCGACCCCGTTGATCTCGACGGTCTTGTAGGTGCTGACCTGGGCGCAGGAGTTGGACTTGTCCGCGGTCTCCGCGTGCGCGTTGCTCAGTGCCTGCTTGGTGTCGCTGGACGAGGCGGTGCCGCCGGGGAAGCTGGTGCCGCTGGGCCAGTCGGAGCCGATCACCAGCGTCAGCCCGGCGGCCGTGCCCTGCTTGACGTGCGAGGACGGCAGCGACAGGGCCTTGGCCACGGTCTGCGCCTCGTCCTTCGCGCCGGGGCCGTAGGTCAGCGTCGTGGTGGCGGTGGCGTCGGCGTTGCCGGTGCTGGTGGCCGGGTTGAAGCCCTGGTTGATCAGCGCGTCGGCGATATCGCCGGCCCGCCCGCCGACGGTCGTGCCGTTCTCCACCGACACCGTGACCTGGGCGGCCGGCACGGTGGCGGTCGGGCTCGCGGTCGCCGAGGCGGCCTTGGACTTCTTGCCGCTCGACGTGGTCAGCGACGTGTCGTTGGCGATGGTGGAGAAGAGCGTCTGGGCGCCGTCGCCCACCACGACCCGGTTGGCGTTGGTCGGGTCGGCCGCGGTCTGCATCGTGGTGAAGGTGATCCGCTTGGTGGGCACCTTGTTGATGTCGTCGGCCAGGCCGATCAGCTTCTTGATGGTGCCGAGCCCGTCGTCCACGGTCAGCGCCTTGGTGGCGGCGTTGGCCAGCTTGTAGACGGACGCCGGGTTGGTCAGGGTGCCGGCGCTCTTGAACTTGCGGATCAGCGAGCTGAGGAAGGTGTGCTGGGCGTAGGTGCGCCCGAGGTCGCTGCCGTCGCCGAAGCCGTGCCGGGAGCGCAGGAACTCCAGCGCGCCGACGCCCTTGAGGGTGTGGCTGCCCTTGGAGAGCTTCAGGTGGGAGTAGGTGTCGTAGACGTCGCCGCTCACGCAGACCTGCACCCCGCCGACCGCGTCGGACATGCTGACCACGCCGGAGAAGTCGACCTGGATGAAGTGGTCGATCGGGATGTTCGTGAGCTTGTGCACCGTGGCCACCTGGCACGCCTGCCCGTACGCCAGCGCGCTGTTGATCATGCCGTAGTAGCCGCTGGTCTTGGTCCCGGTCTTCGGGTTGGTGCAGGCCGGCACGTTGACCATGGTGTCGCGGGGGATGCTCATCACGGTGGCGTTGGAGCGGTCGGCGGAGATGTGCAGCACCATCTCGACGTCGGCGTTCTCCCCGGACTGCACGCCGGTGGTGGCGCAGCCGCCGCCCAGCTTGCAGTCCTCGGTGGAGGTGCGGCCGTCGCTGCCCATCACCAGGATGTTGATCGGGGTGCGGCCGAAGGCGTCCGCCTTCTCGGTGCCGGCGGCGTCCTTCCCGACCCCGTCGGTGAGCGAGACGCTGGTGATGTTGCCGTTGAGGTGCTGGTAGAGCCACCAGCCGCCGCCCGCGGTGAGGACCACCAGCAGCGCCGCGCCGATCGCGATACCGCGCAGCACGCGCCGCTTGCGGGTGGGGCGCCTGGCCCGGCTGCCGCCCTTGCGCCGGGACCCGCCGCCCTTGCCGCGCGCGGCGGCCCGGGCCGCGGCCCGCCCGCCGGTCGGCGGGGCGTCGCCGTCCGGGGCGGCCCCGGCGGCGTGGCCGCCGGATATCCGGCCGTCGCCCGCCTCGGCGCTGTCGCCGCGGGCGCGGGCCCGGCGGCCGCCGGGCACCGTGTCCTGGGCGCGGCCGGCGTCACGGCTGTCGTGGGCCCCGCTGCGCGGCCCCGGCGGCTCCGGCCCGCGGCCGTGCCTGACCCGGCCCTCCGGCGGGCCTCCGGCCGGCCTGCCCCAGGGGTCACTCATCTCCCACTCCCTTGTCCGAGCAGCCCTCTTGAGGCCCGCGGCCGGTTACGTTGGGTGAAGCGACGGTTTCACTCCGTTTCGCACTTGCGCAATGCGGCAAGAATAGGCCATGCCGCTGTGCGGACCGGAGGAATGCGGGCGGGATCACGATGCGGGCGACCTGCGGTACCGGCGTCCCGGCGGTCCTTCCGTCCCCCGTTCCGCCACGTCATCTGCACGTTCTCCGTCCATTTTCCCGACGGTGTGCGCGATCACCATGGTTCCCGGGTTACGCAAGCTCTAAAGTGTTCGCCATGCGAGCGACGGTGACGCGAAGCAGGAGGGCGCCGGTGGCCTGGGAGACGGCCGAACTGGAAGGCGGACCCGCGGACGGCACACGGGTACGGGTGGCCGGACGCCCCAGGGTGCTCCAGGTGTCCGTGGCCTGCCCGGTGGAGGAGGGCGCGACCGGGGTGAACGTGGCCGCGGTGTCGGTCTACCGCCGCAGGAACGGCCCTGAGCCGCTGCGCTACGGCTGGGACAGCGCGAGCCCCTGAGGCCGGCCCGCACCAGCCCGTACCGGCCCCCGTACCGGCCCGTACAAACGGTCGAACCCGCGACGCGCGTACCCCGCCCGGCGGTGGCGACCTGCTACGACCGGAGCCCGGCCCGACACCACCGGGTGACAGCGGGCGAAGACGCCCCTCCCGCGCCACAAGGATTGCTAGGTTGCGCAATCGAAAGCGGGGCAACCCCTGGGGAAACCGGCGTATCGCCAGATCCGGGGTACCCGGCGGCGCAGGGTCGGAGAGGGAGTACATGCCGGGTCGTCACAGCGGAGTTCCGGAAGGCCGCACCGAAGGCCGTCCCGGCAGGCCCACCGGCCGGGGCACCGGCAGAGCCGCCGGCCGGGTCGG
Organism: Actinacidiphila sp. bgisy144; assembly: GCF_057708105.1. Lineage (NCBI taxonomy): Bacteria > Bacillati > Actinomycetota > Actinomycetes > Kitasatosporales > Streptomycetaceae > Actinacidiphila > Actinacidiphila sp. bgisy144. The sequence continues at coordinate 118,140 of NZ_JBYIRM010000027.1, read as the reverse complement.
CGGCGGCCGCGGCGCGGGCCCAGCCGCGACGGACGGGCCGCGGCGCCGCCGCAGCCGCCGGGGGCTGGTCGCCGCGAGCATCGCCTCCGCGCTGGTGCTGCTCGCCTCCGGATGCGGCTGGATCGCCCTGCACACGAGCCGGCCGCGCACCTTCACCGCCGACGGCATCAGCGGCAAGCGGCCCGCCTCGGGCGACGGCCAGAACATCCTGCTGATCGGCTCGGACTCGCGGGCGGGCGGCAACCGCGCGCTGGGCGGCGGCAGCGGCGGCGTCGGCCGCTCCGACACCACCTTGCTGCTGCACGTCTACTCCGACCAGCGGCACGCGGTGGGCGTCTCGATCCCGCGCGACGCGCTGGTCGACGTCCCGCCCTGCCTGCTGCCCGACGGCACCTGGTCCAAGCCGCAGCAGGACGTCATGTTCAACTCGGCCTTCGCCACCGGGCTGACCGCGACCGGCAACCCGGCGTGCACGCAGAACACCGTCGAGCAGCTGACCGGGCTGCGGGTGGACCACACCGTCGTGGTGGACTTCGCCGGCTTCGCCGCCATGACCGCCGCGGTCGGCGGCGTCCAGGTCTGCCTGCCGCAGGACGTCTACCAGCAGGACCTCAGCCCCGGCCGGGCCACCCGCGGCGCACTCGTCTTCCACCAGGGCCTCCAGACCGTGTCGGGACAGCAGGCCCTGGACTACGTCCGCATCCGGCACGGCATCGGCGACGGCTCCGACATCGGCCGGATGAAGCGCCAGCAGGCGTTCCTGGCGAGCCTGTTCAAGAAGATCAAGGCCGAGGGCTTCGACCCGACCGTCCTGCTGCCGCTGGCGAACGCCGCCGTGCGCTCGCTGACCGTCGACCCCGGCCTCGGCTCCGCGCCCGCGCTGCTGAAGTTCGCGATGTCGCTGAAGAACATCGACCTGCGCAACGTCCGCTTCGTCACCGCCCCCTGGCGGTACGACGGCCCGCGCGTCGCCCTGGTCCAGCCCGCGGCCGACCGGCTGTGGACGGCGCTGCGCGCCAACCGCCCGCTGCCGGCCGCCACTCCGGCACCCGGCGCCACGCCCACCGCGTCCGCCGCCCCGTCCGCCACCGCCACCGGCCGCCCGGGCGCCGGCATCGACGTCGCCGTGGACAACGCCACCACCGTCGCCGGGCTCGCCGCCCGCGCGGCCGGCGCGCTGACCGCCGACGGCTTCACCGTCACCCGCACCGGCAACGCGCCCGGCCAGGCGCCGACCACCACCGTCATCGAGTACGGCGCCGGGGAGCAGGCGCAAGCCGCCACCGTCGCCCGGCTCTTCCCCGGCGCCCAGGTGCAACCCGCCCCCGCCGCCGGCCTGTCCGGGGTGCGCGTCGTCCTCGGCCCGGACTACGCCGCCGCCACCGCGGCGTCGGCGCCGCCGGAGGACACCAGCCCGCCGCGCGCCGCGAGCGACAACCCCTGCTCCGACCTGTCCTACGGCGGCCCGTCCGGCGCCCCGGCCCCGGCGGCGACCACCGCGGCGCCCACGCCATGAGCAGGACCGGCGGGCGGCGGGCGCCCGTTCGCTCCGGCGGCCGGGGCAGGGCACCTGCGTACCCTGGTTGCTGCACATCGCCGCGGTCTGGGAGGTTCACGTGACAAGGTCTGGCGGACAGCTGGGCGAGCCCTCGGCCGAGGTGCTGCAGAGCGTGGCCGCCTCCTTCGGTCTGCTCGCCTCCCCGATGCGGCTGCACATCGTCTGGATTCTGGCCCAGGGCGACTGCGACGTCACGGGTTTGGCCGAGAAGGTCGGCGCCACGCTCCCCGCCGTCAGCCAGCACCTGGCCAAGCTGAAGCTCGCCGGACTGGTGCACGCCCGCCGCGAAGGACGCCGCCAGGTCTACCTGGTGGACGACCCGGACGTGGTGACGGTGGTGCGGCTGATGCTCGGCCAGCTCGCCGACCGCACCACCCCGGCGCGGGGCGGCATCCGTGGCCTGGGCGCCTGACCGGCCCACCGGCCACGCCCGCCCGCCGACCGCCCGCGTCCCCACCGCCCGGCGGCCGGACGGCCGCGCCGACCCCACCGCGCTGGAGGCGCTGCGCGACCTGGCGAGCGGCCCGCGCGGACTGACCGAGGCCGAGGCCGAGGAACGCCTCGCCCGCCACGGCGAGAACACCATCCCCGGCCGCCGCCCCGCCTCCTGGCCCCGCCGCTACGCCCGCGCCCTGCGCGACCCCTTCACCGCGGTGCTGCTGGTCCTCGGCCTGGTCTCCGCGCTGGTCTCGGCCTGGGGCACCGCCTGCGTGATCACCGTACTGGTGCTGGTCAGCAGCGCGTTGCGGTCCCGCACGGAGTACCAGGCCGACCGGTCCGCGGACGGGCTGCGGCACCTGGTCGCCGCGACCGCGACCGTACGGCGCCGGGCCGGCCCGGCCGCTGCGCCGCGCTTCCGCGAGATCCCGGTCGAACTACTGGTGCCCGGCGACGTCATCCGGCTGGGGCCCGGCGACGTGGTCCCGGCCGACGTGCGGCTGCTGCGCGCCCAGAACCTGGCGCTGCACCAGGCCCCGCTCACCGGCGAGTCGGTGCCCGTGCCCAAGCGGCCCGACGACAGCCCGCCGCAGACCGCCGGGCCGTACCAGCGCGCGCACCTGTGCTTCCAGGGCAGCAGCGTGGCCTCGGGCAGCGGCACCGCGCTGGTCACCGCGACCGGCGCGCACACCCGGTTCGCCCGCGCCTACCCCGCGCCCGGCCGGCGCCGGGAGTCCGCGTTCGACCGCGCGGTCAACGGCATCTCCTGGATGCTCGTCCGGTTCATGCTGCTCATCCCGCCGCTGGTGCTGCTGGCCGACGCCGCGGTGCGCGGACGGGGCCTGGAGACCCTGCCGTTCGCGGTGGCGGTCGCGGTCGGGCTGACCCCGGAGATGCTGCCCGTGGTGGTCACCACGGTGCTCGCCCGCAAGGCCGCCGCGCTCGCCCGCGAACACGGCGTCATCGTGCGCTGGCTGCCCGCACTGCACAACATCGGCGCGATCGACGTTCTGTGCACCGACAAGACCGGCACCCTCACCTGCGACCGGCCGGTGTACGACACCGCCCTGGACGCGTACGGCCGCCCGGACCCGGACGTCCTGCACTGGGCGGCCGTCAACAGCCTGTGGACACTCCAACTCGCCGACCTGCCGGCCCCGGACGCGCTCGACGAGGCCGTCCTCGACGCCGCCGCCCCGTCCGCCGCCCACCACGCCTGCGACGGGGTGGCCGCGCTGCCCTTCGACCCGGTGCGCCGGCTCGCCACCGCGGTCGTACGGCGCGCCGGCCACCGCGACCGGCACACGCTGGTCGTCAAGGGCTCGGTGGAAGAGGTGCTGGCGCGCTGTACGCGGCTGCGGGCCGGGGGCGCCGCGGAGGTGGAGCCGTCCGCGCCCGAACTGCCGCTGCCCGACGCTCCGTCGGCGCATCCGGCCCCGCCCGAGCCGCCCCCGCCCGAACCGCCCGCGCCCGGCACCCCGCGCCTGGCCGCCGTACCCGGCGCCCTACCCGCGGCGCTGCCCGCGCCCGGCGCCGAGCTCGACCTCGACGCCGCCGGGCGGGAACGCCTGCTCGCGCTCGCCGCCGCGCTGTCCGCCCAGGGGCTGCGGCTGCTCGCGGTCGCCCTCGCCGAACGCCCGGCCCGTACCGGCGCCTACGGCCCCGCCGACGAACAGGGCCTGGCTTTCGCCGGGTTCGTGGTGCTGCGCGACGCCCCCGCCGACACCGCCGCCGACGCGCTCACGGCGCTCGCCGGGCGCGGCGTCGCGGTCAAGGTGCTCACCGGCGACCACCCCGGCACCGCCGCCCGTGTCTGCCGCGACCTGGGGCTGGCGCCCGGCCGGGTGCTCACCGGCGACCGTATCGACGCCATGGACGACGCCGCCCTGGCCCGGCGCGCCGAACACACCGCGGTCTTCGCCCGCTGCACCCCGCAGCACAAGGTGCGGGTGGTGCGCGCGCTGCGCGCGGCCGGCCACACCACGGGGTTCCTCGGCGACGGCGTCAACGACCTGCCCGCACTGCACGCCGCCGACGTCGGGATCTGCCCGCGCGACGCGGTGGACGTCACCCGCGAGGCGGCCGATGTGGTGCTGGCCGCGAAGGACCTCACCGCGATCGACCACGCCGTCACCGCCGGCCGGCACGCCACCGGCACCATCGCCACCTACCTGCGCATCGCGCTGTCCTCCAACCTCGGCAACGTGATCGCGATGCTCGCCGCCGGAGTGCTGCTGCCCTTCCTGCCGATGCTCCCGGCCCAGGTGCTGCTGCAGAACCTCTGCTTCGACGCGGCCCAACTCGCCCTCGCCCACGACCAGCCCGGGCCGGCCGCGCTGCGCCGCCCCACCCCGCTGCGCACCCGCGACTTCCTGCGCTTCATCACCGCCTTCGGCCTGGTCAACGCCGCCGCGGACCTGGCCACCTTCGCCGCGCTGGCGCTGCTCGTGCCCGACTCGGTCCACGCTTCCGGCCAAGCCGCCTTCCACTCCGGCTGGTTCACCGAGAACCTCATCACCCAGGCGCTGGTGATGGTGCTGCTGCGCGGCGGCAACCGGGCCCCGGCGCCGATCCGCACCGCCGCGGCCGCACTCGCGATGATCGGCCTGCTGCTCCCCCTGCCGCCGCTGGCAGGCGCGCTCGGCCTGACCACCCTCCCGCTGGCCTACTACCTGCTGCTCAGCGCGATCCTCGCCGTGTACGCGGCGGTGCTGCTCGCCACCAAGTCCCGCGCGGCCAGGCTGCGTTCGGACGGCGCCCGCCCCGCCGACGCGCGGCCGTAGCCCCCGGGCCCCCCCGGGCCCCGCCCGCTCCGGACCACCCCGCCCGTCCCTCCCGCATCGCGCCCTTCGCCAACCGCCGGGCGACCGGCGGCACTTGGACCGCCTCCCGGCCGAAGTCCCGGTCCGCGGACCGGTCGGCGCCCGGGTCGGCACCCCGGTCCGCGGACCGCTCCGTGCTCCGTCGGGCCCGCGCACAGGGTGTTGACAACGTTGCCACAGCCACTGAGACTACCCGCGATGTCAACGTTGTCATCAGCTTGGACCCGCTCCGCCCGCGGCGGGTCGGGCGCCCGTGCCGGAAGCAGTTCCGCGAACGTGAGGAGCCCGACCATGGCGGTGCCCGCAGCCCGTTCCCGAACCCGCCGGCGTACTGCTCTCGGCAGGCTCGCCGCACGCCGGGGTCCGTACGTCCGCAGCGGCGCCGCCGACCCGCACACGCCCGCCGGATACACGCTGATCAGCGGCTCGACCGCCGGCACCGACGACGGCACCCACCCCAGCGTCGTCCACCACCGCAGCGACCGGGCGTTCACCGCCCCCGATGCGACGACCCTCTCCGAGGCCGAGTCCCTGGGGAGTTGACGCCGCGGGTCCGCGCCCGTACTCCCCCGCCCAGCCCGCCGCACCGCACTTCACCGCACCGCACCGCCTGGAGCCGTCCATGCCCGCAGCACCCGAGCACAGCCCGAGACCGTCCCGCCGCGCCTTCCTCCGTACGAACGCGACACTGCTCGCCGGGTTCGCCCTGTCCGCGGCCCTGCCGGAAGCGGCCCACGCGGCCGGCGCCGACACCGGAGCGACCGGCCACGCCGGCACCGGCGGCAGCACCGGCACCGACCTCGCGCGCTACCGCCCGGTGGCGGCGTCCTCCACCGACTGGGCCCCCACCCCCGCCTCGTTCGCCGTGGACGGCCTCGCCGAGACCGGGGTCCGCGGCTCGGGCTGGCGCGCCTCCGCCGACGCCGCCGCGGGCACCCCGCAGTGGATCAGCGTGGACCTCCAGGCGCCGTGCGCGATCGACTCCGTGGTGCTCGTGTTCGAGGCGGACCGCGACGACCCCGGCTTCACCCCGGACCCGGGCATCAACCCCTTCCTGCACACCACCGGCTTCGAGGCGCTGTCGAGCTGCGCGGTCGCCTTCACGCTCGACGTGTCCGACGACGGCGCCTCCTGGCGCACCGTGTACCGCACGTCGAACGGCACCGGCGGGCGGACCGAGGTCGCGCTGCCGAAGCCGGTGACGGCCCGCTGGGTCCGGATGACCTCGACCGAGCAGGCGAACGGCAACCCGGTCGGCCTCAACGGCTTCGAGGTGTACGGGCAGTGCGACGTCCCGCGCCCCGCCGCGACCGGCTGGACCGACTGGGGCCGGCACACCGCGCCGGCCCCGCCGCTGGAGGTCGCCGCCGACGGCACGTTGCCGCTGGCGTCCGGGTGGACCCTGACCATGGACGACTGGGCGGGCTCGGCGGACGGCGCGGTGCTGTCCGCCCACGGGGTGGACGTGAGCCGGTGGCTGCCCGCCGTGGTGCCCGGCACCGTGCACGCGTCGCTGGTCGCGGCCGGCCACCTGCCGGAGCCGACGGTCGGCTTCAACAACATGCGGGCCCCGGAGGCGCTGTCCCGGCACGACTGGTGGTACCGCAGGGCGTTCCGGCTGCCCGCGGGACTGGCGACGGGCCACGGCCGCCGGGTGTGGCTGGAGTTCGAGGGCGTCAACCACGCCGGGGAGGTGTGGCTGAACGGCCGCAAAGCGGGCGAGGTGACGTACCCGGTGGCGCGCGCCGCCCTCGACGTGACCGGTCTGCTCGGCGGCGGCGAGCAGGTGCTCGCGGTGCGCGTCGCGCCGATGCCGCACCCGGGCAACCCCGGCGACAAGGGCCCCTCCGGCGTCTCGACCCTCAACTCCGTCGCCCCGCAGGCGGACTCGCCGACGTACCTGTCGATCAGCGGCTGGGACTGGATGCCCGCGGTACGCGACCGGGCGGCGGGCATCTGGAACCACGTGCGGCTGCGCACCACCGGCGACGTGGTGCTCGGCGACCCGCGGGTGGACACGGTGCTGCCGGCGCTGCCCGCGACCGACACCGCCGAGGTGACCGTGGTCGTCCCGGTCCGCAACGCGGGCAGCACCGCCCGGACCGCCACCGTGACCGCGACCCTGCACGGCGCGCGGGTCAGCGGCAGCGTCGAGCTCGCGGCCGGCGAAAGCCGCGAGATCACCTTCACCCCCGCCGACCACCCCCAACTCGTCATCGACCAGCCGCGGTTGTGGTGGCCGAACGGCTACGGCGAGGCAACCCTGCACGACCTGGTGCTGACCGCCGCCACCGCCGGCCGCACCTCCGACCGCCGCACCGTCCAGGTGGGCCTGCGCCAGTTCGGCTACCACAGCGAACAGCCCATCGTGATCGGCTCCGACGGCCACTCGGCGCCGCAGACTGTCAACCTGCCGGCACAGCACGCCCGTTACGTACGCATCCAGTGCGGCAAGCGCGCCACCGGCTTCGGCGCCTCCATGTGGACGCTGTCGGTGCGCGACAGCTCCGACCCGGACACCGACCTCGCCCTGCGCAAGACCGCCACGGCCTCCTCCAGCGACAATGCCAACGACCTGCCCGGCAACGCCGTCGACGGTGACAACTCCACCCGCTGGTCCTCCGGTTACTCCGACGACCAGTGGATTCAGGTCGACCTCGGCGCGGCCACCGCCTTCGACCAGGTGGTCGTCACCTGGGAGACCGCCTACGCGCTCACCTTCACCGTGCAGGTCTCCGACGACGGCGCCACCTGGACCGACGTGCAGTCCGTCCGCAACACCGGCACCCAGTTGCAGATCTCCGCCAACGGCGTGCGCGTGCTGTGCCGCGGCGGCAACTGGGGCTTCGACGAACTGCTGCGCCGGGCCCTGCCGCACCGGATCGACGACGCGGTCGGCATGCACCGCGACATGAACTTCACGATGATCCGCAACTGGATCGGCTCCAGCAACCGCGAGGAGTTCTTCGCCGCCTGCGACCGCAACGGCATCCTGGTCTGGAACGACTTCTGGGAGGGCGACGCGATCTTCCCGCCGGACGGCTCGGTGCCGGTGTTCCTCGACATCGCCGCCGACACGGTGCTGCGCTACCGCCACCACCCGTGCCTGGCGGTCTGGTGCGCCACCAACGAGAGCGACCCGCCCGCCGCGGTCGACACCGGACTGCGCGACGCGGTCGCCTCGCTGCACCCCGGCATCCTCTACCAGGGCAACTCCGCCGGCGGCATCGTCACCGGCCACGGCCCCTACTCCTGGATCGACCCGGCGGCGTACTTCTCCGGCGACACCTACTCCATCGGCAGCTACGGCTTCCACTCCGAGATCGGCATCCCCACGGTGCCGGTCGCCGAGAGCATGCGCCGCCTGGCCGCCGACCAGCCGTCCTGGCCGATCGGCGACGTCTGGTACCACCACGACTGGTGCACCCGCGGCGGCCAGAACCCCGACACCTACCGCGCCGCGATCGACGACCGGTTCGGCGCCTCCGACACCCTCGACGACTTCTGCGCCCGCGCCCAGTTCGTCAACTACGAGAGCATGCGCGCGATCTTCGAGGCGTACAACGCGCACATGTGGGACGACGCCTCCGGGGTGCTGCTGTGGATGTCCCATCCGGCGCACCACAGCACCGTCTGGCAGACCTACGACTACGACCTCGACGTCAACGGCAGCTACTACGGCGCCCGCAAGGGGTGCGAGCCGCTGCACGTCCAGGCGAGCCTGGCCGACTGGCAGGTGCACGCGGTCAACCAGACCGCCGCGGACCTGACCGGCGCGAGGGTCGAGGCGCGGCTGGTGGACCTGCACGGCACCGCGCTGGCCGCGCCGCGGCAGCAGGTGCTGGACGTGCCCGCGTCCTCGGCGGCGCCCGCGTTCACCGTGCCCTTCGGCGCCGCCCTGCCCGCCGCGCACCTGCTGCGCCTGACCCTCACCGACCGGCACGGCACCCGCGTCTCCGACAACACCTACCTGCGCTACCGCGCGCCCGGCGACGTCAAGGCGCTGGGCGGCCTCGCACCCGCGAAGCTGCACACCGCGGTCCGCCGCCGGGGCCGCGACGAGGCGGCGCTGACCGTCCGCAACGACGGGGCCGGGGTCGCCGCGCTGCTGCGCCTCGGCGTGCGCGACGCCCACCGCGACACCCGGGTGCTGCCGGCCCGCTACAGCGACAACTACCTGTGGCTGCTGCCCGGTGAGAGCCGCGAGGTCACCGTGTCCTGGCCGTCCCGGGCGCTGCCCTCGGGCGAGCCGCGCTTCACCGCGGAGGCGCTGAACATGCCGCTGCGGCGGCTGTGATCCGGCACGCCGGCGGGGGCGGTCACAGCGGCGGGGCGGTCAGGTGCGCGGCGGACCGGTACGCACCGGGGGTCTGGCCCATCGTGCGGGCGAACGTGTCGATGAACGCGCTGGTCGTGGCCCAGCCGCAGCGGCGCGCGGTGGCCGTCACCGACGCCCCCTCGGCGAGCTGGACCATGGCGTGGAAGACCCGGGTGTTGGTCCGCCACTGCGGGTAGGTCATGCCGAACTCGGTGCGGAACAGCCGGGTCAGGGTGCGCTCGCCGACCCCGACCCGGCGGGCCAACGCGCCCAGGGTGCACGGCGTGCCCAGGTCGGCGACCACCAGCCGGCAGGCGTGGGACAGCCGCGGGTCCCGGGCAGCCGGCAGGGCGAGCGGCCGGACGTGGGCGCGGCGCAGCCGGTCGCCGAGGACCGCCCGCAGCCGCCGCGCCTCGGGCTCGGGCAGGCCCGGTTCGGTGCAGGCGATGAGGAGTTCGCGCAACAGCCGGTCCACGGCCAGGATCGTCGGCCCGTCGACGCGCAGCGGCGGGTCGTCAGCGGGGAAGCCGACGGTGTGCACCGAGGTGCGGCCGTAAACGCGGTGCTCGTGCCAGATGTGCGCCGGGCTCCACACCGCCCGGTCGCCGGAGGCCACCCACGCGCCGGCCTCGGTCCGCACCGCGAGCACCCCGGTGCTGACGTAGATGAGCTGGTGGTAGTCGTGCCGGTGCCGCCCGATGACCTCGCCGGGCGCGTGGTCATGGGCGTGGGTCGGGGGGAGGTCCGCCCCGGGCGGGCGGCGGTTGTGCGACACAAGTAGGCAGATTATGGGAAGTTTGCCAGCCGCGCGCATGACAGCGTGGACGCCATGGACACCACACGGGCGGGCGCGGCCCGCGGCGGCGATCCCGACCAGGAGGACGCCCCGGCAAGCCCCGTGCCCGCGCGCGTCATGGCGGCCGACGGCATACCGGGGCACGGCGGGCCGGCCGACGGCCTACCGGTGGGTGGTCCGTCCGCCGCCGGGGACGACGCGCCCGGCGCCCCGGACACGGCCGTGCGCGCCGCGCGACCGCCGGAGCCCGCGCCCCGCACCGGCGGCCTCTCCCGGCGGCTGCGCGCCGCCGCCGTCGACACCCGGCCGCTGGCCGTACCGGCCTTCCGGCGGGTGCTGATCGGGCAGGGCGCGTCACTGGTCGGCACGATGGTCACCGAGGTCGCCATCCCGGTGCAGATCTACGCGGTCTCGCACTCGTCGTTCTACGTCGGCCTGGCCGGGCTGGCCGGCTTCGTGCCGATCGTCGTCTTCGGCCTGTACGGCGGGGCCGTCGCGGACGCGGTGGACCGCCGCCTGCTGTGCCTGTGGTCCTCGCTGGCCACCTGGGCGGTGACGCTCGCACTGCTCGCGCAGACGCTGCTGGGCGCCCGCTCGGTGGGCCTGGTCCTCGCGCTGGTCGCCGTGCAGGGCGCCGGGTTCGCGGTCTCCTCCTCGACCCGCGGCGCGATCATCCCGCGCATCGTGCCGCCGGACCTGGTCCCCGCGGCGAACACGCTCAGCTTCACCGTCGGCAACGTCGGGCAGGTCGCCGGGCCGCTCGTGGCCGGGGTGCTGATCTCGCTCCCGCACGGCTTCGCCTACGCCTACGCCGCGGACGCCGTGCTGTTCACCATGTCGCTGTACGCGACGTTCCTGCTGCCGTCGATCAGGCCGGTCGCCGCGCGTGCCGGGTCGGGGCTGCGCGCGGTGCTCGACGGGCTGCGCTTCATCGGCGGCAACCCGGTGCTGCTGATGTCGTTCGGGGCGGACATCGCGGCGATGGCGCTGGCCATGCCGAGCGCGCTCTTCCCGCAGGCCGCCGCGTCCCGCTTCCACGGCGGTGTCGGCCTGCTGTACTCCGCGGTCGCGGTCGGCTCGCTGCTGGCCGGGCTGTGCAGCGGCTGGATCGGCCGGGTCCGGCGCCAGGGCGTCGCGCTCACCTTCGCCGTGGTCGGCTGGGCGACCGCGATCGCGCTGGCCGGCTTCGCCCGCGCGCTGTGGCTCGCCGTGCTGCTGCTGGTGCTGGCCGGGGCCGCCGACCTGGTCAGCGCCGTCTACCGGCAGACGATCCTGCAGACCTACGCGCCCGACGAGATGCGCGGCCGGATGCAGGGCGTCTTCACCGTCGTGGTCTCCGGCGGCCCCCGGCTCGGGGACCTGCGGGCCGGGGCGATGGCCGCGACCACCACGCTGACCGCCGCCTGGTCGGGCAGTGCCCTGCTGTGCGTGGTCCTCGTGGTGGCCGCGGCGCTCGCGGTGCGGCCGTTCTGGCACTACGACGCGCACGGCCCCGATGCGCAGGGCCTGCTGCCGTAGCGCCGTCGGCTCCCCGTGCCCGCTGCCGCAGCGCCCCTGGTCAGCCGGCGGCCGGGTCGACCTGGATGTCGATCGCGTTGTGCGCCGGGTCCGGCATCTGCCAGATCTTCAGCACCTTCACCTCGACGCCGTAGGCGGTGACGGTCTGGCCGACCCGCACCACCTCGACCTTCGCCGGGCCCGAGGTGCCGCCGCCGTCGCGGATCATCAGGATCGCCCGGCCCGCCGCCGGCTTCCTGCCGTCGTTCTGGACGCCGAGACCCACGGTGCCGCCGTCGGAGCGCTTGGCGTAGCCGGTCGGGCGGGACGGGTTGCCCGACGCGACGACCTGGAGCCGCTGCACGTCCGCCGGGTGGGCGCCCAGCGGCGGCGGGGTGCGGTCGGCGTCGCCGGAGTGGTGCCCGGAGTGCATCACCACGGCCACGGCCGCCGCGCACACCACCACCAGCCCGCCGCCCGCCGCGAACAGCCGCCCCCTACTCGGCCGGTTCATCCGGCGCCCCCTCCGGCCAGCGGACGGTGAAGGTCACGTAGCCGTCCCGCGAGCCGGGGACCACCTCCACCAGGGTCAGCTCGTGCCGGCCGACCGGCACCACGTCGCCGGCCCGCACCTGCACCACGTCGCCGGTCAGGGCGCCGTCGTCCACCAGGTTGAGCCGGGCCCACGGGTCGGCGGGGTCGGCGCTGGTGCGCACGATGCCGACGACGAGGTCGCCGCGGCGGAACTGGGCGCGGCGCCCGAGACGGTAGACCGTGGACATCGGCTCACACTCCTGTCCGTGTGAACGACACTTCGTTCAGGTTGCGTCGGTACTCGTCCTCGGTCAGCGTGACCTCCTGGGGCATCTGCTTCGTGCCTTCGTACTGGCCCGAGCCCCAGGGGTTCAGCAGGGTGATCGTCGGCGGGTGGGCGTTCATGTCGACGCGCTCCACGGAGTACTCGTGGCCGGACACCAGCCGGTCGTCGTGGATGTCGTCGTCGCCCTTGGTGCCGATGGTGACCGCCTCGCCGTTGCTGATCTTGGTGTTGATGTCGGCGAAGGAGACGTCGCCGGGGCTGCTGCGGGTGGCGTCCTGGCCGGTCAGGTCGGACATGCCGACGTCGCCCCAGCCGCCGTCGATCTTTTTGTACCCGCCGGAGTACTGCGCGAACGCCTTCTCGTAGATCGCCACCCAGGTGGCGCCGCTGCGGGTGTCGGCGTAGACCGGGTTGCCGTGGGAGTCGACCGGCAGCTTGTTGTCGACGGTGACCTCGACCGGGGTCGGCGGCATCCCCGGCAGGACGCCCTTGCGGTAGAAGGTCACCGTGTAGGTGCCGTTGGGGTTCTGCCGGATGTGCTGCTGGGGCCAGCTCGGGTCGCGTTCGGTGATCGCGGCCAGCGAGGACAGGAACCAGCAGTCGCCGTCCTGGCCCTGGCGCAGGTCGTTCATCAGGTCGGGCCCGTCCGGGCCGAACAGCGGCCCGTCCACCGTCTTGTACGTCGCGCCGTCCACGGTGGTGTCGGGCTGCCACTTCAGGTTGGTCAGCACCGGCTCGATCTTCTCCAGCGTGGTCGGCCCGCACTCCGACTGGATCATGTTCGTCCACGCCGCCTTGACCGCGCCGTCGGAGTCGCCCGCGCCCCACCACGAAGAGCCCTCGCCCAGCTGGCCGTTGAGCTTCTTCAGCTGGCTCGGCGACATCCGCGACATCACCATGTCCAGCTCGGCGGGGGTCAGCTTCTTGAAGTCGTCGAGGACTTCCTTGGCGCCCTGCGCGGAGTTCGACCACAGGAAGCCGCCGGAGTCGCCGATGTGGTCGTCGAAGTACGCCAGCGCGTCCTTGACCTTCTGCTCGTCCGGCGGCGGTTCGTCGTCGAAGTACAGGCTCGGGTCGACCGTGTAGCCCTGCTTCTCCAGCGTCTGCAACGCGTCGAGCTGGGTGCAGCGCCGGTCGATCGACGCCGAGGTGCTGTCCAGCTCCGAGTGCAGCGAGGCGGGCAGCCCGGAGTAGAAGAGCGGGAACACCTGGACGAGCAGCGGCTCCAGCGCCTCGCTGGTGGTGGCCGGTTTGCCGTCCATCAGCCCCTGCACCTTCTGGAGCAGGCCCGCCAGGTCGCCGTGGAGCGTCCGGGCGGATGGGCTGATGTTCTTCATGTGCCCGGACATGGTGCGGATCTGCCCGGTGTCGAACCCGTGGAAGGCCATCAGTGGCTCCCCGCGGGCTTCTTGGCGCCGTCCTTGGCCGCCTCGTCCTCCAGCCGGCTCGCCTCGCTGGTCCAGCGCACCGAGTCCCTGATCAGGTCGTCGGCCATCACCCGCAGCCGGTTGCGGCGTTCGGCCAGCGTGCTCGTGGTTGTCTCCGCGTACGGCCCGGCCCAGATCGGCGGGTTCGCCGTGGCCTGGTTGACCGTCGTGTCCAGGAACGTGCCGAGCGTCCCGGCCATGGTGCGCGCTTTCTGTGCGCAGGTGCGCAGCTCCGCGGCACGTGCCTTCTTCTGCGCGGGCGTCTCCGCCCCCGCTCCCCCGTCACCCATGCGATCCCCGTTTCGTATGGCGAACGTGCTGTTGCGCTGGGGAGATTACGGTATTGCGCCCTCTTCCGGAACCTCGATACCCGTCACAACGCATCCGGTGAGGCAGCGCTGGAGGCCCCAGGCGCGGGCGAGGGCGGCGGCGGTGAAGTCGGCGCGGCCGCGGAAGGCGGCCCGGCCGCGCGTGCTGCCCGGGAGGCAGAAGTCGGCGCCCGGGTCGTACGGGCGGGTGCCGAAGGCGGCGCCCGCGAAGGAGGTGGCGCCCTGGAAGAGGGTGCCGGTGAAGTCCCCGTACGCCAGTCGGCAGCCGCTGAGGTCGAAGTCGGTGAGCGTGGCGCCGGACAGCTGGAGGCGCAGGCCGGACCAGAAGCGGTCGCCCGCGGCCGGGCGGGTTCGGTCGGCGAGCAGCCGCTGGGCGTCGTCGCGGACGGCCGACTCGGCCTGCCGGGCGCCCGGTTCGGACGGCAGCGGGGAACGCAGGTACGCGCAGACGGTGTCGGCCGCGCGCTGCCGCATGTCGGGCCGGGCGTCGCCGAGTTCGCCGAGCAGGCGCAGACCGGTGCGGCGCACTTCGGCGTCGGGGTGGGCGAGTTGGCGGGCGTACGGCGCGGCGGCGGGGTCCTCCGCCAGGAGCAGGCCGGCACCGGTGGGCGGCGGGACCGCGGTCCAGCCGAGCGGCCACTCGCGCTCTTCGGTGGCGGCGGTGGCGGCTTCGGCAGTGCCGGCGGCTTGGACGGCGCGCCCTGTGTGGCGGGCTCCGGTGAGGTCGACCGCCGGCTGGACGAGGTGCACCCGCCCGCCGAAGACGGCCCGGCCGAAGTCCGCGGCGCCGCCGAAGCGCGCCTTCCAGAACCAGGCGGCGTCGGCGAAGCGGGCCCCGGCGAACGACGCCCGGCCGCCGAACCGCGCCCCGTCGCCGCCTTCCGCCCACTCCTGGTAGTCCATGTCCAGGACGGCCAGCGGCCAGCACGGGTCGTGCTCGCCCGGCTCGTCCCAGGCCACCGGCCGCCAGGTCTCGGCCTGCTCCCAGACCTCCTCGTCCTCCGACAGCGTCTCCTCGCCGCGGCCGAACCAGGCCAGGCCCTCGAAGCGGGCGCCGGAGAAGTCGGCGTCCGCCCGGAAGCGGGTGCGCCCGAAGACGGCCGCGGCGCCGAACCGGACGTCCGTGAAGCGGGCGCCCCGCTCGAAGACCGCCCGCTGGAAGAGCGCCTCCCCGCTGAAGCGGGCGCCCGCGAAGGAGCAGGCGCCGCGGAAGTGGGCGTCGGCGAAGGCGGCCGTGCCGAAGCGGCAGCCGCCGAAGTCGGTGTCCGCGGTCAGGACGGCGCCGGTGAGGTCGACGTCGAGGCAGTCCGCGCAGCCGGGTGCGCAGTCCCCGGCGGGGTGGCGGCGGGCCAGGGCCGCGAGCAGTTCGGCGGCCGGACCGGTGTCCGCCCCGGCCGGGTCGCACAGGAAGCCGCAGACGGCGGCCACCACGTCCAGGCGGAGCTCGGGGTCCGCCTCGGCGAGCGCTGCCAGCTCCCGCAGCGCCGCGGGCCGGGCGTCGGGGTCCGGGCCGGTCAGCTGTTCCGCGGCGCGCGCGTACGCCTCGGCGAAGTCCGGCTGCATCTGCCCCTGCCCCCTGTCGTCGGCCCGCTGACCCCGCACCCTACCGAACGGGCGTCCGAGGACGGGGCGGGTCACGCGCAGGCGGAGGGGGCGCGGTTCAGGCGGCGGGCGCGTCGGGGCTGTCGTGGTCCTCGGCGGCCGGGGTGTCGGGGGCGGGGGTGTCGGGGGCGGGGGCAGGGCCGGCCCCGGGGGCTTGTCCGCCGCCGGCGGACGACTTGTCCTGTTCACCCCGCTTGTCCGGCAGCCGTACGGTGACCGTCCCCGAGGTGAGGTCTATCGGCCCGCGCGCCGGATCGCTGCTGCCCTCGTCCTCCCGGGTCAGCTCCAGCCGGTTGCGCTCCTCCTCGGTGTGCCTGCGGCCCGGCGCGAACAGTTCGTCGAAGAAGTCGAACATCGCGGCCCTCCGTCCACCTCGGCAATGAGCCCAGGCTACGCCCGCCGCCGCGGCGGCGGCGCCCCGGCGGCGAACCGGCGGCCAACCCGCGGCCAACCCGCGGCTCCGGGCGGCCCGGCGCCGCGGCGGTCACTCCTCGGAGCTGTGGGTGATGACGCCGTTCTCGTCCATCGTCGGGCGGATCTTCGAGGGGCCGTACGCGTCGGTGTCGGAGGGGCGGGGCGGCTCGGGGCCGTCCAGGCCGATCCGGACCATGCGGCCGATCCGGACGATGTGGAACATCCGGTCGCCGACGGCGAGTTCGTTGGCGCGCCCGGCCGCGCGGAAGCGGTCGGCGATCCGCTCGTACTCGGCCGTCTCGTCGGCGTCGAGGGCGTACATCCGCGGCCACATCTCGGTGAGGGCCGTCACCAGGGTGCGGCGGGCCGCGTGCGGGGTGGCCACGACCGCGGAGAAGGGCTCCCAGCCGTCGTCGGTGCGCTCGACGACGCGGAAGGCGGCCGGCAGCACCACGGTGCCCGGGTGGGTCCCGAGCGCCGCGAGGGAGTCGGCGCGCACGTCCTCGGGGTAGCGCTCGCTGCGGTAGCGCAGTTCGCGCAGCGCCAGCCGCTCGGAGCCGGCGGCGATCCCGGTGATCGCGGCGTGGTCGATCACGAACCCCTCGTCGAGGTCCGGCTCGTCCGGCATCCCGAACCAGTCCGGCACCAGGACGTCCCGGTCGGACGGGCGGGGCGGCTCCAGGCCGTCCGCGTTGGTGTAGACGTACTCCTCGGCGCGCACCACCCGGTACCGCACCCCGCACACCGTCAGCTCGTCGACCGCCTCGTTCTCCAACCGGTGCACAGCGGCGAGCAGTTCGCGGCGTACGGCCGGGTCGTCGGTGTCGTCCTTGGCCTTCAGCCACAGGTAGGAGTTGAGCACGTCGCGGGACTCCTGCGGGAAGCCCTCCATCACCGGTGC
Source organism: Actinacidiphila sp. bgisy144 (assembly GCF_057708105.1). Taxonomy (NCBI): domain Bacteria; kingdom Bacillati; phylum Actinomycetota; class Actinomycetes; order Kitasatosporales; family Streptomycetaceae; genus Actinacidiphila; species Actinacidiphila sp. bgisy144. The sequence continues at coordinate 101,218 of NZ_JBYIRM010000027.1, read as the reverse complement.
GACCACCCGCCAGCCGACCTCGCCCGGGCCGCGCGCGGCCACCCCGAACAGCGGGCCCCGGATGATGTAGTGCGCGTAACGGCGGGCGGCGTCCGCCGCGTCGGCCTCCTCCGCGGCCGCCACCGGGTGCTCGGGGGGCTGCACCCGCATCACCAGCCCGTCCGGGCAGGGCCACTGCTCCTCGCTACTCATACGGGCATTGTGCTCACACAGGGTGCATCCTTGCCAGCCTTCCCCCGGAACTCACAGCCGCCCCGGCGGCCGTGCACCGCACAACCCCAGTTCGCGCCCCTCGCGCCGCCGTTGCCGGTTCTCCCGGGCAATCACCGGCCGCCCAGCGCCGCCCGCAGCCCGGCCACGCCGTCGTACCGCACCCCGCGCATCCCGGCCGCCTCGGCGGCGGCGACATGGCCGGCGGTGTCGTCCACGAACAGGCACCGCCGCGGGTCGGCGCCGGCCAGATCGGCCGCGGCGGCGAAGACCCGGGGGTCGGGCTTGGCGGCGCCGAGCCGGGCGGTGTTGAGCACCGCGTCGAAGGCGTCGGCGACACCGGCGGCGGCGAGGTAGGACTCCAGCCGGGTGGTGGCGTTGGAGACCAGCACCACCGGCACCCCGCGGGCACGGACGGCCGCGAGCAGCGCCAGCATCTCGGGGTCGACGCTGCCGGTGCGGGCGGTCCACTCGGCGACCATGGCGGTGGCCGCCGGCCGCGAGCCGCAGACGCCTGCCAGGTCCGCGGCGACTCGGGCCCGCCACTCCTCGTCGGTGATCGCGCCGGTGATGGCGAGTTGGAGGAGCGCGGGCCGGAACGCCGCCGCGGCCAGGGTCCCTTCGGGCAGGCCGCGGGCGAGGTCGAGCGAGGTCATCGAGTCGGGCGGCCACAGGTGGACGACGCCGTCGAAGTCGCAGAGCACCGCGTCGTACGCGATGCCGTCAAGGAAGTCGGCTGCCGGCCGCGGTCGTTGGAAGTCCCCCATCCGGCCACCGTACCCGCTGCCCGGGAGGCGGGGGCGGGGATGGCGGCCAGGTGGGGGCGTGGGGACGGGGCGGGACGCGGGGGGTCTCAGACGTGGGGTTCCTCGACCGGGCCGCCGCGCAGGGCGAGGGAGCCGAGCGGGATCACCGGGCGCTTCCAGGTGGCGTTGGTGACCACGGCGAAGGAGGTGTACCAGGCGAGCACCGCGGTGACCAGGCCGAGCCAGCCGCCGACCTTGGTGACGCCGACCGAGGTCGCGAACTCGCCGATGGCCAGCACGATGAAGGTGGCGGACAGGGCGGCGAAGACCGACAGCAGGGCGGTGTTGGTGCGCAGCGCGGCGGCGGTCATGTAGACCGTGAAGACCGCCCAGACCAGCAGGTAGAGGCCGGTGGCCTGGTGTGCGGTGTCCGGCGGGAGCGTGCCGACGACGAACTTCACGTAGGCCGCGTACGACAGCCAGAACGCGCCGTAGGAGGCGAACGCGGTCGCCCCGAAGGTGTTGCCCTTGCGGAACTCCCACATGCCGGCGAGGAGTTGGATCAGCCCGCCGTAGAACAGCGCGAGCGGCAGCACCACGGTGAGCAGGTTCTGGTCTATCAGGTGGGCGTTGAAGGAGCTGAGCACGAACGTGGTGGACGCGAACCCGGCCAGGCCGAGCGGTCCGGGGTCGGCGATGGTGTCCGCGGCGGAAGGGGCTGGAGCCGGTGCGGCGGTGCTCATCTGCGGGTTTCCTCCTCGTCGAGGAATGCCGGGGGGACGGCAGCGGGCTGCCGCCGGGGCCGTGCCCGGCCCCCGGTCCACGCTAGGTCGCGCCCCGGGGACGTGACGTCCCTCACACCGCGCGGGTCGCCCAGCGGTCCCCGCCGCTCGGTGAACGGTCCTCCACCCACGGTGAACGGTCCCTCGGCGCCGGGCGGAAGGCGGTGCGCGCCCCTGTCCCGGGTGCGGTGCGATGGCCATAATGCGACGTATGAGCTCGGTGATCACCGTGGTGTCGGTCGCCCTGGTGGTCGCGGGCGCAGCGGCTGCCCTCTTCTGGCTGGTCCGGGGGCGGCGCGGGTTCGGCACCCCCGCGGACCGGGCCGCGTTCGCCACGCTCCACCAGGCGTCGCTGGCGGCGCCGCCGCTGCGCGACGGCCTGAACGCGGACTCCGCCCGGCGCGCCGCCCGCCATCTGCGCGCGCTGCTGGGCACGCCCGCCCTGGCGGTGGTCGGCGCGGAGACGCTGCTCGCCTGGGAGGGCCCGGGCCGCAAGCACGCCGCGGACGCGGTCGCGCACGCCAGGGACGCGATGGACGCCGGCCGCCCCTGGGTGGTGCCGGCCGAGGCGATCGCCTGCGCGGACCTGGACTGCCCGGTGCGCAGCGCCGTCGTGGTGCCGCTGGTGGTGGACGGCCTGGTGGTGGGCGCGCTGTCGGTGTACGCGCGGCAGGTGTCGGCCGGACTGGTCCGCGCCGCGGGCGAGGTCGCGCACTGGGTGATCTCGCAGCTCGAACTCGCCGAGCTGGACCGCTCCCGGACCCGGGTGATCGAGGCCGAACTCAAGGCGCTGCGCGCCCAGATATCCCCGCACTTCGTCTACAACTCGCTCACCGCGATCGCGTCCTTCGTCCGCACCGACCCCGACCAGGCACGCGAACTGCTGCTGGAGTTCGCCGAGTTGACCCGATACAGCCTGCGCAGGCACGGCCAGTTCAGCACGCTCGCGGAGGAGTTGCACTCCGTGGACAGCTATCTGCGCCTGGAGCGCGCCCGGTTCGGCGCCCGGCTGCGGGTGGACCTGCTGATCGCCCCCGAAGTCCTGCCCGTGGCCGTGCCGTTCCTGTGCCTCCAGCCGCTGGTGGAGAACGCGGTCCGGCACGGCCTCGGCCCGAAGGCCAGTTCGGGCCGGATCACGATCCGGGCCGAGGACGCCGGTACGGAGTGCCGGATCAGTGTGGAGGACGACGGCGTGGGCATGGACCCTGAGCAGGTGCGCGCGCAGCTCGCCGGAAAGGCCGGCGGGGACTCGCTGGGCCTGGCCAATGTGGACGAACGGCTGCGCACGGTCTACGGCGACGAGTACGGGCTGGTGGTGGAGACCGCACCGGGTGCGGGGACGAGGATCAACGTCAGGGTGCCCAAGTACCGGAACGGGGTGCACGCTTCGTGAGACCGCTACAGGTCCTCGCGGTGGACGACGAGCCGCCCGCGCTGGAGGAGCTGACCTATCTGCTGCGCGGCGACCACCGGGTGGGCCGGGTGCTGGCGGCCGGCGGCAGCGAGGAGGCGCTGCGGCTGCTGGAGGACGGCAGCACCGACGCCGTCTTCCTCGACATCCGCATGCCGGGCCTTTCCGGCCTGGAACTGATGCGGGTACTGGGCCGGTTCGCGCACCCGCCCGCGGTGGTGTTCGTCACCGCCTACGACGACTTCGCGGTCTCCGCGTTCGCCCTCAACGCCTGCGACTACCTGCTCAAACCGGTCGGCCCGCAGCGCCTGGCGGAGGCGGTGCGCCGGGTGGCCGCGCTGATCGGGAGCGGCGGCGCGCCGGGCGGCGCGGTGCCCGACGGCGCCGGGTACGCCCGTCCGGCGCCGGAGCGGCCCGCGCCGCCGGCCCCGCCCGAGGACCGGATACCCGTGGAGGCGGGCGGGGTCACCCGCTTCGTCTCCCGCGACGAGGTGTCCTATGTGGAGGCCCAGGGCGACTACGTCCGCCTGCACACCCGCGGCGGCGCGCCCCTGGTCCGCGTCCCGCTGTCCGTACTGGAGGAGCGCTGGGCGCCACACGGCTTCCTGCGCATCCACCGGCGGTTCCTGGTGGCGCTGGGCCATGTCGAGGAGCTGCGCTCGGACGCCGGGCACTGGACGGTACGGGTCGCCGGCGGCGAACTCCCGGTCAGCCGGCGGCACTCACGCGAGCTGCGCGAACTGCTGACGCGGTGGGCGCCGCGCCCCGGCCCGGGATACGGCAACCCCGCGGCCGGCCCCGGGACTTCGGGGCCAGGCCAGGGGCACAGCCAGGGTCACGGCTCGGGGCACGGCCCGGCGTCCGGCCCGGGTCACGGCTCGGGTCTCGGCCCGGGGTCCGGCTCCGGTCCCGGCGGCCGCAGGTGACCGGCGGCCACCAGCCGCCCGCGCCGCCGCCCCGCAGGACCGCGGTGTCCGGGCCGCGCAGGCACCGCCCCGGCGGCTGGTCCGCCCGTACCCGCGCCGCCGACCTGCACACGCAGCCCCGGCTCGGGCAGGTCTACGTACGCTCCCTCGTCCGCGACCAACTACGGCTCGCACTCGGCGTGTTCGCGGTGCTGGTGGTGGTGCTCGGCGGCCTGCCCGCGGCGTTCGCCCTGCTGCCCGGGCTGCGCACCGCCGAGGTCTTCGGCTTCCGCCTGGCCTGGCTGCTGCTCGGCGTGGTCGCCTACCCGGTGCTGGTCGGCATGGCCTGGTTCCACATCCGGCACGCCGAGCGGGTGGAACGCGACTTCACCGACCTGCTCAACGGCCCCGACCCGGCGGCGGCACCCGGCACCGCGCGAGGAGCCGCGAACCCGCCTACCGCGCAGGAAGGTTCCGCCGGCGCGGCGCCCGCGGGCGGGGCCGAGAACAGCGGTGCCGGGTGAACCCCGTGCTCGGGCTGGTCGCGCTCGGCGCCGTCCTGGTGGCGACCGTCGCCGTCGGCGTCTACGGGCTGCGGCTGTCCCGCGCCACCTCCGACTTCTACGTGGCCTCCCGCGAGGTCTCCCCGCTGTGGAACGCCTCCGCGATCAGCGGCGAGTACCTGTCGGCGGCGTCCTTCCTGGGCGTCGCCGGACTGGTGATGGCCTACGGCGTGGACATGCTGGCGTACCCGGTCGGGTACGCGGCCGGCTACCTGGTCCTGCTGCTGCTGATCGCCGCCCCGCTGCGCCGCTCCGGCGCCTACACGCTGCCGGACTTCGCCGAGGAGCGGCTCGGCTCCACCGCGGTGCGCCGGGTGGCCGGGCTGCTCGTCGCGGTGATCGCCTGGCTGTACCTGGTGCCCCAACTCCAGGGCGCGGGGCTGACGTTGCAGACGGTGACCGGGGCTCCGCGGTGGGCGGGGGCGGTGGTGGTCGCGGGCGCGGTGGTCGTGGTGTCCGCGGCGGGCGGCATGCGCAGCGTCACCCTCGTACAGGGCCTGCACTTCTGGCTGAAGCTGGTCGCGATCGCGGTGCCCGCGCTGTTCCTGGTGCTGGCCTGGCACAGCGCGGGGTCGCCGGCGCTCACCGGCGGCGACGTGCCGCGCTTCGCGCACCGTACGGTGGTCCGTGTCCAGGACCCGGTGCGCTTCGACGTCCGCGCACCGGTGACGGTCGCGGTCGACGGTTCCCTGGACGGGCGCAGGTACGGCCCAGGGCGCGAACAGCGGTCCGGCGGGCGGGAGTCGGCGCCGCAGGCCGTACGGCTGGCGGCGGGCGAGCACTCCGCCGGGGCCGGCGTACGGCTCACCTTCCCCGCCGGGGTGCCGGTGCCGCACCAGGCGGGCCTGGCGCCCGCGACCGGCGCGGCGTGGGCCCGGCCGCTGTCCGGCGCGGGCGGCCGCGCCCACCCGCTGTACGCGGTCTACTCGATCCTGCTCGCCACCTTCCTCGGCACGATGGGGCTGCCGCACGTCCTCGTCCGCTTCTACACCAACCCCGACGGGCGGGCCGCGCGCCGTACGACGCTGCTCGTACTGGTGCTGCTCAGCGTCTTCTACCTGCTGCCCCCGGTGTACGGGGCGCTCGGCCGGGTGTTCGCGCCCCAACTCCTGCTCACCGGCAGGACGGACACCGCGGTGCTGGTGCTGCCGCAGATCGTGCAGGGCGGCGAGGCGGGGCGGCTGCTGGCGGCGCTGGCGACGGCGGGCGCGTTCGCGGCGTTCGTCTCCACCGCGTCGGGGCTGACCGTGTCGGTGGCCGCGGTGGTCTCGCAGGACCTGCTGCGCGGGTCGGCGCGCGGATTCCGGTGGGCCTCGCTGGTCGCGGGGGTGCCGCCGCTGGTGATGGCCACGATGACGTCCGGGCTGCCGGTCGCCGACGCCATCGGGCTCGCCTTCGCGGTCGCCGCGTCCTCCTTCTGCCCGCTGCTGGTGCTGGGGATCTGGTGGCGCGGGCTCACCGATCGCGGCGCGCTGGCCGGGCTGGTGGCCGGCGGCGGGCTCGCCGCGGCGGCCGTCGTCGTCACCACCGTGCGCGGGCCGGGCCACGGTTGGGCCGCCGCGCTCCTGGAGGAACCCGCCGCCTGGACGGTGCCGATCGCCTTCGCGGTCATGGTCGCGGGCTCACTGCTCACCCGCGGCCGCGTCTCGGCCGCCGCCGTGGACCGGGTGATGCTGCGGATGCACCTGCCCGAAGAAGTCACAGGACCCGCACCGGAATAGCCGCCGGGCACACCGCCAATTCCTGGCGCGGGGAAACAGGTGTGGGCGGCGTAAGTAAATAAAATCGAGGTGAGCAATAGGCAGGTGTGAGCGCCGCCACCTGCACCGATGGTTCCTTTCCTTCGATTAAAACTCCCCGCCGGCCAATTAAGGCAGATCTCAGCGGATCTGGTGGATTTCACGCTCGAATCCATCGTAGATTTCTGGTGTCGCCACCGAACGGGGCAACAGAAAACACCGGACGAAGATCCACTGAGGAGAAATCATGAGCTTCCGCAAGATCGTTCCCGCCAAGCACAAGTCCACTCCCGCGCCGAAGCCGGCCAAGCGCAAGACCCGCAAGCCCGCGCCGGCGCCGCGTCCGAAGCACGCGCGCAACTGACGTCGACGCCGGCGCCCCCACCGGCGCCGGCGAGGCGGGTTCCAGGGCTCAGGGCCCTCGGAACCCGCCTCGGCGTGTGCGGGGCCGGAAAACCGGACGAGGAAGCAGAGGAAGAAGAGGAGGGGACGGATGGACACGCTGCTGGACGGCCGGGTGCCGGGCGCCTCGGACCGGCGGGGCCCCGCGGACGCGCCGCACGGGCTGTACCCTGCGGACGCGTCGTACCCCGCGCACGCCGTGGACGCGGCGGGCGGCACGGACCCGGCACCCGCAGGGGAATCCGCCGAGGCGCCGGCCCCGCCCGAAGCGCCGGAGCCGACCGGCCCCGGCACCTCCGTACGGGCCGCGGCCCGCCGCTTCTGGCCGCTGACGGCCGGCGACCGCCGCTGGATGGTGCTGGTCGGCGCCCTCTCCCTGTGCACCGCGCTCGGCGAGACCGCCGCCATCCTGCTCTTCGGCGAACTGACCGACGGCGCGCTGCGCGACGGCGACCTCGGCGGCTTCTGGACGCCCGCCGCCCAGTGGCTCGCCGTGGCCGTCGCGACCGCCCTGTGCGGCTACCTCGGCAACACCCTGTCCGCGCTGCTGGCCGAGCGCTTCGTGCTGCGGCTGCGCGCCACCGTCTTCCGGCACCTCCAGACCCTCCCCCCGCACTACTTCCAGCGCCACCGCCAGGGCGACCTGGTCGAACGCCTCACCGGAGACGTGGAAGCCGTGGAGCAGATGGCGGTCTCCGGCGTGCTGCAAGGCGCCTCCGCCGCCCTGAGCGCCCTGCTCTACGCCGCCGCCGCGCTGTGGCTGCGCTGGGACCTGGCGCTGGCCACCTTCCTGACCGCGCCGCTGTTCCTGTACGCCGCCAAGGGCCTGTCTGGGCGGATGAGTTCGGTCTCCCGGCAGGAGCGGCAGGCCGACGGCGCCCTCACCTCCGTGGTCGACGAGTCGCTGGACAACATGCTGTTCACGCAGGCGTACAACCGCGAACGCGCCGAGGAGCGGCGGCTGGAGGGTGCGGCCCGCGCGTGGCTGCGCGCCGCCGTCCGGGGCGCCCGGCTCGACGAGTGCTACCAGCAGTCGATCGAGGTCATCGAGACACTGTGCGTGCTGGGCATCATCGGCCTGGGCGCCTGGGAGATCTCCGCGGGCCGGATGTCGCTGGGGCAACTGCTGGCGTTCGCCGCGTTCATCGGCTACCTCTACCCGCCGATCCGCTCCCTGGGCGGCCTGACGCTGACCGCCACGGCCGCCTCCGCCGGGGCCGAGCGGCTGGCCGACATCCTCGACGCACGCCCGGCGGTGGGCGATCCCGCACTCCCGGCGCCCGCGGCCGTACCCGCGGCGGCCCGCGGCGCCGGGCGGCTGGACCTGCGCGGTGTGCGCTTCGGCCACCCCGGCGCCGCCGCGCCGGTGCTGCGCAACGTCTCCTGCACCGTCACCCCCGGCGAGTTCGTGGTCGTCACCGGCCCGAGCGGCGCGGGCAAGTCCACGCTGCTCGCCCTGCTCACCCGCTTCTACGACCCGGACGCGGGCACGATCCGGCTGGACGGCACCGACCTGCGGGACCTGCCGCTGGACCGGCTGCGGCAGGAGGTCACGCTGCTGCCGCAGCGCACCCACATCCTCAGCGGCAGCGTCCGCGAGAACATCGCCTGCGGCCGCCCCGGCGCCACCGACGAGGAGATCGAGCACGCGGCCCGCGCGGCCGGCGCCCACTCCTTCGTCACCGCTCTCGACGACGGCTACTTCACCGCGCTCTCCCCCCGCACCACCCGGCTGTCCGGCGGCCAGCTCCAGCGCATCGCGATCGCCCGCGCCCTGCTGCGCGACACCCCCGTCCTCGTCCTCGACGAACCGACCACCGGGCTCGACGCCCAGGCCGTCCACCACCTGCTGCCCGCGCTGCGCCGCCTGTCGGCCGGCCGCACCACCCTCGTCGTCAGCCACGACATGTCCCTCGCCGCCCTCGCCGACCGCGTGCTCGTGCTGTCCGGCGGCGAGATCGCCGAGTCGGGCACCCACGCCCAACTCCTCGCCCTGAACGGCCGCTACGCCTCCCTCCAGCCCTGACGGCCGGCCTGCCGGGGGGCGGCCGTACGCGCGAAGGCGCGCGGCCGGGTGGTGAACCCGCGCAACCCCCGACCCGGGCGGCCCCGGGGGCCATACTGGCTGGGTCACGCGTGACGGGTGAGGGAGACGCGGTGCGCCTGGGTACGAAGGTCGGCGAACGCTACCGCCTGACGGACGGTCCGATCCGGGGCGGCTCGGGCGAGGTCTGGCTCGCCCACGACGAGGAACTGGGCCGGGACGTCGTCCTGAAGAGAGTCCTGGGCGACGACAGCCCCACCGCCTTCGACCGGCTGCGCGCCGAGGCCCGCGTGCTCGCCCGCTTCTCCCACCCCCACGTCGTGACGCTCCACGACGCCGTCCGCGTGGGGCGCCGCACCCGCGCCACCACCTACCTGGTGATGGAGTACGCCCCCGGCGGCAGCCTCGACCGCCGCCCGCCGCTGCCGCCCCGCCTCGCCGCCCACCTCGGCGCACAGGTCGCGGACGCGCTGATCGCCCTGCACGCGGAGGGCATCGTGCACGGCGACATCAAACCCGGCAACGTCGTGGCCACCGGCCCCCGCACCGTGAAGCTCGCCGACTTCGGCGCCGCCTACCGGGTCGGCGGCAAGGAGACGATCACCCCGAACAGCGCCATCGGCTACACCCCGCACTACGCGGCCCCCGAAGTGGTCCGCGGCCGGCCCGAGCCGGCCTCCGACGTGTTCTCGCTCGCCGCGGCGGTCCACGCCCTGGTCACCGGCGACGCGCCGCGGCCCCCGGGCGTGCCCGGCGACGGCGCGAGCGCCTACCGGGCGGGCCCGCACGCCCGGGGAGCCGTCGAAGTCGCCGCCGAGGTCAGTGAGTTGCGTGCGCCCCTGACGGCGATGCTGCGCCGCGACCCGGGCGCGCGGCCGACCGCGGCCGAGGCGCGGGAGCTGCTGCGTACGGTGGCGGGCCCGGTCGCCGAACTGCCGGAGCTGCCCGACCCGTTGCCGTCCGCGTCGCAGGACTCAGTGGCGGCCGGGGGCAGTTGGGCGCCCGTGCCGTTCCGTTCGGTGCGCCGCCGTGACCGCGGCCTGCTGCCGCAGGGGGCGGGCCGCTTCCTGCGGGCCCACCTGCGGCCGGTGACCGCCGTGGCGGCGGCGGTCGCCCTGCTGGCCGTGGCCGCCGGCGTGTGGGCGGCCACCGGCGGCTCGGGCGGGGCCTCGGCCGCGCCGGACCCCGCGCCCGGTACGGGCACCGCCACCGGGTCCGCGTCCGCCGCCCTCTTCGGCGACCAGCGCACCGCCGACCCCTGCGCGCTCGCGAAGCCCGCCGCGCTGGCACGCTACGGCGACGCCGAACTCGACCCGGCCTACGGCAACTTCGACCGGTGCGACGTCATCGTGGACACCGGCGCCGGGCCGCGGATCGACATCGAGGTGGAGTTCGCCGACGGCTCCGCCCAGCCGCCCGGCACCGTCCGCACCGACGGCCGGGTGCGCGTCGTGGCCGAACCCGCCGACGGCGGCGAGTGCGACCGTACGCTCCTGCTCGACGGCGCCACGTCCAACGGCAGCGGCGGCGACGGCCCAGACGGCACCGGCACCGGGAGCGGCACCAGCGGCTCCGGGCAGGGCGCACGGCACCGCACCGGCAGCGCCCACGCCGTCGTGACCGCGAAGCCCGCCGACGACTCCACCCCCTCCGCCGCGGTCCTGTGCGGCATGGCCGACACCGCCACCACCGCCGCGGTCGCCGCCCTCAACGCCGTGCCGCCCGGCGGCCGGCTCCCGCGCCGCCAACCGCCGCTGCCCGACAGCTCGCTCGCCGCCACGGACGCCTGCACCCTGCTGCCCGCGACCGCCCTCGAAGTCGTCCCCGGCATCGACGCCGACCACCCGGACGTCTCCTACGGCAACTGGGGCTGCTCCTGGCGGAGCACCACCAGCGACCTCGACGTCGACCTCACCTTCGACCGGGGCGAGCCGCCCACCGCCGGGGACGGCACCGCCACCCGCCTCGGCGGCCACCGCGCCTTCGTCGAACCGCCGGACGACGGCAGCGTGGTGGTCGACGTGGTCCACCGCACCTACACCGGCAGCCAGGGCGACCACCTCGCCGAGACCTTCGAACTCGCGGTCAGCGGCTCGGGCGGCGACGCGCGGCTGCGCACCATGGCCACCCGCCTCGCCACCGCGGCCGCCGCCCGCCTGCCCGCCGGCTGACCCCTCCCCGACCCGCTTGCGGAGGGGTCCCGGGCCGGCCGGGCACACTCGGACAAAGAGGTGCGCCACGGCAGGCAAGGCGCGCGGGGGCCCCGGGGCCGCGCACCGGAGGGGAGCGCGCGGCCCACCCCCGACCCGGCTCGAGGAGGAGACAGTGACCAGCCCGGACAGCCTCGCGCGGGGCGCCGCGCCCGCCAGCCCCGGCACGCTCCACGCCCGCACCGTGACCGGCGGCCTGAAGGTGGCACCGCGCACCGGTCTGGTGATCAGGTTCGGCCGCGGCGAGCGGCCGGACGACGTGGACCTGCCGGTCGGCGAGGACGACCTGCGGGTCAGCCGCCGCCACGGCGAACTCACCTACCGCAAGCGCCAGTGGTGGCTGCGCAACACCGGCCGCCAGCTGGTCCGGCTGCCGCACGGCCGCCTCATGCACAGCAGCACCGAACCGATCCCCCTCGCCCCCGGCTACACCCCGGTCTTCGTCCGCGGCTCCGGCTTCCGCGAGCACCTGGTCGAGCTCTACGTCACCGGCCACGACGAGCGCGGCGCCGTACCGCGCCGCCGCGCCGAGACCCTGCCGCCCAAGGTCTGGCCGCTGGACGACGACGAGCGGCTGCTCCTGGTCGTGATGGGCCAGCACTACCTGCTCTACGAGGACGGCCCGCGCCCGCTGGCCTACCGCCGCACCGCCGAGCAGCTCGCCTGCCTGCGCCCGGACGGCAACTGGAGCGTGCGCCGGATCGAGTACAAACTCGCCGCCCTGCGGCGCCGGTTGCACGACGGCGGCTTCCCCTACCCGCTGATGCACGACGGCGACGACGGCACCCCCTGGGACAACAACCTCCTGCACAACCTGCTGCGCGGCCTGGTCGAGTCCACCACGCTCGTCCCCCCGGACCTGGACCTGATGGACCCGGACCTGATGGACCCGGGCCCGGCGGACCTCGACCCGCGTACCGGGAGCGGCGGCGGCATCGCCTAGTCCTGGCAGCCGTCGGCGCTTCACGGCCGGTTCACGCGGCGGCCAAGCGGGCGTGAGGACGCGACGGCACTCTGGCGGTTGGCCGTTACCCACTGGTAATACGGAGCGGGGCGCGCACCGGGCACACCCGGGGCCCGCCCCGACCACCCGCCAGGACCACCGTCAGGAGACTTGTCCATGCGCGCAGCCAGCAGACGCCAGTTCCTCTCCGGTGCCTCCGCCGCCGCGGCGGCGGCCGCCCTGACCCTGGCGGACAGCCCGTTCGCATCGGCGGCGGCCCACGATCGCGCGGTCGCCGCCACGGCCGCGCGTGCCGTCGCGGTCGAGGGCACCACCCTCGCCCAGGCCGCGACGGCCACCGGCAGCGGCACCTACAAGCGCCTCGCGGGCGGGCCCGGTTGGCCGCTGGTGGTGCGCACCGAACTGGCCGCGGGCGGCGCGGGCCGGGACACCACCCGCACCGGGCTCGCCTCGTTCGTGCAGTTCACCGACCTGCACCTGGCCGACACCGAGTCGCCGGTGCGCTTCGAGTACCTCGCGCAGTACATCGACTCCGCCTACCGCCCGCACGAGGCGCTGACCGTGCGCGGCGCCGCCTCCCTGGTCGACCGGGTCAACTCCCTTGCCGGCGGCCCCTACACGGGCCTGCCCTTCTCCCTGGTGATGGCGACCGGCGACAACACCGACAACCACGAGCAGGTCGAACTCGACTGGTACCTCACGGTGATGAGCGGCGGCGCGATCACCCCGAACACCGGCGACACCTCCCGCTACGAGGGCGTGCAGAACTCCGGCTCCGCGCAGTACTGGAACCCCGAGTCCGCCTTCCAGGACACCTACAAGAAGGCCGGCTTCCCGCAGGTGCCGGGCTTCCTGGCCGCCGCCGGACGGCCGTTCACCGCGAGCGGGCTGCGCACCCCCTGGTACACCACGGTCGGCAACCACGACGACAGCATCGAGGGCACCCTGCCCGACCTGGGCCTGCTCGGCTCGCTCTACACCGGCGGCAGCAAGATCGAGGGCGTCGACGACGCGACCGCGGCCAAGCTCGCCGACGCCGTCCAGCACGACCCGGCGACCGCGGTCACCATCCTGCTCGGCCTGATCGGCGGCGGCGGCCCGGTCCGCTCGGTCACCCCCGACGCCCGCCGCGCCCCCTTCACCCCGAAGCAGTTCGCGCAGGCGCACCTCGCCACCGCCGTCACCGGCCCCGGCCCGTACGGCCACGGCTTCACCCAGGCGGCCGCCGACAGCGGCAAGCTCTACTACACCTTCCCGATCGCCGACGGCGTCCTCGGCATCAGCCTGGACACCACCAACCGCGCCGGGTGGGCAGACGGCTCCATCGGCTCCGCGCAGCTGAAGTGGCTGGAGGCGGTCCTCCAGTCGTACAGCACCCACTGGTACGACACCGACGGCAACGTGGTGCGGCGCGGCTCCCAGGACCAGCTGGTCGTCCTGTTCAGCCACCACACCAGCACCACCATGGGCAACACGCTGCCCGACCCGTACAACCTGTTCGACGGCCGCCACACCGGCACCGAGCTGGTCACGCTGCTCCAGCGCTACCCGAACGTGGTGGCCTGGGTGAACGGCCACACCCACGCCAACCTCATCACCCCGCACGGCCACGCCGTGCCCGAGCGCGCGTTCTGGGAGATCAACACCGCCTCCCACGTGGACTTCCCGCAGCACGCGCGGCTCATCGAGATCGCCGACAACCAGGACGGCACCCTCTCGCTGTTCACCACGCTGGTGGAGTCGGCCGCTCCGTACGCGACCGACTTCACCAGCACCGGCGAGGCCGACCTCGCCGCCCTCTACCGCGAGCTGTCGTTCAACGACCCCTACGCCACCCCCGCCGCCAAGCTCGGCACCTCCGCCGACCACAACACCGAGCTTCTGCTGGCCAAACCGGGCGCCTGACCCCGCGCCCGACGGGGGCGGCTCAGTGGTGCGTGACCGCCAGCACGGCGGTGTGCCCGCGCACCGACACCACGCGGACCGAGATGCTGTTCAGCGCCGCCGTGCCCCCGGGGCTGACGCCCGACTCCAGGTGGGTGCCGCCCCCGTCGGCCGTGACGGTCACCCCGTCGGCGCCGACGTGCGTGACCTTGAACGAGGAGAAGCCGAACCGGCTGTCCACCGGGACCGTCACCGGCCCGGCGACGGTGATCTCGCAGCTGCCGTCGTAGCAGGACCGCAGGTCGGCGGCGCCGCTGGTCCGCGCGGGCGCCGCCGTACGGACCGGAGCTGTCGTACGGACCGGCGCCGTCGTACGGACCGGCGACAGCACCGGTGCGGCCGCCGTGCTGGTGGCCACGGGGAGCCCGCCGCCCGCCGGGTCCGAGGAGGCCGGGGCGGCCCCCTGACCGGCCCCGGCCCCGAACGACCCGCACCCCGCCAGCGCCAAGGCGGCCAGCACCCCGGCCACGCCGTATCCCCACCGCGTGTGTCCGGCCATCAGCTCGACCCCTTTCGCGCCACCGGTCCGGCGGCTCTCCCCAGGTCTACCCGTTCCGGCGCGGGACCGGTCCCGTACCGCCCCGCGTACGGGTGAGGGCGCGCGGGCCGGTGCGCCACCGGGTCCGGCGGGATGGGTCAGTGCGGGATCGGCACGGCCGCGCCGCGCACGCTGACGCCGGCGGCCGGGTCCGCGGGGACGCCGACGGTCAGCACGCTCGGCCGGCCCATGTCCTCGCCCTGGTGGACGGTGAGCACGGCCGGCCGGTCGACCAGGCCGAGTTCGCCGAGGTAGCCGCCGAACGCGGCCGCCGCGGCGCCGGTCGCCGGGTCCTCGACCACCCCGCCGGGCGGGAAGGGGTTGCGGGCGTGGAAGACCGCCGCCGACTCCCGCCACACCAGGTCGACCGTGGTCCAGTCCCGGCGGCGCATGAGGTCGCCGAGCGCGGCCATGTCGTAGTCCAGCGCGGCCAGCCGCTCCCGGGTCGCCGCGGCGATCACCGGGTGCCAGGCGCCCGCGTAGGCGACCCGGGGCGGCAGCGCCGGGTCCAGGTCGGCCGCGGACCAGCGCAGCGCCGCGAGCAGCTCGGCCAGGTCCGCCGCGGGCAGCTCCCGGGAGCGGGGCGGCACGCTCACCAGCTCGGCGGTCATGACGCCGTCGGGCCCGAGCGCGGCCGCCACCCGGACCGGACCGGCCGCGGTGTGGAAGTCCCGCTCGCCCGGGCCGTGTTCGTACGCGTGGGCGACGGCGGTCGCGATGGTCGCGTGCCCGCAGAAGGGCACCTCGGCCAGCGGGCTGAAGTAGCGGACGTCCAGGCCGCCGTCCGGGCGCGGCACCGCGAACGCCGTCTCGGAGTACCCGACTTCGGCGGCCACGGCCAGCATCTCCGCCGCCCCCGCCCCGCCCGCGTCGAGCACCACCCCCGCGGGGTTCCCCCCGGCGGCGTCGGTGGCGAAGGCCACATACCTCAGCACGTCCATGCCCGCACGCTAGCGCCTCCCCGGCAACCGTCCAGGAGTCGGGCCTCAAGCAGCCGCGGACGCCGACGCCTTGGCCTGGCGCACCCCGCGCAGAGCGCCGGACCAGGCGATCACCTGGTCGAGCATGCCGCCGACGGCGGTGTCGAGGCCCTCCTGGGGGACGAAGGCGCCGGTGTGGAACGAGGGATGGGTCGAGATGGTGGGCTGGGCGCGGACCGTGGCCACCTGGAGTTCGGCGAGCACGAGTCGCAGCGCCTCGGCGGCCCGGGCCCCGGCGACCCAGCCCCCGTAACTGATGATCCCGGCGGCCTTGTCGTTCCACTCCCGGTAGACGTGGTCCAGGGCGTTCTTCAGGGCTCCGGGGTAGGAGTGGTTGTACTCGGGGACGACGAACACGTAGCCGTCGAAGCTGTCGACGAGTGCGCCCCAGGCGCGGGTGTGGTCGTGCTGGTACTGCTGGAAGTTCGGGTTGCCGGGCTCGTCGAGGTTGCCGAGGCCCTGGTCGGCGAGGTCGACGAGTTCGTAGTCGGCTCCCCCGTGGGCCCGGGCGGCCTGAAGTGCCCAGGCGGCGATCTGGTCGCCGCGGCGTCCGGGGCGGGTGCTTCCGAGGATGAGTGCGATGCGGAGCGGCATGGCTTCCTTCCGAGTGAGTTGTCACGTCAACTCTAGGCCGAGATGAGTTGAAGCGACAACTCTGCTGGTCGCGGTATCCTCGGCGACATGACGGAGACGCGGTCGCTGGAACCCGAGGACTGGGAGTTCTGGAACGTCTGGATGCGCGCGCAGCGCCTGCTCACCCGGGAGCTGGAGCGCGGCCTGCAAAGCGACTGCGACATTTCGAAGGCCGAGTTCAGCGTGCTGGTGACGCTGTGGCAGGCCACCGGCCGCGAGGTGCGCGTCGGCGAGCTCGCCGAGTCGCTCGACTGGGACAAGAGCCGCGTCTCGCACCAGCTGACGCGCATGGAGAAGCGCGGCTTCGTCGAGCGCACCCGCTACGGGGCCGACGGCCGCCGCGCGGGGGTCGGGCTGACCGCCGAGGGGAGCCGCGCCGCCCAGAGCGCCGTCCTCGTGCACGGTCGCAACATCCGCCGCCACTTCCTCGACCCGCTGCCCCCTGAGCAGGCATCAGCCATCCGGGAGTGGAGCGAGCGGGCGGTCGACCGCCTGGAGCCGCGTCGCAGCGAGGCCGCCGGCGACGACGCGTCCTAGACCCGCCGCACCGCACCCCAACCGCCGCCGATCCGGCCACGGCACCCGCCCGGACCTCGTGCGTACGGGGCACCGCCCCGATTCTGCTACGCTGATCCAGCGACATCAGCCCGCCGAAATGTCCGAACGGAAACAGGAAGTCCCCCGGGATTTCCGGTGACCGGGACGGCCTGGTCTGGGCGTCGCGAAAAACCGGTGCGAGAGCGGGGCACATCATGTGTCACACTTGTGCCGCACCAAGCAAGGTCCTGTGGAGCAGTTTGGAGTGCTCGCCACCCTGTCAAGGTGGAGGCCGCGGGTTCAAATCCCGTCAGGACCGCTGCGGCTGGGTAGCTCAGTTGGTACGAGCGACCGCCTGAAAAGCGGTAGGTCGCCGGTTCGACCCCGGCCCCAGCCACCGCACGACGAAGGGCCCTTCTCCTCGGAGAGGGGCCCTTCGTCGTGATCCGCGTCACCCCGGCCGCGCTGCCCGCCGGGCCACCCGCCGGTCCCGCTCCCGCGCCGCACCCGCACCGGCCGCGCACCCCCCGCGAACCCGCGGAAAAATGGGTTCGCCCGTCCTCCCCGGCAGGTGCGATGCTGGATCGCGTATGTCTACGCAACCCTCCTCCCCCGCCGAGTTCGCCGGACTCGCCGCGCGGCTGCCCGCGCTCTCCTCGCGCGACGAGCAGCGCCTCGGCCGGCGGCTCGACGGCGCCCGCCGCATCCGCAAGCCGGAGGCGCGCGCCGCGGTGCTCGCCGAGCTCGACACGGAGATCGGCCGGGCGGAGGCCCGGATAGCCGCCCGCCAGGCCGCCGTGCCGCGGATCACCTACCCCGAGGCGCTGCCGGTCAGCCAGAAGAAGGACGAGATCCTGGCGGCCGTCCGCGACCACCAGGTGGTGATCGTCGCGGGCGAGACCGGCTCCGGCAAGACCACCCAGATCCCCAAGATCTGCCTGGAGCTGGGCCGGGGCGTGCGCGGCCTGATCGGCCACACCCAGCCGCGCCGGATCGCGGCCAGGACCGTCGCCGAGCGCGTCGCGGAGGAGTTGCGCACCCCGCTGGGCGAGGCGGTCGGCTGGAAGGTCCGCTTCACCGACCAGGTGGGCGACTCCACCCTGGTCAAGCTGATGACCGACGGCATCATGCTCGCCGAGATCCAGACCGACCGCGAGCTGCGCGCCTACGACACGATCATCATCGACGAGGCCCACGAGCGCAGCCTCAACATCGACTTCATCCTCGGCTACCTCGCCCAGCTGCTGCCGCGCCGCCCCGACCTCAAGGTGATCATCACCTCCGCCACGATCGACCCGGAGCGCTTCTCCCGGCACTTCGGCGACGCCCCGATCGTGGAGGTGAGCGGCCGCACCTACCCGGTCGAGGTGCGCTACCGGCCGCTGCTGGAGGAGGGCTCCACCGAGGCCGACCGGGACCAGATCACCGCGATCGCCGACGCGGTCGACGAACTCCAGGCCGAGGGGCCCGGCGACATCCTGGTCTTCCTCTCCGGCGAGCGGGAGATCCGCGACACCGCCGACGCCCTCACCAAGCGGCAGTTGCGCGGCACCGAGGTGCTGCCGCTGTACGCGCGGCTGTCCTCCGCCGAGCAGCACCGGGTCTTCCAGGCGCACAGCGGCCGGCGGATCGTGCTGGCCACCAATGTCGCGGAGACCTCGCTGACCGTCCCGGGCATCCGCTACGTGATCGACCCGGGAACCGCCCGCATCTCCCGCTACAGCCACCGCACCAAGGTGCAGCGGCTGCCGATCGAGCCGATCAGCCAGGCCAGCGCCAACCAGCGCAAGGGCCGCTGCGGCCGTACCTCCGACGGCATCTGCATCCGGCTGTACGACGAGGACGACTTCCTGGCCCGCCCGGAGTTCACCGACGCGGAGATCCTGCGCACCAACCTCGCCTCGGTGATCCTCCAGATGACCGCGGCCGGGCTCGGCGACATCGCGAAGTTCCCCTTCATCGACCCGCCGGACAGCCGCAACATCAAGGACGGCGTCCAGCTCCTGGAGGAACTCGGCGCGCTCGACCCGCAGCAGAAGGACCCCCGCAAGCGGCTCACCCAGACCGGCCGCAAGCTCGCCCAGCTCCCGGTCGACCCGCGGCTGGCCCGCATGGTGCTGGAGGCCGACCGCAACGGCTGCGTACGCGAGGTGATGGTGATCGCGGCCGCCCTGTCCATCCAGGACCCCCGCGAGCGCCCCGCCGACAAGCAGGCCCAGGCCGACCAGCAGCACGCCCGGTTCAAGGACGAGAGCAGTGACTTCCTGTCCTTCCTGCACCTGTGGGCGTATCTGCGGGAGAAGCAGAAGGAGCTGTCCTCCTCCGCCTTCCGCCGCACCTGCCGGGCGGAGTTCCTCAACTACCTGCGCATCCGCGAGTGGCAGGACATCTACAGCCAGCTCCGCCAGGTCGCCCGGTCGCTCGGCATCACCGTCGGCCCGGAACCGGCCGGCGACCAGGACGCGGCCGACCCGCAGCGCGTGCACGTGTCGCTGCTGGCCGGGCTGCTGTCGCACCTGGGCCTGAAGGACACCGAGAAGAACGAGTACCTGGGCGCCCGCAGCGCGAAGTTCGCGGTCTTCCCCGGCTCGGCGCTGTTCAAGAAGCCGCCGCGCTGGATCATGTCGGCCGAGCTGGTGGAGACCTCCCGGCTGTGGGCGCGGGTCAACGCGAAGATCGAGCCGGAGTGGGTCGAGCCGCTGGCCCAGCACCTGGTCAAGCGCAGCTACAGCGAGCCGCACTGGGAGAAGGACCAGGCCGCGGTGATGGCGTACGAGAAGGTGACGCTCTACGGCGTCCCGCTGGTCGCCCAGCGCAAGGTGAACTACGGCCGGATCGACCCGGAGACCTCCCGCGAGCTGTTCATCCGCAACGCCCTGGTCGAGGGCGACTGGCGCACCCACCACCAGTTCTTCCACGACAACCGCAAACTCCTCGGCGAAGTCGAGGAGTTGGAGCACCGCGCCCGCCGCCGCGACATCCTCGTGGACGACGAGACGCTCTTCGACTTCTACGACGGCAAGCTGCCCGAACACGTGGTGTCCGGCGCCCACTTCGACTCCTGGTGGAAGCACAAGCGGCGCGAGGAACCGGAGTTGCTCAACTTCGAGCACTCCATGCTGATCAACGAGAACGCGGAGGCGGTCACCAAGGCCGACTACCCCGACTCCTGGCGGCAGGGCGCGCTGAAGTTCCGGGTGACCTACCAGTTCGAGCCGGGCGGCGACGCGGACGGCGTGACCGTCCACATCCCGCTCCAGGTGCTCAACCAGGTGGTGCCCGACGGCTTCGACTGGCAGATCCCCGGCCTGCGCGAGCAGGTCGTCACCGAGCTGATCCGCTCGCTGCCCAAGCCGATCCGCCGCCACTACGTCCCCGCGCCGAACTACGCGAAGGCGTTCCTGGAGAGGGTCGCGGCCGGCCCGGACCCGCTGCCGGCGGTGCTGGCCCGCGAGTTGCAGAAGATGGTGGGGGTGCGGGTCGACCCGGAGGACTTCGACCTGTCGAAGGTGCCCGACCACCTGCGGATCACCTTCCGGGTGGTGGACGAGCGGCGCCGCAAGGTCGCCGGCCCCGCGGAGGACAAGGACCTGGAGGCGCTCAAGCAGCGGCTGCGGCCGAAGACGCGGGCGGCGATCACCAAGGCGTTCGAACGGGCCTCCGACCCGGCGCTGGCCACCCTGGAGCAGCGCACGGGCCTGACCGACTGGACGCTCGGCGCCCTGCCGCGCACCTTCGAGACCCGGCGGGCCGGCCAGCCGGTCAAGGCGTACCCCGCGCTGGTCGACGAGGGCGCCACGGTCGCGGTGCGGCTGTTCGACACCGAGCCGGAGCAGACCGAGGCGATGTGGCGCGGCACCCGCCGGCTGATCCTGCTGAACGTCCCGGTCAACCCGGCGAAGTTCGCCGCCGACCAGCTCTCCAACCAGCAGAAGCTGGCGCTGTCCCGCAACCCGCACGGCAGCGTGCAGGGCCTCTTCGAGGACTGCGCCACCGCGGCCGCGGACCGGCTGATCGCCGACCACGGCGGGCCGGCCTGGGACGAGGAGAGCTACCGCAAGCTCTTCGACGCGGTGCGTGCCGACCTGGTCGAGCTGACCGGCCGGGCGGTCCGGCAGGTCCAGCAGGTGCTCGCCGCCTGGCACTCCTGCGAGAGCCGGCTGAAGGACACCGCGAGCCCGGTCCTGCTGGCGAACGTGCGGGACGTCAGGGAGCAGCTGAGCGGCCTGGTGTACCCCGGGTTCGTCACCGCGGCGGGCCTGAAGCGCCTCCCGGACCTGATGCGCTACCTGGTGGCCGCGGACCGCCGCCTCCAGCAGATGCCGACGGGCGTCCAGCGCGACACCACCCGCATGGAGAAGGTCCGCGAGATCCAGGCGGAGTACGCCGAACTGCTGGCTTCCCAGCCCGCCGGGCGCCCGGTGCCCGCCGCGGTCCGCGACATCCGCTGGATGATCGAGGAGCTGCGGGTCAGCTACTTCGCCCACGCCCTGGGCACCGCGTTCCCGGTCTCGGACAAGCGCGTCTTCAAGGCCCTCGACGCCGCCTGGTCCTGACCCCGGTCCCGAGTTCGACCGCACCCCCTGACCTGCTGTACAGTCTGTCTCGCAACGAGGTCCTGTGGAGCAGTTTGGAGTGCTCGCCACCCTGTCAAGGTGGAGGCCGCGGGTTCAAATCCCGTCAGGACCGCAGCAGATGAAGCATCTTTGAAGCCCGCCCCCCGGGAGACCGGTGGCGGGCTTCTTGCTGTTCAGGGGCCGTCCGCAGGCGCGTGGCCCGTCCGCACGGGCAACGGCCGCCACTCTCCGTACGGGGTCCAGGAGGCCGTGTGCGGGCCGTTCCGGGGGCGGGGTGGGCCGCGTTACCGTCCGAAGCAAGTCCCGCCCGCCACAGGGGAGTTGGGAGCCGCCGTACCGCACTCGGGCGACGGCGGGACGGCCCGCGGGAGAAGCCGCTCCGTCAAGTCCCCGACGCACAGGATCGTTTCTCTACCGCATCGCAGGGAAGACCCTCAAGTGCCGCACATGTGACGGTAGTCACGCCAAGTTGTGCGCAGCATAAGGAGCTCGGGACCCCTCACGAGGGGCTCAATTTAATATGTGCAATGGTACGTCCCGCTCACCCATGTGATCGGGCGCACAAAAAAGAAGATCGCACCGAGCCCGGCGGAGCCCGATGCGATCTTCTTACGGTCATACGGTCATACGTCCTGCTGTTCCACCCTCCCCGCCGGCCACCCGATGGGGGCGGACGACCGTCGGACGGCGACGTATGGGGTAGGGGCCCCACAAGCCGCCCAAAAGGGCTGTCAGGCCTCGCTGCGCTGCTGCGGGATCCCCGCAAGCAGCGCGCGGACCTCCGCCTCGCGGTAGCGGCGGTGCCCGCCGAGCGTGCGGATCGACGTGAGCTTGCCAGCCTTGGCCCAGCGCGTGACCGTCTTCGGGTCGACGCGGAACATGGTGGCGACCTCAGCAGGGGTAAGCAACGGCTCGGCATCAGGGGTGCGAGCGGTCATGAGCGGCCTCCTCGAGAGAACCGAACCAACGCGGTTCTTTCCTCTTAAATTCTGCACCTTGACCCGCGTTGCCCGATATGGGCGAACGCGGGCCGAGTCGGTAATAGGACGAACGGCTTGTCCTCGGCACTACAACTACACCATCCGTCCAGCCGCGTCGGCCAAACCGATGGATTTGCCCTCTCAGGTGTTCAAGCTCGACGGAAGCCGATGGACCGGGCCATAGCGGACAGTCACACCAACGTGACGATCAGTCACAGCGCGATCATCCGCCCCATCCCCACCGTCGGTGCGAGCCCGAGACGGACCCGATGTCCCATTTTGGCATGACAGATGGTGATGCAGGCAAGAGTCCGCTTACGTGCTCTGCGTCACGCTTGGGCCAATAGCACCATCACCAGGGGCAGAAGCACCGCACCGGCCGGACCGGAGACAACACCCGGCCCACCCGGAGACAACAGCCCGTCAGATCCACGACGGCCCCGCCGCGCGCCTCAGTTGGCGAACTGCAACTCCCGCACCGCCCGCCACCGGTCGGTCAGCCGCTCGTACGCCGTACCGGCCGCCGCCGAGTCGCCCTCGCGCAGCGCCGCCAGCCCCTCGGCCGCGTCCGCCGCCGAACGGTCGGCCGCCAGCGCCTCCGGGCCGATCACGTGCACCAGGCCGCCGTAGTCCAGCTCGACCAGGGAGCGGGGGTGGAACTCCTCCAGCCAGCGCCCCACGTCGACCAGCCCGTCCACCAACGGGCTCTCGTCCAGCGCCTCCCTGAGCACCCGCAGGCCCCGCGCCACCCGGCGCCGCGCCTGCACCATCGGGGTGCGGTAGCGCATCACCGGCTGCTTCGAGCCGCCCGCGGAGTCCGCCGCGCCGACCGGTTCGTACTCCCGCTCGTCGTCGCCGACGAGGATGAACCAGCGCACCGGCACGTGCCAGGTCGCCGAGCGAATCCAGGGCCGCGCGTCCGGGTGGCGCTCCCGCCACGCCTCGTGGTCGGCCGCGGCCTGCCGCCGGACCACCGGCGGCACCATCGCGTCCAGCACCGGCCCCGGCAGCTGGCCCTCCAGCTGCTCCAGCGCCATCCAGCCGCGCAGCCGGGTCCGCCACGGGCAGACGTGGATGATCCCGCCCACCTCGGCGACGAACGCGTCCGGGCTCTCGTGCACCGGCACCGCGATCGGCGGCACCGGCACCAGCCCGGCCAGCGACTGCCGCAGCTCGTCCTGGGCGCCACGGGCCCGGCCCGCGACCGCGTAGCGGTGCCAGTGGGTCCGTTCGGGCTCGGGAAAGGCCGCCAGCGGCTCGTACACCCGCAGATACGACGTGTACGGGACCTGAACCGCCGAATCGCCCACGCCCGCTCCTCACCGCCGTGCCGCCTGCCGACGCCTCCGATCGTCCCACGGGTCCGCCACCGCCGGAGGTGATCCCGGCCACTGCGCCCAGGGCTACGCTGTGCCCATCGAACCCTCCGCCACCCCTACGGGGGGCGAGACGACCCGAACCCAATGGGACCGCACGCACCACCGGACTATGGGAGTCACCACCGTGACCGACGTACGTCAGACCGACGGCGGCAACGGCGCCGCCGTCATCGCCAAACTGTTCCGATCGGACCAGGGCGGACACGAACAGGTCGTCCTGTGCCAGGACCGCCCGACCGGCCTGCGGGCCGTGATCGCACTGCACTCCACCGCCCTGGGCCCGGCCCTGGGCGGTACGCGTTTCCACGCCTACGCCTCCGACGAGGAGGCCGTGGACGACGCCCTCAACCTCTCCCGCGGCATGTCGTACAAGAACGCCCTGGCCGGCCTCGACCACGGCGGCGGCAAGGCCGTCCTGATCGGCGACCCCGGCACCCTCAAGACCGAGGAACTGCTGCTCGCCTACGGCCGGTTCGTCGCCTCGCTGGGCGGCCGCTACGTCACCGCGTGCGACGTCGGCACCTACGTCGCCGACATGGACGTGGTCGCCCGCGAGAACCGCTGGACCACCGGCCGCTCCCCCGAGCAGGGCGGCGCCGGCGACTCCTCGGTGCTCACCGCGTTCGGCGTCTTCCAGGGCATGCGCGCGGCCGCCGAGGCCCAGTGGGGCGAGCCGACGCTGCGCGGCCGCCGGGTCGGCGTCGCGGGCGTCGGCAAGGTCGGCCACCACCTGGTGGGCCACCTCGTGGACGACGGCGCCCAGGTGGTGGTCACCGACGTACGCGCCGACGCCGTCGCCCGGATCACCGCCCGGTACCCGGGCGTGACCGCCGTCGCCGACGCCGACCGCCTGGTCCGCACCCCGCTGGACGTCTACGCCCCCTGCGCGCTGGGCGGCGCGCTCGACGACGCGACCGTGGCCGCGCTGACCGCCACC
Source organism: Actinacidiphila sp. bgisy144 (assembly GCF_057708105.1). NCBI lineage: Bacteria > Bacillati > Actinomycetota > Actinomycetes > Kitasatosporales > Streptomycetaceae > Actinacidiphila > Actinacidiphila sp. bgisy144. The sequence goes on along the minus strand of NZ_JBYIRM010000027.1, from coordinate 76,737 downwards.
GTGGTCTGCGGCGCGGCCAACAACCAGCTCGCCCACCCCGGCGTCGCGAAGGACCTCGCCGACCGCGGCATCCTCTACGCCCCCGACTACGTGGTGAACGCCGGCGGCGTCATCCAGGTCGCCGACGAGCTGCACGGCTTCGACTTCGAACGGGCCAAGGCGAAGGCCGCGAAGATCCACGACACCACGTTGGCCATATTCGAACGGGCCAGGGCCGACGGAGTGCCGCCCGCGGTGGCCGCCGACCGCCTCGCGGAGCAGCGGATGGCCGAGCGCACCCCCGCCGCGGAGTGGCTGCGGCCGAGCCTGGGCTGAGCCCGGCGGGCCCCGGGCCGTGCCGTCGGCGTGACCGACAGCACGGCCCGATAGCAAGTTCGCGCTAGAAGAAGGTAAAATCGGGCCTGACCAGGAACGACAGGGCCGCAAATATCCCCTGTTCCGACGCGCGTCGTGCGGGCGACGTACCGTGCGGCGTCGGAAGCAGGTACCGTTGAGGCCCTACGGACAGGTCTCTCTCCGCGGAGGCCGTCCGGATCATGAACGCGTGTCAAGACTCGGGGCCGTCGAGCCCCGCCGTTAAGGGGGTCGAGCCATGGGGCGCGGCCGGGCCAAGGCCAAGCAGACGAAGGTCGCCCGCCAGCTGAAGTACAACAGCGGCGGCACGGATCTCTCACGTCTGGCCGACGAGCTGGGCGCATCGCCGTCGAGGCCGGTTAATCCGGAGCCAGTCGAGGACGATGACGAGTTGGACGACGACCCGTACGCTCAGTACGCGGATCTCTACAACGACGATGACGAGGACGACGACCAGGACGAACAGTCCGAGCCGTCACCGTCGTCTCAACGCCGTCGCGCTTGACGCCGTCAACGCTTGAGGCCCGGCCCGGGGTCCGCCCCGGGCCGGGTTTCGTCGTGGGCGCTCCCGCGTACCGCGGGTAGTCAGCACCTCACGCGCGACCCGGCCGGGTCAGCCGGCGGCACCATGGTCGCCGGTCAGCTCCACGGCCGGCGCGCCGCTTTCGCGTGCCCGGATCTCGCCGGCCACCCAGGCGTCCACGTCGCGGTCGGCGAGCACCGCCAGCGCCACGTCCACCGACGCGCGCGGCAGCACCGCCATCATGCCCACGCCCATGTTCAGCGTCTTCTCCAGCTCCGCGCGGGGCACCCCGCCCAGCTCGCCGACCAGCCCGAAGACCGGCCCCGGCGTCCAGGTGGCCCGCTCGACGACCGCCTGGAGGTGGTCCGGGATCACCCGGGCGAGGTTGTTGGCCAGACCGCCGCCGGTGATGTGCGAGAAGGCGTGCACCTCGGTGGTGCGGGCCAGCGCCAGGCAGTCCAGCGAGTAGATCCGGGTCGGCTCCAGCAGCTCCTCGCCGAGCGTCCGGCCGAACTCCGGCACCTCGCGGTCCAGCGCCCAGCCGGCCCGGTCGAAGAGCACGTGGCGCACCAGGCTGTACCCGTTCGAGTGAAGTCCGGAGGAGCCGATCGCGAGCACCGCGTCGCCCGGCCGGACCCGGTCCGCGCCCAGCAGCCCGTCGGCCTCGACCACGCCGGTGCCCGCGCCCGCCACGTCGAAGTCGTCGGGGCCCAGCAGCCCGGGGTGCTCGGCGGTCTCGCCGCCGACCAGCGCGCAGCCGGCCAGCACGCAGCCCTCCGCGATGCCCTTGACGATCGCCGCGACCCGCTCCGGGTGGACCTTGCCGACGCAGATGTAGTCGGTCATGAACAGCGGCTCGGCGCCGCACACCACCAGGTCGTCCACGACCATGCCGACCAGGTCGTGGCCGATCGTGTCGTAGACCCCCATCCGGCGGGCGATGTCCACCTTGGTGCCCACGCCGTCGGTCGCCGACGCGAGCAGCGGGCGCTCGTAGCGCTTCAGGGCCGAGGCGTCGAAGAGCCCGGCGAAGCCGCCGAGCCCGCCGACCACCTCGGGGCGGGACGCCTTGCGCACCCACTCCTTCATCAGGGTGACGGCGCGGTCGCCCGCCTCGATGTCGACGCCCGCGGCTGCGTAGCTGGCACCGGTTGTCTCAGACATGGCTGGGGGAACCTTCGTGTCGGTCGTACGGGTCGGGTCGGCGCGGGCTCACGGCCGGCGGAGCGCGTCGGCGGCGTCGGCGCCACCGGCCAGCTCGACCTCCAGCAGCTGCTTGCCGAGCAGCTCGGGGTCGGGCAGCTCCATCGGGTACTCGCCGTCGAAGCAGGCCCGGCACAGGTTGGGCTTGGCGATCGTGGTCGCCTCGACCATCGCGTCGATCGAGATGTACGCCAGCGAGTCCGCGCCCAGCGACTGCCCGATCTCCTCGACGCTCATGCCGTTGGCGATCAGCTCGGCGCGGGTGGCGAAGTCGATGCCGAAGAAGCAGGGCCACTTCACCGGCGGCGAGGAGATCCGCACGTGCACCTCGGCGGCGCCGGCCTCGCGGAGCATCCGGACGAGCGCGCGCTGCGTGTTGCCGCGGACGATCGAGTCGTCCACCACGACCAGCCGCTTGCCGCGGATGACCTCCTTGAGCGGATTGAGCTTCAGCCGGATGCCGAGCTGCCGGATCGTCTGCGACGGCTGGATGAAGGTCCGGCCGACGTAGGAGTTCTTCACCAGGCCGGAGCCGTACGGGATGCCGCTGGCCTCCGCGTAGCCGACCGCGGCCGGCGTGCCGGACTCCGGGGTCGGTATCACCAGGTCGGCCTCGACCGGGGCCTCGGCGGCCAGCCGGCGGCCCATCTCGACCCGGGACAGGTAGACGTTGCGGCCGGCGATGTCGGTGTCGGGGCGGGCGAGGTAGACGTACTCGAAGACGCAGCCCTTGGGGCGGGCCGCGGCGAAGCGGGAGGAGCGCAGCCCCTGCTCGTCGACCGCGATCAGCTCGCCGGGCTCGATCTCCCGGACGAAGGTGGCGCCGCAGATGTCCAGGGCGGCGCTCTCCGAGGCCACCACCCAGCCGCGCTCCAGCCGGCCCAGCACCAGCGGGCGGATGCCCTGCGGGTCGCGGGCCGCGTACAGCGTGTGCTCGTCCATGTAGACGAGGCTGAAAGCACCCTTGATCTTCGGCAGCACCTGTGGTGCCGCGTCCTCGACCGACAGCGGGGTGCCGTCCTCGCCGACCTGACCCGCCAGCAGGGCGGTGATCAGGTCGGTGTCGTTGGTCGCCGCGACCTTCGTGGCCCGTCCGGGCCCCTGCGGCAGCGCGGCCACCATCTCGGCCAGCTCGGCGGTGTTCACCAGGTTGCCGTTGTGGCCGAGCGCGATCGAGCCGTGCGCGGTCGCGCGGAAGGTGGGCTGCGCGTTCTCCCACACGGACGCGCCGGTGGTCGAGTAGCGGGCGTGGCCGACGGCGATGTGGCCGGTCAGCGAGCCGAGGGAGGTCTCGTCGAAGACCTGGGAGACCAGGCCCATGTCCTTGAAGACCAGGATCTGGGAGCCGTTGCTCACTGCGATGCCCGCGGACTCCTGTCCGCGGTGCTGCAGGGCGTACAGCCCGAAGTAGGTGAGTTTGGCGACCTCTTCTCCCGGGGCCCAGACACCGAAGACGCCGCAGGCGTCCTGGGGGCCCTTCTCACCGGGGAGCAGGTCGTGGCTGAGTCGTCCGTCACCACGAGGCACGTTCTCGAGTCTAGGGCAGGAATGCCCCTCATCCGAACGGACGAACCTTCATTTCCTCGGGTCTACGCGCGTCATCCCTTACGCCGCAAGCAATGTGATGTTCACCGTACGCCCTCCCGGCGACCGCGCCCCAAGGTCTCTTTCCAGCCACCCGCCCCTCGGCGAACCAGCGCCAGGGGCGCGAGGAACTGCGCGACAAGCCATCCACCAGCAGGTCACCCCACAACCCACAGAACCAGGCAGCCCCGGAGGGCAAAGGGGCGCGAGGAACTGCGCGACAAGCCCCCCACCGGCAGGTGGCCCCGCGACCGGCAGGACGAGGCAGCCCGGGGGGTGCGGCCCGCCCCGCCGGAGGCACTACCCCAGGACGGGGAGGTACGGCGCGAGGTCGGCCCGTTCGCCGGAGGCGGAGACGCGGGCAGCGTCCACCTCGTCCGCGAAGCCCGCCCGCCCCGCCGCCAGCCGCAGCCACGTCATGGGGTCGGTCTCGACGACGTTCGGCGGTGTCCCGCGGGTGTGCCGCGGCCCCTCCACGCACTGCACGGCCGCATACGGCGGCACCCGCACCTCCACCGCGTTCCCTGGCGCCTTCGCGGCCAGCGCGTCCGCCAGCACCCGCACCGCCCCGGCGACCGCGTGCCGGTCGAACCCGACCTCGACCCCGGCGGCCCGCGCCAGGTCGTCACTGTGCACGACCAGCTCCACCAGCCGCGTCACCAGGAAGTCGGCCGCCCGCATCGCGCCGAAGGGGCTCGGCACGAGCCGGTCGCTCCCGGTCGCCTCGTCCGCCAGCGCCGCCAGCCGGTCCGCCGCGGCGTCGAGCGCGGCGAGCGGATCGGCGGTCCGCGCCTCCTCCGCCCGGGTGGACGCGTCCAGCTCCGCCGCGATCCCGGCGGTGGACAGCGCCCAGGTGTCCAGGCCCACCGTCCTCGCCCCGGCCGGCGGCGGCTCCTCGTCGAGCAGCACCCCCACGGCCTCCACCTGCCGCACCATGTGCACCACCAGCAGCCGCACGTCCCAACCCGGCAGCCCCGACGGCCACTTCCACTGCTCCCCGGTCAACCCGCGCACCGCCACCCGCGCATGGCCCACCTGCGCACCCAACGCCCGCCACGTCCGCGCGGGGTCGTACGTACGAACACGGCGGCGGCTCTCACTCGGGCTCGGCATACCCCCGAGCTTAGCTTTCGGGCGCCGAGGCCCAGGTCAGCAATTGCTGGGTGTCCAGCTTGATCCCGACCGGCTCGGGCAACAACACGACCTTGCCGAACGGGATGAGGTACTGCTCGTGGTACTCCCCCGCCGCCGGTTCGCTGTAGACCTTCGTGGCACGGGCATCTCGGTCGATCAGCAGGTAGACAGGAATGCCGGACTCGGCGTACGCACGCGGCTTGTCGATACGATCGCGCTGCTCGGTGTCACGGTCGTAGGACGTGACCTCAAGGACCATCAGCACGCCATCGGGGTCAACCCACTCTCCACTCTGCCCCACGAAGTTCGCGACCGGCGCGAGTACGCCGTCAGGGATGGCCCTGCCTTCCCGGTACGTCTCGATCCGCAGCCCTTGTCCGATGTGAAGATCCCACTGCGGCTTCTGCTGCATGCACTGCCGAAGCAGCCACATCGTGATCGCCGTGTGAACCGCGTCCGGCACTGTCTTGAACCCCAACTTTCCGCCGATGAACTCAAGGCGGAGACCCTCGACGTCACGGGCCGCGTCGGCAGCAATGATCTCGAACTCCTCAGGTCGGAGTTCCCCTTGCACCCGCGCTCGCGGCCGGTCATCCACGGCGGTCACCCTGTACCTCCCTGTGCCCGGATTCTCACGCTCGGCTTCTGATCGTATAGACGTCCATCAGCCGAACGTGACCACGCGGCCACGCTCACGTATGTCCATTCACCTGGACAACGAGCGTAGCCGCGCGGGTCGCGGAGCGTGGGGCGGTCGGCCCCGGGTCAGCCCTGGCGGGGCCGCTCGAAGGTGATGAGCAGGCCGTCGACAGCGCCGGGGCCGATCCGGCCCTTCACGTCGCCGGACGTGATGTCCTTCAGCACCCAGCCGTCCTCGGCGTGCTTGTTGAGCGTCTTCTCCAGCTTGTCGCTGTCGAGCGCGTCCCCGATCAGCGCTTCGCGGAAGGTGACGACCTTGTACTCGTACATGTACGGCCTCTCTCGGTGGTGCGGAACGCCATGCCCCGTCACCCCCTGCTGACGCCCCACCCCCACCCGAAGGTTCCCTCCCGGCGCCAGGGGTCAGGCGAGTCCGGGAGCCGCAGTGCGGGCCGTCCGCGCACCTCGCCCGGCCCGGCGTCCGACGGCGGAATCAGATAGTCTGATTCCATGAAGCTGATGACCGCCACCGAAGCCTCGCGGAACTTCGCCTCAATCCTGGATGCCGCGGAGCACGGCGAGACCATCGTGATCACCAGGGCCGGACGCCGCCTCGCCCAGATCGGGCCCGCCAGCGCGGGGAACGGCGCCGCGCTCAACGAAATCCTCACGACCCTCCCGACGGACGACGCGTTCGCCGCCGACGTGGCCGCGGCCCGAGAGCTGCTGACCGACGAGATGACGGCAACGTGGCCCGACGCCTGATCCTCGACACCGGTGTGCTGATCGGCATCGAGCGCACCGGCACCCCTGTCACCTTCGCCGACGACGATGACGTCGCCATCGCCGCGGTGAGCGCGGCCGAGTTGCTCCTCGGTGTCGAACTCGCCGACGAGGTCCGCCGCCAGCCGCGCGAGGACTTCGTCACGGCCGTGCTCGCGGTCGTACCGGTCGAGGAATACGGCCTCGATGTCGCCCGGGTCCACGCCCGCCTGCTGGCGCACGTACGGCGAGCGGGCAAGCCGCGCGGAGCGCATGACCTGATCATCGCCGCCACAGCGGCAGCCACCGCCCGGGCCGTGGTGACGCGCGACCGCAAAGCGGCGTTCGCCGAACTGCCCGGGGTACGCATCGCGGATCTGGCGTCCTGAGCGGTCCGCGCCGCGCAAAGGGGCGCCCCGCCGGAATACCGGCCGGGGCGCCCCTTTTACCGCGGATACGACGGGCCGTCAGGCGAGGAGCTGCGGGATGGCCGTGTGGTGGGCCCGGGAGAGCTCTTCGAGGGGGATCTCGAACTCGCCCTGGACCTCCAGGGCCTGCCCGTCGACCACACCGACGCGGGTGGCCGGCAGGCCCCGCGCACCGCACATGTCGGTGAACCGGAGCTCCTCGGAGCGCGGCACCGCGACCAGCGCACGGCCGGCGGACTCGGAGAGCAGGAAGGTGAACGCCGACAGGCCGTCGGGGACGACCAGGCGCGCCCCGTGCCCACCGCGCAGGCAGGACTCGGTGACCGCGGCGAGCAGCCCGCCGTCGGACAGGTCGTGGGCGGCGTCGACCATGCCGTCCCGCGACGCGGAGATCAGGATCTCGCCGAGCAGCCGCTCCCGCTCCAGGTCCACCGCCGGCGGCAGCCCGCCGAGGTGGTCGTGCACGACCTGCGACCAGACCGAGCCGCCGAACTCCTCCCGGGTCTCCCCGAGCAGGTAGAGCAGGTGGCCCTCGTCGGCGAACGCCATCGGGGTGCGGCGCGCCACGTCGTCGATCACGCCGAGCACCGCGACGACCGGGGTGGGGTGGATGGCCGCCTCACCGGTCTGGTTGTAGAGCGAGACATTGCCGCCGGTGACCGGCGTGCCGAGCTGGAGGCAGCCGTCGGCCAGCCCGCGGATCGCCTCCACGAACTGCCACATCACGTCCGGGTCCTCGGGCGACCCGAAGTTCAGGCAGTCCGAGATCGCCAGTGGCTTCGCGCCGGTCGCCGCCACGTTGCGGTACGCCTCCGCGAGCGCGAGCTGCGCACCGGTGTACGGGTCGAGCTTCGTGTAGCGGCCGTTGCCGTCGGTGGCGATGGCGACGCCGAGACCGGTCTCCTCGTTGACCCGGATCATGCCCGCGTCCTCGGGCTGGGCCAGCACCGTGTTGCCCTGCACGAACCGGTCGTACTGGTCGGTGACCCACGCCTTCGAGGCGACGTTCGGCGAGGAGAGCACCCGCAGCGCCTGCGCGCGCAGCTCCGCACCGGTTTCCGGGCGGGCCAGCGCACCGGCGTCGTCCGCCTGGAGCGCGTCCTGCCAGGACGGCCGGGCGTACGGGCGCTCGTACGTCGGACCCTCGTGCGCGACCGTACGCGGGTCCACGTCGACGATCTTCTCGCCGTGCCAGAAGATCTCCAGCCGGTCCCCGTCGGTGACCTCGCCGACGACGGTGGCGATGACGTCCCACTTCTCGCAGATCGCCAGGAAGCGTTCGACCTTCGCCGGCTCCACCACCGCGCACATCCGCTCCTGCGACTCGCTCATGAGGATCTCCTCGGGCGAGAGCGTGGAGTCGCGCAGCGGTACGTCGTCCAGCTCGACGCGCATGCCGCCGGAGCCGTTGGAGGCCAGCTCGCTGGTGGCGCAGGACAGGCCCGCCGCCCCCAGGTCCTGGATACCGACCACCAGTTTCTCGGCGAACGCCTCCAGGGTGCACTCGATCAGCAGCTTCTCCTGGAACGGGTCGCCGACCTGCACCGCCGGCCGCTTGCTCGGCTTGGTGGCGTCGAACGTCTCCGAGGCGAGGATCGAGGCGCCGCCGATGCCGTCGCCGCCGGTCCTGGCGCCGTACAGGATCACCTTGTTGCCGGCGCCGGACGCCTTGGCGAGGTGGATGTCCTCATGCCGCATCACGCCGATCGCGCCCGCGTTCACCAGCGGGTTGCCCTGGTAGCAAGCGTCGAAGACCAGCTCGCCGCCGATGTTCGGCAGGCCCAGGCAGTTGCCGTAGCCGCCGATGCCCGCGACCACGCCGGGCAGCACCCGCTTGGTGTCGGGGTGGTCGGCCGCGCCCATCCGCAGCGGGTCCACCACGGCGACCGGCCGCGCGCCCATCGCGATGATGTCCCGCACGATGCCGCCGACCCCGGTGGCCGCGCCCTGGTAGGGCTCGACGTACGACGGGTGGTTGTGCGACTCGACCTTGAAGGTGACCGCGTAGCCCTCGCCGACGTCGACCACGCCGGCGTTCTCGCCGATGCCGACGAGCAGCGCGTCGGTCTGCGGGGCCTTGGCGCCGAACTGCTTCAGGTGCACCTTGCTCGACTTGTACGAGCAGTGCTCCGACCACATCACCGAGTACATCGCCAGCTCGGCCCCGGTCGGACGGCGCCCCAGGATCTCCCGGACCCGCAGGTACTCGTCCTCCTTGAGGCCGAGCGCCTTCCACGGCAGCTCCACCTCAGGCGTCTGCTCCGCATGCTGGACTGTATCGAGGGTCACGCGATAACCAACTTCTTGAGTACCGAGGTGAAGAAGCCCAGCCCGTCGGTGCGGCCGGTGCCGATCAGCGACTCGACCGCGTGCTCCGGGTGCGGCATGAGGCCGACCACGTTGCCGGCCGCGTTGGTGATCCCGGCGATGTCGCGCTGCGAACCGTTCGGGTTGCCGTAGCCGTCCGCGGCGGGGCCGTCGGTGGCGTAGCGGAAGACCACCCGGCCCTCGGCCTCCAGCTCGTCGAGCACGCGCTCGTCCGCGGTGTAGCGGCCGTCGATGTTCTTCAGCGGGATGGAGATCTCCTGGCCCGCCGCGTAGTCCGCGGTCCACGCGGTGCCGCTGGTCTCGACCCGCAGTTTCTGGTCCCGGCAGACGAAGTGCAGCTCGGTGTTGCGCAGCATCGCGCCGGGCAGCAGGTGGGCCTCGGTGAGCACCTGGAAACCGTTGCAGATCCCCAGGACGGGCATTCCGGCCCGCGCCTGCTCGATGACCGACTCCATCACCGGCGAGAAACGGGAGATCGCCCCCGCCCGCAGATAGTCGCCGTAACTGAACCCGCCGGGCAGGACCACCGCGTCGACCTGCTTCAGGTCCTTCTCGCGGTGCCACAGCGGGACCGCCTCGGCGCCCGCCACGCGCACGGCGCGCTGGGTGTCGCGGTCGTCAAGGGTCCCGGGAAATGTGACGACACCAATGCGTGCAGTCACGACTCCACCTTTACGGTGAAGTCCTCGATCACGGTGTTGGCGAGAAAGGTTTCCGCCAACTGCCGAATACGGGCGAGCGCTGCGTCGTCGACGGGACCGTCGACCTCCAGTTCAAAGCGCTTTCCCTGACGGACGTCGGAGATCCCGTCGAAGCCGAGCCGGGGCAGCGCGCGCTGTACGGCCTGGCCCTGGGGGTCGAGGATCTCCGGCTTGAGCATGACGTCGACGACGACGCGTGCCACTGGCACTCCCGATGGTGTGGTGCGTGAGGTTCTCTCAGCCTACCGGGTGAGGAAATCTACGCGAGTAGATATACCGCAACGTGACATCGGTCGCAGATCGCCGATCACGTTTGGATATCGGCTGACGAAATACCTGGGTTACCTGGCGGCGGAAAACATAGGGTCCCGGAAGCGAAGAGGCTTGCGGCGTGGATGCAGCGGGAATTAACAGCAGTAACGGGTAACCCCACCGCCCCATTCCCCCCTCGGGCGCCCCGGTCGCGGACCCCGCCAGGGTCCGCCCCCGACGCGACCGCAGGCAGCCGGCTCGAGAAAGGACCGATCCCGATGGCGCAGCGCGTACTGGTCACCCTGGCCGACGATCTCGACGGCGGCACCGCCGAGGAGACCATCGCCTTCGGCGTGGACGGCCAGTGGTACGAGATCGACCTCTCGACGCAGAACGCGGACAGACTGCGCCGGGAACTCGCTCCGTACGTCGAGGCCGGCCGCCGCCGCACCCTCTCCGGACACGCCTACAAGCGCACCCCGATCGCCCCCACCCCGGCGACCGTCCGCGCCTGGGCGCAGTCGAACGGGTTCGAGGTGCCCGCCCGCGGCCGTATCCCCAAGAAGGTCTACGAGGCGTTCAACAAGGCGAGTTGAGCCGCCGGGCGGTCCGCCGGCCCGGAGCGGCGGCCCCGGCCGCCGCTTGCCAACGCCCGTTCGCCGCGCGGGCGGTGTCGATTGGACAGGCCCCCCGGGTCGTCCGCTAATCTAAGGGCACACCGCAGGACGGGGCCGAAAAGCCCAGGTCAGCGGAGGTCACGCGGGTGTAGCTCAGTAGTAGAGCGCCCCCCTTCCAGGGGGGAGGCGCAGTGTGCGATCCCTGTCACCCGCTCTGATCACCGGCTCGTTCGGCCCACTGGGCCGATCGGGTACAGTGGTCGCAGCACCTGCGGACGTGGCTCAGTTGGTAGAGCATCACCTTGCCAAGGTGAGGGTCGCGAGTTCGAATCTCGTCGTCCGCTCCAGGGGAGAGCCCCGGATCGATCACCGGTCCGGGGCTTTCTGCTGTGCAGGGCCTCCGGGTGCGACGGTCCGGTGTGCGGTCGGAAACCGTTTTTCCGCTGCCCTGGCGGATCGGGTAGAGTGTGGACACGCCCTGCGGACGTGGCTCAGTTGGTAGAGCATCACCTTGCCAAGGTGAGGGTCGCGAGTTCGAATCTCGTCGTCCGCTCCAGCAGGAGGAAGGCCCCGGTCGGTTCGACCGGGGCCTTCGTCGTACGCTCGGCCGGACTCGGCGGCGCGGGGGCCTCAGCGGCGCGGCAGCCGCGCGGTCAGCGCGTAGAAGCGGGTGACCTGCGTGGCGCCCGCGTTGTCGTCGCTGACCAGCATCAGGCGCAGCCCGCCGCCCGCGGTGTGCCCGGTGACGGCCACGCCCTCGATGTTGTCCAGCAGCGGGTTCGGCTGGGCCTGCTTGGCGGTGGCGCCCAGCGACGGGCAGGAGCCGATGTCGGCGAGCAGCGTCTTCGGCATGACCTTGACGCTCTTCTGCCCGGTCAGGTCGGTGACGCGGCTGACATCGGTGGCGCGGGACGGGTCGGCCAGGTAGAGCCGCACGGTGTTGCCGTAGCCCGAGGTGTAGCCGCGCTCCAGCACCAGCAGCCGGCCGTCACCGGTGGGCGCGATGTCGGAGACCCCGAGCAGGGTGCCGTTGGGGTCCGTGTCGACCTGGTACGCCAGCTGCCGGCCGAGCGCGAAGTCCTGGCCGTTGCCCTTGCGCTGCCAGGTCTGGAAGCGCACCAGGTCGGAGTTGTCGCCGGACAGCGCGCCCTCCATGGACGCCACCAGGGTGCGGCCGCCGGGCTGGAGCGCCAGCCCCTCGAAGGTCAGGTTGGAGGTGGCCCGCCCGGCGGGGGCGACCTCGAGCGCGCCGGGTACCGGCAGGCTGCCGAGTATCGTCGCCCCGTCCCGGCTGTAGCGGCGGATCGACGGCTCGGTCTCGGAGGTGATCAGCCGGGTGCCGTCCCGGTCCACGACCAGGGCCTCGGAGTCCAGCTCCTTGCCGTTCTCGTCGGCGAGCCGCACCACCTTCTGCGGGGTGAGGTCGTCCAGCGTGTGGCCGCTCAGCGTGAACAGCGAGGAGCGGTCGGACAGCGCGTCCAGGGTGCCGTGCGCGTCCATCGCGAGCGCGGAGAAGTTGCCGACGAAGGTGCCGTCGAAGGTCGTCTTGTCCAGGGCGTCGGAGTAGCCGTCGATGCCGACGTTCGCCGAGCAGGTGCCCGCCGCCGGCTGCCCGGGACGGCCGGCCGGTCCGCCGCCGTGGGCCTGGGCGGTGCCCGCGCCGCCGAGGCAGGCGAGCGCGGTCAACAGGACGGTCGGGGCGGCGAGAAGAGCCTTCGTGCGCACAGGTGACACTCCACGTTCGGTGGCAGGAGTCATTACGCCGCACGATTCTGCACGACCTTGCGGGCCGCGGGGTGAAACAGAGCACGACGAGCAGTCGAACGCCCGCGGCGGGCCGCCGTGCGCCGCCGCGGTTGCGGGCGGTGGCGCACGGCCTCGCACCGCTACGACCAGGGCAGGCCGGTCAGCCGCTCGTACGCCTCGAGGTAGCGGGCGCGGGACTGCTCGACGATGTCCTGCGGCAGCTCCGGCGGGGGCAGCTGACCGTGCCGGTCCCACCCGGACGCGTCCGAGGTGAGCCAGTCCCGGATGAACTGCTTGTCGTACGAGGGCTGGGCGTGGCCGGGCTCCCAGCCGTCCGCGGGCCAGAACCGGGAGGAGTCCGGGGTCAGCACCTCGTCGGCGAGCACCAGGGGCGCGCTGCCGTCCTGGGCCGCGGCGCCGTCGTCGTAGCCGAACTCGAACTTCGTGTCCGCGAGGATCAGTCCGCGCTCGGCGGCGATGTCCCGGGCCCGGGTGTACACCGCGAGCGTGTTCTGCCGCAGCAGCGCCGCGGTCTCCGCGCCGACCTGCCGGGCCACCTCCTCGTACGACACGTTCTCGTCGTGCTCGCCGACCGCGGCCTTGGTCGCCGGGGTGAAGATCGGTGCGGGCAGCTGCGAGCCGTCCACCAGGCCCTCGGGCAGCGCGACCCCGCAGACGGTGCGGCTGCGCTCGTACTCGGCCAGGCCGGAGCCGGTCAGGTAGCCGCGGGCCACCGCCTCGACCGGGACCATCCGCAGCGACCGGCAGACCATGGTGCGCCCGGCCCAGTCGGCGGGGGCGCCCGCGGGCACCTCGGTGGAGACCACGTGGTTGGGCGCCAGGTCGGCGAGCTGGTCGAACCACCACAGGGACAGCCGGGTCAGCACCCGGCCCTTGTCCGGGATGAGGCTGGGCAGCACCCAGTCGTAGGCGGAGGTGCGGTCGCTGGCCACCATCACCAGGTCGCCGGCCTCGTTCCGGTACAGGTCCCGGACCTTCCCGGTGTGCAGGTGGGTCAGGCCGGGCACCTGTGCGGGCTCGGGCTTGTCGACGAATCCGGGCATGTGCGGGTCCTCCCCAGTCGGTGGCTCGGCTCCGATTCTCGCCTACGGGGGCGGCCGCGGCGCGCGAGGGCCCGCCCGGCCGGGCAGGTCCGGGGTGGCAGGTCCGGGTGGCGGGGGCGGGGGCGGTCCGAGGGGGGCGGCCGGTCCCCCGTGCGGAACGGGGTCAGTCCCGCTTGCAGATCCGGTCGAGCAGGTTCGCGGTCGCCCGCTGCACCCGCGCGTCCACATGGCCGGGCCGGTCCAGCGCGGGCGACCAGGCGAAGGTGCCGGACGCGAAGACGTACGCCCCGCTGGGCGCGCGGTACAGCGACGTCTCCTGGTGGCACATCCGGCCGTCGGTCGCCTCGTACGGGGAGTGCGCGAGCAGGATGCGCTCGGTGGAGTCCGGCAGCGGGACGCGCGGGAAGTAGCGGTCGGCCTCGCCCGCGACGAGCCCGGGGATCTCGGTGCCCTCGGTCGCGCCGGTGGCCTCCCACAGCCAGTGGTCGGCGTTGCGCACCACCAGCGGCGCGGGCTGCGGGACCCGGCCGGCGTACTGCACCCCGATCAGCAGCTGCTCCGGCTCGCCCTGGTCGCGCCACAGCGCGGTCCGGCCCTTCGCCGCCTCGCCCTGGCCGCCCTCGCCGCGGCGCTTGCGGCAGGTCAGCAGCCGGTCCGGGCCGCCGTCCGCGGCCGGGGCCAGCTCCACCTGCCAGAACATGGTGTTCGCCGAGAGGAAGACCAGCGAGGTGCCGCCCTCCCGGGCCTGCTCGGCCGCCCGGCGCATCGGGGTGGACCAGTACTCGTCGTGCCCGGGGAAGACCAGCGCCCGGTAGCGGTCGGGGGCGATCCGGCCCGCGTGCAGATCGCGGGCGTCGGCGTACGCCAGGTCGTAGCCGTAGCGCTCGGCGAACCGGACGAAGTCGTAGGCGTGGCCGATGTGCAGGGGCAGGCCCGCGCCCGCGTAGGGGCGGTCGAAGGAGACGGTGGTCGCCGCCTCCTCCTCGCCGAGCAGCCGCCCCTCGTCGTCCCACGCGTGGTACAGGCTCGCGCCGGTCCGGCCGTCCTCCGGATAGAGGTTGTACGCCTGCCAGGTGATGTCCGGCAGCAGGAGCAGCAGATCGGCCGGGGCCTCCAGATCCCGCACGGTGAACGGCACATGGCTGCGGTAGCCGTCGGCGGTGGTGAGCACCGCGACATAGGCGCCGGTCTTCCAGTACGGCGGGATGTGCAGTCGCCACGACTGCCACCAGTGGTGGCAGGAGACGGTGCGGCCCGCCACCAGCGGGGCGGGCTGCGCGATGCCGGACAGCCGCGGGCTCGCGGTGACCTGGGCGGCGCCGTCGCCTCCGTAGTGGCCGATCCGGTAGACGTCGACGGTGAACTCCTGCGGCGGGTCCACGGTGATCCTGAAGTCGATCGCCTCGCCGGGCGCCGCGGCCGACTGGGCGGCGAACCCCTTGATCTGCCGGCGCACGTCGTCCGCGGTGCGCGGGCCCGGCAGGTGCGGTTTGCGCGGCGCTTTCCCGTTGCTCGCGGCGAGGTCCACGTACCAGGGCACCACGCGGCCGTCGTCGCCCGGGTACTGGGGTTCTCCCGTCAGCCACGGAAGCGGGCCCTGGCCGAACGGGTCCGAGACCCCGTGCGCCAGCGCGCCCGACTCCCAGCGTCGTACTTCCCCCACGACATCGCCTCCCGCGTCTGCGCTCCGCGCGGTGCAACCGTGCGGTGTGCTCACGCTCAGCACATCACACATTGCAGCGCGTCAGTCACGTTTCGTAGAGTTTCCCTTTTTCGTGTGGTGTACGGCCTCGCCGGGGTTCCGCCGGGGTTCCGCCGGGGTCCCACCAGGGCTCTGCCGCTACGGCAGCCGCAAGGGCTTGGTGGGGCGGATCGGGGTGGAGGTCAGCCACTCGTGCAGCGGGCTGGGGTCGCCGGACTCGACGAGGTGGAGGACGGCCGAGCTGAGCTCGGTGCGGCGCACACCGGCGAGGCGCAGCGCGGGGCCGTCGAGCCAGTCGAGCCCGGCGCCGGCGCCGGCGGTGTCGACGGCGGCGCAGCAGACCACGGCGACGACGTGGTCGGCGAGGAGTTCCCGCCCGGTGCGCTCGGGCACGAGCGGGTAGGCGGTGGCGGGCTCCGCGTACGGCCCGGGGGGCGGTGCGGCGGCGAGCCGGGCGGCGACGGCTTCGCCCTCGTGGCCGCCGGGCACGGCGAGCCGGTCGATCACCCGCTCCAGGGTCACCGCGCCGAAGGGCGCCTCGTCCTCCCCGCCGACCAGCAGGGCGCGCCCCGCGGCGGCCGGGAACGACCGCGCGGCGGCGGGCTCGACGGAGGGCCGCATCTCGTCGATGACGCGTATGAGGCGGCCGGCCTCCTCCCGCCAGAGCCGCTCGACGACCTCCGCCGGGTAGCGGGCCCAGCTCACCGGCTCCCAGCCGGGCCGGGACCGCTCCGGGCCGCCGTGGAAGATCCGCGCGGCGAGCAGGGAGACCGCCTCGTCCACCGCGCCGGGCTCGTCGAGCAGGTCGCAGGCCGGGCGTTCGCCCAGCCGGGTCTCGAAACCGTCGGCGAGCCGGTCCCGCCGGGACAGCTCGGTGAGCGCGGCGACGACACCCGCGTGCAGCCGCGACGGCCAGCGGCCGGTCCGCCAGGCGGGCAGCGCGACCCGGGTGAGCAGCCGGTCCCAGCCCGCGTAGGCGAGCCCGACCTGCTCCTGGGCGACGATCCGCAGCCCGTAGTCGACGGCCTGGGCGCGCTCGGACGCCGAGGCGGCCACCCCGCGCTCCATCTCCGCCGCATGCCCCCGGCAGGCGCGCAGCAGCAGCCGTACGACACCGCCGAGGGCGGCGTACAGCGGGCGGCCCAGCACGCCCCGCCCGCCGGTACGGGCCCGGCCCTGCGCGGCGACGGCGGCCGCCGCGTCCAGGCCGCGGACGAAGCGACGGGCCGCGGATATCTCGGGGTCGGCCGAGGGGGCGGTGCCGGCGACGACGGGAGCGAGCAGCGCGCGCAGCTCGCCGACCCGCATCCACCACATGAACGGCGAGCCGACCACGAGGACCGGCCCGGGGCGCCGCTCGGTGCCCCAGCCGCCGCCCGAGGGCCGATCCTGCCGCTTCTCCGGCTTCTCCGGCTTCTCCCGCTTCTCCTGCTTTTCCCGCCGGCGGTCCTCCAGCCAGCTGTCGCAGTCCGGGGTCAGCTCTATCCCCGAGGGCGGCGGCACCTGGAGGCGGTCGGCCAGGTCGCGCACCATCAGATACAGGTCCGGCGCGGCCGACTCCGCGACCGGCACGGTGGGGCTGACCGCGGGCTCGGCCCGCACGATCACGGCGCCGACCGCCGCGGCCGCGGCGAGCACCAGCACCGCGGCGGCGGTGACGCCCCACCGCACGCCGCTCCACCCGGCCCCGTCGATCCAGCCGGTGGCCGCGCCGACGTGCAGCACCACCGCGGCCGCCGCGGGCAGCAGGGCCACGGCGAGCGCCGACCCGCGCAGCCGCAGGACCGCGCCCGCGCGTGCCCGCGCAGCGGCCTCACCTGCTTCTCCGGCCATCGGCTGGCACCCCCTGCGCTGGCGGTGGCCGCCCCGGTGACGGCCTCTCCCCACTGTCGCACCGCCCACGGACATCGCAATGCCGCGCGGCTGTTTGCCGCAATGCCCCCGGGGTGCGCCTTTCGGGCACCATAGTTGGGCGCCGCCGAGGAGTCAGCCGTATGGCCCACGCATCACTCCTTGGAGTGGCTTTCGCGCGGGGCCTTGCGCTTTTGGGGTGGGGGTGGGGGCGGGGTACGGGGGGCCGTTCGCACGTACCGCTCGGGTCACGTGGGGGCCGTTCTTACGCGGCGCTCGGGGTACGTGCGAGCCGTTCTTACGCGGCGGCACCGCTCAAGCCCCTTTTTTTGCCGCCGGTTCACCTCCGGGGGCTTTAACCCGGTGTCGACGGTCGACCGTGCTCGACCCCTCGTTCCTCGGGGACTCCGCGCGCTCTCCCTTTCGACACCGGCGCCCCCTTCGGCTCACCGGCTACCACGGGCCGGCCGGGGGGAGGGTGGGTGCCCGAGTACGGAGGAAGGGCTACTGGTGGGGCGGGGTGGCGGCCTTGGCGGCGATGTCGGTGCGGTGGTGGCTGCCGTCGAGGGTGATGCGGGCGACGCCGCGGTAGGCGCGTTCGCGGGCCTTGGCGAGGGTGGAGCCGGTGGCGGTGACGGACAGGACCCGGCCGCCGGCGGAGACGATTTGGCCGTCCTGGGCCGTACGGGTGCCGGCGTGGAGGACGTAGGCGTGGTCGTCGTGGGCGGCGACGTCGGCGAGGCCGGTGATGGGGTCGCCGGTGCGGGGGGTGTCGGGGTAGTTGTGCGAGGCGATGACGACGGTCACGGCGGCGCCGTCGCTCCAGCGCAGCTCGGGGAGGGTGGCGAGCTGGCCGGTGGCGGCCGCGCGGAGCAGCCCGGCGAGCGGGGTGCGCAGGCGGGCCAGCACGACCTGGGTCTCGGGGTCGCCGAAGCGGGCGTTGAACTCGATGACCCGCACCCCGCGGGAGGTGATCGCCAGGCCGGCGTAGAGCAGCCCGGCGAAGGGGGTGCCGCGGCGGCGCAGTTCGTCGACGGTCGGCTGGAGCACGGTCCGCGCCACCTCGTCGACCAGCTTCGGGTCGGCCCAGGGCAGCGGGGAGTAGGCGCCCATGCCGCCGGTGTTGGGGCCCTCGTCGCCGTCCAGGGCGCGCTTGAAGTCCTGTGCGGGCTGGAGCGGGAGCACCGTCTCGCCGTCGGTCACCGCGAAGAGCGACACCTCGGGGCCGTCGAGGTACTCCTCGATCACCACCCGGTCGCAGGCGAGCGCGTGCGCGCGGGCGACGGCCAGGTCACCGGTGACCACGACGCCCTTGCCCGCGGCGAGCCCGTCGTCCTTGACGACGTACGGGGCGCCGAACGCGTCCAGCGCCGTGTCGATCTCCTCGGGCGTGGTGCAGACGTACGACCGGGCGGTGGGCACCCCGGCGGCGGCCATCACGTCCTTGGCGAACGCCTTGGAGCCCTCCAGCGCGGCGGCCTCGCGGGACGGGCCGAAGCAGTCGACGCCCCGCTCGCGCACGGCATCGGCGACCCCGGCGACCAGCGGCGCCTCGGGGCCCACCACGACCAGGTCGGCGCCGAGCCGCACAGCGAGGTCGGCGACGGCGGCACCGTCCAGGGCGTCGACCGGGTGCAGCTCGGCGACCTCGGCGATGCCGGCGTTGCCGGGGGCGCAGTGCAGCGAGGTGACCTCGGGGTCGAGGGACAGGGAGCGGCACAGGGCGTGTTCGCGGGCACCGCCGCCGATGACAAGGACCTTCACGCGCACCAGGGTAGTGGGCCCGGCCGGGCCCGGGTGCCGTCACTCTTTCGAGGGATCACGACAAGGGCCCCATACCTGATCACGGACCCTTTTCAGGTTGAATTCCGGATATCGGTGCTTCCGTCTCAGCCGTTCGGCGGTAAGAAGAGGGCTTCAACCGGCGCGTGCCGGGGAGTCGTGTGCGCCCGGAACGCCTGGCCGCCGGTCTGCCCGGTACGCAGCGGTCGAGGGAGCACTCGCAGTGAGCCAGCCTGACACGTTTCCCGAGGGGGCGCCCCGCTCCGGGGACCTGCGGGCGCAGCCCTTCCCGCCCGGCGACTGGACCGAGCCCGCCGCGCGCCTCGAAGCGCTCTACCGCTGGGCCGAGGAGAGCGCCCTGCGCACCGCCGACTGGTACCTGCGCGGCCGCCTTCCCAAGCGGCGCGCCGCCCGCGCGCTGCGCCTGGGCACCACCGTCTGCGGTGCGGCCGCCGCCGCCCTCCCCCTCATCGAACTCGCCAGCAGTCAGGGTGCCTTGGCCCGCTGGGGCTATCTCGCCCTCCTCCTCGCCGGCGCCTGTGCCGCCGCCGACCGCCTGCTCGGGCTCACCACCGGATGGATGCGGGACATGGCCACCGCGCAGGCCGTCCAGCGCCGGGTCGACGCCTTCCGCTTCGACTGGGCCGCCGAAGGGGTCCGCGAGGTCCTGGGGCCCGCCGAAGGGACCGGCGCCGAAGCGGTCGAACGCTGCCTCGGGGTCCTGCGCGGCTTCTGCGACGACATCGCCGACCTCGTCCGCGTCGAGACCTCCGACTGGATGTCCGCCTTCGGCTCCCCCTGCCCCACGGCCACCCCCGCGCCCCCTTCCCGCCCCGAACCCCGCCCCCGCTCCCCCCGCCCCACCCGCATCACCATGCCCCACCAACGCCCCCCGGAGCCCCCCCGCTTCTAATGTCTCCGGGCACCCACCCTCCCCCGGCCCACCCGTGGTAGCCGGTGAGCCGAAGGGGGCGCCGGTGTCGAAAGGGAGAACACGCGGAGACCCCGAGGAACGAGGGGTCGAGCATGATCGACCGTCGACACCGGGTTAAAGCCCCCGGAGGCGAAGCGGCGGCAAAAAAGGGGCTTGAGCGGTGCCGCCGCGTAAGAACGCCCCCCACGTACCCCGCACCTCACGCCCGAACGGCTCCCACGTACCCCCCACCCCCCTACACCAGCCGTCCGCCCCCTCAGCTGAACACGATCATCGAGCCCTGTGCCAGGGATCGGGTCACCGCGGTGTGGAGGCCCTGCCAGACGTGGTGTTCGCGGGCGAAGGGGCCCGTGGCGGCGGGGGCGAGCGCGGGCTCTTCGAGGGTGGTGTGGCGGGCGGGCGGTTCGGGGGCGGCCGGGGGGCGGGCGGGGTCGATACCGATCGCGGGGGCCACGAACTCGAGTTCGCGCAGCAGCCCGTGGGAGGAGCCCAGCGGGCCGCCGCCTTCGAGGAGTTCGTCGTTGACGACGGGGTGCGGGAAGTCGAGCGGCACGTAGGCGCCCGCGTGGTCGTAGTGCCAGACCAGGTGGGAGGACTGCGCGGTGCCCTCGAACATCTCGAGCAGTTCCTCGTAGTCGCCGCCGAGCGCGTCGACCGGGGTGACGGCGAGGCCCTGGAGGGCCAGCAGGTAGGCGCGGCGCAGGAAGTGCAGGGCGTCGTAGTCGAAGCAGGCCACGGGGGCCACGTCGCCGGACAGCCCCGGCATGTAGCTGTAGACCGGCACCGGCGGTTGGCCCGCCTCGGCCAGCGCCTTGTCGTAGCGGGCGAGTTCCTCGGAGAACGGGTTTTCCGGGCTGTGGCACAGCACATCCACGAGCGGCACGAGCCACAGGTCACAGGCCACGAAGCAACTCCATCCGGTCGGGAGCGTACAGCCTAAGGCGGGGGGACCGGCCGCGTCAGGAGTGCGCCGTGGCGAGCCGCTCGACCAGTGCGAGGGTGTGCTCGCCGTAGGCGCGGGTGAGGTGCAGCGCGGTGGTGATGTCGCGGCCGGCGAGGGCGTCGGCGAGGGCGACGTGGTCGGACCAGTAGACGCCGGCGAGGTCGTCCAGGGCGCGCAGGTGGGGCACCGCGTAGATCCACGCCTGGGCGCGGACCCGGTCCAGGAACTCGCTGAGGTGCGGGTTGCCGCCCATGGCCGCGAGCTCGCGCCAGAACCGCAGGTCGCAGCCGATCAGTACGTCCAGTACGCCGGCCTGTGCGGCGCGCGCGGCGGCCTCGGCGCGGCGCCGTGCGGAGGCGATCGCGTCGGGCGGGGGGTCGGCGGTGCCGTACTCGGTCATCCAGCGGAAGGCCGCGTCGACGACGAAGGCGCGGGCCTCGGCGAGGGAGCGGAAGTCGGCCGCGGTGAACTGCCGCACCTGGAACCCGCGGTGCTGCTCGACCTCCAGCAGGCCCTGCGCGGCGAGGTCGACGAGTGCTTCGCGGACGGGGGTGGCGGAGACGCCGTAGGTCTCGGCGATCTCCTTGACGGTGAAGCGGCGCCCGGCCTGGAGGCGGCCGGTGAGGATCTCGTCGCGCAGCGCGTCGGCGATCTGCTGGCGCAGGCTGCTGCGCCGCACCTGCGGCCCGTCGCCGTCCCGCATGTCGCCTCCTTGGCGTACCGTCCTGTTCCGCGGGCGCGCCCGCGGCACCCTCGGACACCATAGGCGACCGGCGTTCGTATGCTTATTCTTCGCCGTAATGGGTGTGCCGCGATGACCGGCGGCGGCCCGCGGCCGGGCGGGGAGCGGGAGCGGACGGGGCGATGGACGAGCTGAAGGCCGACGATCCACGCTGGATCGGTGCGTACCGCCTGCTGGGGAGGCTCGGCGTCGGCGGTATGGGCCGGGTGTACCTGGCCAGGTCCGAGCGGGGCCGTACGGTCGCGGTGAAGCTGGTGCGGCCGCATCTGGCCGAACAGGACGAGTTCCGCACCCGGTTCAGGCGCGAGGTGCGGGCCGCGCGGCGGGTCGGCGGGCGGTGGACGGCGCCGGTGCTCGACGCCGACACCGAGGCCGACATCCCGTGGGTGGCCACCGGCTACGTGCCCGGACCGTCGCTCCAGCAGGTCGTCGCCAAGGAGTACGGGCCGCTGCCGGAGCGCTCGGTGCGGGTGCTGGCGGCGGGGCTGGCGCACGCGCTGACGGACATCCATGACGCGGGCCTGGTGCACCGCGACCTCAAACCGTCGAACGTGATGATCACCATCGACGGCCCCCGGGTGATCGACTTCGGCATCGCCCGCGCCCTGGAGACCGTCACCGACGCGTCCCTGACCGGGCCCGGTGCGATGGTCGGATCGCCCGCGTTCATGTCGCCCGAGCAGGTGCGCGGCGACCGGGTCACCCCGGCGTGCGACATCTTCTGCCTCGGCTCGGTGCTCGCCTACGCCGCCACCGGGCTCCAGCCGTTCGGCGCGGCCGCCAGCGGGGTGCACGCGCAGATGTTCCGGATCGTGCAGGAGCCGCCGGACCTGACGGCCGTGCCGGAGGGGCTGCGCGGCCTGGTGGCCGCCTGCCTGACCAAGGACCCGCAGGAGCGGCCGTCGCTCGCGGACGTGACGCGGATGCTGGGCACCGAGGGCGTCGAAGGCTCCGGGGGCTCCGAGGGCTCCGGCGGCACGGCGGAGGGGCGCGACGGCGATGGCGACGGGGAGCCGTGGCTGCCCGGGGCGATCGTCGCGCGGCTGGGGCGGCACGCGGTGCAGTTGCTGGAGTTGGAGGCGGAGGCCGACGAGCCGGCCGAGGCGGCGGAGGAAGACGTGCGGACCGCGGTGCTCGCCCAGGTCCCGCCGCCCGCGCCGCCGCCCGCGCCCGATTCCGGCGCGGATTCCGGGGCCGGGCCCCGGGTCGAGTCCGTGGCCGGGCCGGGCCGGCCGCCGGCCGAGGGCACGGCCGTCACCGAGGTGCCCGCGGGCGCTTCCGGCGTCCGGGTCCCGCAGGAGTACGAGGCGACGCCGACCCCCACCCCGCCGCCGACGGCCTACTCACCGACGTACACGTCCTGGCCGGAGCAGCCGACCCCGCCCGGGGCCACCCTCCCGCCCGGCGCGACCCTCCCGCCCGGCGCGGCCGTCCCGCCGCCCCGGCTGCCTGTGCCCGAGCCCGCGACCGCCGCGCCGCCGGGCAAGCCGCGGCGGCGGATCGTGCCGGTCCTGGCGTCGGTGGCCGCGCTGGTGCTCGTGGCCGGCGGCGTCACCGCGTACGTCGCGCTGCGCGACGGCGGGAGCGCGGGCGCGGCACCGAAGCCGAACCCGACCGCGAGCACGCCGTCCCCGACCGGGACGGCCACCCACACCGCGGCGGCGGCCAACGGGCTGAAGGCCATGATCGGCACCTGGCAGACCTCGTTCACCAGCGCCGACAACGGCGACAACACGCGGACCCTGACCGTGCACGCGAACGGCGTCGTGGAGCTCTACGGCGCCGGCGCGTCGTACTCCTGCACCTGGAACATGATGGTGACCGAGGCCGGGCCGCCGGTGGAACTCAGCGCGTCGAAGGTGGTCACCGGCTCGCCCGCGTCCTCCTGCTCGCCCGGCGACGCCAGCACGCTGAGCCTGGTGGACGCCACGCACCTGCGGCGCAGCGACGTGGACGACGGCAAGGCGCCGCTGACGTACACGAAGGTCAGCGGCTGAGGGTGGGGGCCGGCTGACGGGGGTGGCCGGCCGGTGCGCCGCGGTCATCGGTAAGCCCCACGCACCAGGGTGGGCGGGGCTTACCGGCGGGCGTGCTCCTCGAGGCGGGCTTCAGAGGAAGGAGTTGATCTCGATCGTCTGGTTCCGGCCGGGGCCGACGCCGATCGCCGAGATCGGCGCACCGGACATCTCCTCCAGCGCCTTGACGTAGTTCTGCGCGTTCTTCGGCAGGTCGGCGAGCGTCTTGGCTTCGGTGATGTCCTCCGACCAGCCGGGGAGGTACTCGTAGACCGGCTTGGCGTGGTGGAAGTCGGTCTGGCTGTAGGGGAGTTCGTCCACCCGGCGGCCGTCGACCTCGTAGGCGACGCAGACCGGGATACGCTCCCAGCCGGTGAGGATGTCCAGCTTGGTGAGGAAGAAGTCGGTCAGGCCGTTCACCCGGGTCGCGTAGCGGGCGATCACCGCGTCGAACCAGCCGCAGCGGCGGTCGCGGCCGGTGGTGACGCCGAACTCGTGGCCGACGGTGCGCAGCTTCTCGCCGTCCTCGTCCAGCAGTTCGGTGGGGAACGGTCCGGAGCCCACGCGCGTTGTGTACGCCTTGAGGATGCCGATCACCCGGGTGATCTTGGTGGGGCCGACACCGCTGCCGGTGCAGGCGCCCCCGGAGGTCGGGTTCGACGAGGTGACGAAGGGGTAGGTGCCGTGGTCGACGTCGAGGAGCGTGCCCTGCCCGCCCTCCATGAGCACCACCTTGCCGGCGTCCAGCGCGTTGTTCAGCACCAGGGCGGTGTCGGTGACGAAGTCCTTGATCTGCGCCGCGTAGCCGAGGTACTCCTCGACGACCTGCTCGGTGGTGATGGCGCGCCGGTTGAAGATCTTGACCAGGATCTGGTTCTTGTCGTGGAGGGCGGCCTCGACCTTCTGCTGAAGGATCGATTCGTCGAAGAGGTCCTGGACCCGGATGCCGACGCGGTTGATCTTGTCCGCGTACGCCGGGCCGATGCCGCGCCCGGTGGTGCCGATCTTCCGGTTGCCGAGGAACCGCTCGGTCACCTTGTCGATGGTCTGGTGGTAGGGCGTGATCAGATGGGCGTTACCGCTGATCAGCAGCTTGGACGTGTCGACGCCGCGTTCGTTCAGCCCGCTCAGCTCGGAGAGCAGGACCTTCGGGTCGACGACGACGCCGTTGCCGATCACCGGGACGCAGCCCGGTGACAGGATTCCGGAGGGGAGCAGGTGCAGTGCGTACTTCTGGTCGCCGACGACGACCGTGTGGCCGGCGTTGTTGCCGCCCTGGTAGCGCACCACGTAGTCCACTGAGCCGCCGAGCAGGTCGGTGGCCTTCCCCTTGCCCTCGTCACCCCACTGAGCACCGAGCAGCACAAGTGCGGGCACAGGCGTACACCCCTTCCGGGCGGGGCATGTCCAACGTGCAGAGAGCCGTCGAACCTGCCCCGGAATAGACGAAGCCCCTGACGCAACGGCGCAAGGGGCTCTTGCACCAAGACTTTACCTGAGGAAGGACGAAGGTGTCGGCTCACGTCCCGGCCGGGCATTCCCTGCTCGTCGTCATCGACCCCGCCGCACGCGCCACCGACGGCGAATCCGTCCGGATCGCCAAGGACGTGCTGTGTGCCGGCGCGGCCTCGGTGAAGGTGGTGTTCCCCGAGTCCGCGGAGGAGGCCGAGCGGGCGCTGGCGCACCGCGGGCGGCGCCATCCGGTGGTGCTCGGCGACGACGCGGCCCTGCTGCGCACGGTCCGGGCGCTGCGCCGCGAGCAGGCGCTGCGCGACGCACCGCTGTCCATGGTGCCGATCGGCCCGCGGTCCACGCTGGCGCACGCGCTGGGGCTGCCCGCGCAGGTCCCCGCGGCGGCCCGGGCGGTGCTCGACGGGGTGGCGCGCGAGTTGGACCTGCTGGTCGACGAGAGCGGCGGGATCGTGCTGGGCACGCTCAGCCTCCCGTACGGCATGCCGCTGGCGCACACCGCCGCGCACTGGTGGACGCCGGTGGAGAAGACCGCGCGCTCGCTGGTGCGCACCCTCACCTCGCCGATCCCGGTCAACGGCAACGCGCCGCAGCACCGGCAGCGGCTGCGGGTGGAGGCCGACGGGGTGGTGCTCGCCGACCTCGACGAGCCGGTGCACGAGGTGTCGGTGCGGCCCGCGCCCACCGGGCTCGCGGAGGTGTCCGTGCGCCGCGCTCCGGGGGCGGCGCAGGTGTGCGCCCGGGCGCGCAGCATCACCGTCTCCGGCCGGGACTTCCGCTACCGGGCCGACTCGGCGATCGCCGGGCCGGTGCGGACGCGGACGTGGACGGTGGAGCCGTCGGCGTGGCGGCTGACGGTGCCGCGGTAGGGGCCTCGGTAGGGGCCGCTGCCGGTCCGGCCCCGGGGCACGTCGGACGCGTCGGGCGCGTCACCAGGTGACGAGCAGTTCCTCCGGGCCGCGTATGACGTAGCCGGGGTGCCATGCGGGCTCCTCGACCAGCCGCATGCCGGGGGCGTCGCGCAGGAAGGCGCCGAAGGACGCGGTCAGTTCGAGCCGGGCCAGCGGCGCGCCCAGGCAGAAGTGGATGCCGGCGCCGAAGGTGACGTGCTTGTTGGCGGCCGCGGGGCGGGTGATGTCGAAGCGGTCGGGGTCGGGGAAGCGGGCCGGGTCGCGGTTGGCGGAGCCGAAGAGCAGGGCGACCTCGGAGCCGCGCGGGATCGTGGTGCCGCCCAGTTCGATGTCGTCCAGCACCCAGCGTTCGAAGAGCTGGAGCGGGGTGTCGTAGCGCAGCATCTCCTCGACGGCGCCGCGCAGCAGTTCGCCGCCCGCCGTGCCGGTGCCGGTGCCGGTGCCGGTGCCTGGGTCGGTGCCGGACGCGACGGCCTCGCCGAGCAGGCGGAGCTGGTCGGGGTGGCGGAAGAGCTGGAGCCAGCCGAGGGTCGTGCTGTTGACGGTGGCCTCGTGGCCGGCGTTGAGCAGCAGTACGCAGGTGGAGACCATCTCCTGCTCGCTGAGCACGTCCCCGTCGTCGTACGCGGCGATCAGCGCGCTGATCAGGTCCTCGCCCGGGTCGCTGCGGCGGGCGGCGATCAGGCCGCGCAGGTAGGCGGAGAACTCCTCGCTGGCCCGGACCGCGCGCCGGGCGGTCTCCTCGCTCGGGTTCAGCTCGAACATGCCGGTGATCGCCGAGGACCAGGGGCGCAGCAGGCCGCGGTCGGCGGGCGGCACGCCCAGCATCTCGGCGATGACGGCGACCGGCAGCGGCTCGGCGACGCGGGCCAGCAGGTCCCCGCCGCCGTCCGCGCGCAGCCCGGCGATCAGCTCGGCCGCCAGCCGGTGCACCGTGGGCGCGAGGTCGTCCACCATGCGCGGGGTGAACGCCTTGGCGACCAGGCGCCGGATACGGGTGTGCACGGGCGCTTCGAGGTCGAGTATCCCGTTGCCGTTGAGGGTGGTGAACGGTTCGTGCTCCGGCGGCGGGGCCGGGCGGCCGAACTCCTCGTGGGTGAAGCG
This sequence comes from Actinacidiphila sp. bgisy144, assembly GCF_057708105.1. Taxonomy (NCBI): domain Bacteria; kingdom Bacillati; phylum Actinomycetota; class Actinomycetes; order Kitasatosporales; family Streptomycetaceae; genus Actinacidiphila; species Actinacidiphila sp. bgisy144. The sequence goes on along the minus strand of NZ_JBYIRM010000027.1, from coordinate 49,948 downwards.
GTGCAGGTAGGTGCGGCCGAGGCGGCGGTCCCGCAGCAGGGCGCTGACGTCGTCGTAGTGCGGGACGAGCCACTGGTCGGTGGGGTCGAACCGGTGGGCGCGGCCGGCCGCCCGCAAGGCCGCGTAGGCGGGGTAGGGGTCCTTGACGAACGACGGCGACCAGGGTGCGAAGAGGGCGGTGGCGTCGTCCGGAGCCGGGGCGTGGTCCTGGGCCTGGGCGGGTGTGGTCGGGGCGGCCGGGGGCGTGGGCTGGGAGGTCGAGGTCATGGCAGTTCGATGAGTCCGTGTTCGCGCAGGTAGTCGAGTTGGGCGAGGACCGACAGCTCGGCGGCGGGCCACAGGCTCCGGTCGACGTCGGCGTAGACGTGGGCGACCACGTCGGGGGCGGTGCGCAGGCCGGACTCGACGGCGGTCTCGACCTGGGCCAGGCGGTGCGCGCGGTGGGCGAGGTAGAACTCGACGGCGCCGCGCGCGTCGTCGAGCACGGGGCCGTGGCCGGGCAGGACCGTGTCCACCTCGGCGTCCTGGGTGAGGGCCTGGAGCCGGCGCAGGGAGTCCAGGTAGTCGCCGAGTCGGCCCTCGGGGTGCGCGACGACCGTGGTGCCGCGCCCCAGTACGGTGTCGCCGGTCAGTACCGCCTGGTCCGCGGGCAGGTGGAAGGAGAGCGAGTCGGCGGTGTGCCCGGGGGTGGCGATCACCCGCAGCTCCAGGCCCCCGGTGGTCACGGTGTCCCCCGCCGCCAGCCCCTCGTCGCCCAGCCGCAGCGCCGGGTCGAGGGCGCGGACCGGGGTGCGGGTCAGCTCGGCGAAGCGGGCCGCGCCCTCCGCGTGGTCGGGGTGGCCGTGGGTGAGCAGGGTCAGCGCCACCCGGCGGCCCTGCTCCTCGACGGCGGCGGCGACCCGCGCCAGGTGCGCTTCGTCCAGCGGCCCGGGGTCGATGACGACGGCCAGCAGGGAGCCGGGCTCGGCGACGATCCAGGTGTTGGTGCCGTCGAGCGTCATCGGCGACGGGTTGGGCGCCAGGACGCACGTCGCCCGGGCGGTGGCGGGGCCGCCGACGGTGGGCTGCGGGCGGCCGGGCGGCTGGGTGGTGGTCATGGCTGCTCCCGGGTGAACTCGTCATGGCCCGGCCAGGTCAGCACGACCCGGCCCTCGTCGTCCAGGTGCGCGCGTGCGATCACCGGCGCCAGGTCGCGGTCGGCCGCGGCGGCCAGTGCGTCGGCGGCGCGGCCGTACGGCAGCAGTGAGCGGAGCGTGGCCAGCGTCGGCGGGAGCAGGGCCATCTCGCCGCGGGTGTGCCCGGCCACCGCCTCGGCGGGGCGCAGCCACACGGTGCGGTCGGCCTCGCCCGAGACGTCCCGGGTGCGCTGGCCCGGTGGCAGGAGGGCCAGGAAGAACCAGGTGTCGTACCGCCGCCGCTCGAACTCGGGGGTGATCCAGCGCGCCCACGGGGCGAGCAGGTCCGAGCGCAGCACCAGGTCGCGGGCGGCCAGGAAGTCGGCGAAGGCGAGGTCGTGGGCGACCAGGGCGGCGCGGTCGGCCTCCCACCGCTCCCCGGTGGTGTCGGCGACGACGCTCGCGCCGTCCGGCCCGGCGAGCAGCACCCCGGCTTCCTCGAAGGTCTCGCGGACCGCCGCGCAGACCACCGCCTGCGCCTGCCGCTCGGGCACGCCGAGCGCCCGCGCCCACCACTCCAGGGGCGGCCCGGCCCAGCGCACCGGCCGCTCGTCCCGCGGATCGACTCCGCCGCCCGGATACGCGTACGCCCCCGCGGCGAACGCCATCGACGCCCGGCGGCGCAGCATGTGCACGGCCGGGCCGCCCGCCCCCGCGGGATCGGCACCCGCCGCGAGGGCGGCGCCCGCCTCGGCATCGCGCAGCAGCAGAACGGTCGCGGCAGGACGGGCCGCGACCGGGACCAGCTCACCGCGCGCCAAGGCGCGGACGCGGTCGGCCCAGTCCGCGCCGAAGGTTGCACCGTTGTTGCTGCTCATGGCCGGAGCCTACGTCGCCCGCGGCGGTTTGTTCGAGGGTCACCCGAACGGCTGTGGACAAACCCCCGGCCGGCTCGGCGCTACGCCACCGGCCACGGCTCGACGCCGACCACCGCGTCCACCCGCAGCGGACCGTAGACGTGCGGGAACTCCTCGCCCCCGGGGACCGGCGGCTCGTAGCGGACCGGCACGTCGAGCCGCGCCACCTCGATCACGAGGACGACCAGGTCGGTGCGGTCCGGCTCGGCGCCGTAGAGCAGCGCGGCGACCCCCGGGAGCTGGTGGCGCAGCGAGCAGTGGATGAAGCCGACGTCGCCGAGGGTGCGGCCGCGGGTGGACATCTCGTAGCTGCCCACCCCGCGGGCCTCGTCCCACAGGGCGCGCTCGGTCAGGTGCAGGATCAGGTCCGGCCGCGCGCCTTCCGGCCGTACGGGCGCGGCCTCGGGGCCGGTGTGGGTGTCGGCCTCGGTGCCAGGGCCGGTGCCGGTGCCCGGGCCGGTGCGGTCCGCCGTGCTGTCGCCCATCGTGCGCTCCTCACGTCGTTTCCCGTACGTCACGTGCGTCACGTGCACTGTGTGCGTCCGGTACGTGCCGCCCGCACCGGACGTGCGCCCGCCGTGCGCCGGGCCGGCACCGGCCACCAGGGGCCGGAAACCGGCCGGGACCAGCTTCCACCAACCGGGATCAGTCGGCCAGTTCGACCTGGATCTCGACCTCGACCGGCGCGTCCAGCGGCAGCACCGCGACGCCGACCGCGCTGCGGGCGTGCACGCCCTTGTCGCCCAGCACCGCGCCGAGCAGTTCGCTGGCGCCGTTGACGACCGCGGGCTGCCCGGTGAAGTCGGGCGCCGAGGCGACGAAGCCGACCACCTTGACCACGCGGGCGATCCGGTCCAGGTCACCGGCGACCGAGCGGACCGCCGCCAGGGCGTTCAGCGCGCAGGTCGCGGCGAGCTCCTTGGCGCGCTCCGGGCTGACCTCGGCGCCGACCTTGCCGGTCGCCGGCAGCTTGCCCTCGACCATCGGCAGCTGCCCCGAGGTGAAGACGTACGCGCCGGAGCGGACCGCGGGCTGGTAGGAGGCCAGCGGCGGCACCACCTCGGGCAGCGTCAGCCCCAGCTCGGCCAGGCGCGACGCGACCGCCCCGCTCACTCCTTCTCCCGCTTGAGGTAGGCAACGAGCTGCTCGGTGTTCGGGCCCGGGACGACCTGGACCAGCTCCCAGCCGTCCTCGCCCCAGTTGTCCAGGATCTGCTTCGTCGCGTGCACCAGCAGCGGTACGGTCGCGTACTCCCACTTCTTCGCCATACCGCGACCTTAGTGCCTCGCCGGGCCCGGCCCTCCCGCCACCCGGCCGCGGCGGCGCCGCTCTCCGCCGCTGGTCCTGCTCGGGCCTCGCGTCTGCCGTGCGGCCACCCTGCTGAGGCCCCGCTGCGGCCGCGCTGAGGCCCTGCCGGGGCCTTGCCGAGGCCCCGCTGCGCCGAGTGAACCGGCGGCCGGAGGGGTGACCGGGCCGCCGAATGGTTAGGCTCGCAAGGTGAGCCCTCAACAGTCATCAGCCGTCAGGCTCCACGTCGTGACGGGCAAGGGCGGCACGGGCAAGACCACGGTCGCCGCCGCGCTGGCGCTCGCCCTCGCGGCCGAGGGCCGCCGGGTGCTGCTGTGCGAGGTCGAGGAGCGGCAGGGCATCGCCCAGCTCTTCGAGACCGAGGCCCTGCCGTACGAGGAGCGCAGGATCGCTTCCGCATCGGGCGGGGGCGAGGTGCACGCCCTGGCCATCGACGCCGAGCTGGCGATGCTCGACTACCTCGACATGTTCTACAAGCTCGGCCGGGCCGGCCGGGCGCTGAGGAAGCTCGGCGCGATCGACTTCGCCACCACCGTCGCCCCCGGCCTGCGGGACGTGCTGCTCACCGGCAAGGCGTGCGAGGCGGTCCGCCGCAAGGACAAGGCGGGCTGGCCGGTGTACGACTCGGTGGTGCTCGACGCCCCGCCGACCGGGCGCATCACCCGCTTCCTGAACGTCAACGACGAGGTCGCGGGCCTGGCCAGGGTCGGCCCGATACACAACCAGGCGCAGGCCGTGATGAGGGTGCTCAAGTCCCCGCAGACCGCGATCCACCTGGTGACGCTGCTGGAGGAGATGCCCGTCCAGGAGACGATGGACGGCGTGGCGGAGCTGCGCTCGGCGGGGCTTCCGGTGGGCGCGGTGATCGTCAACATGGTGCGGCCGGTGCTGCTGGCGGACGCCGAGCTGACGGAGCTGGCCGCCACCGAGGGCGGCACCGAGGGCAAGGGGACGGCGTCGGGCACGGCGTCGGGGCCGGTGTCCGGGCCGGGCAACGGCAAGCGCCGGGCCGCGGTCGCCAAGGCGCTGTCCCAGGCCGGGCTCGGCGGCGCGCGCCGAGGCGGTGTCGCCGAACGCCTCGTCGACCCGCTCTTCGCCCAGGCCCACGAGCACGCCCAGCGGGTGGTGCTGGAGCGCGAGCAGCGCGCCGAGATCGCCGCGCTCGGCCTGCCGGTGCGGGAGTTGGAGCTGCTCGGCGACGGGGTGGACCTCGGCGGGCTCTACCGGCTCGCGGAGAGCCTGCGCCACCAGGCGGTGGCGCCCGCCCGCGAGGACGCCTTCGCGCCCGTGGCGCCGGACGAGCCGGACCTGGCGGAGGAAGCGGTGGCCGCGGACGATGACTGAGCCCCATGGCCGCAACAGCCGCACCACTGCCCCCGCGCGCGACGCCCGGCCCGGCAGCACCGCCAGCCCCGGCAGTCCCACCGGCACCACCCCGTCAACCCCGCCGCCCCGCGTGTCCCGCCCGCCCCGCGTACCGCGCACCCGAGTCCTGAGGTCGTACGGATGAGCCTGGAAAGCCCCCTGCTGGAGATCGACCCGCTGCTCGACGACCCCAAGGCCCGCATCATCGTGTGCTGCGGTTCCGGCGGTGTCGGCAAGACCACCACCGCGGCGGCGCTCGGGGTGCGCGCCGCCGAGCGCGGGCGCACGGCGGTGGTGCTCACCATCGACCCGGCGCGCCGTCTCGCGCAGTCGATGGGGCTGACCGAACTCGACAACACCCCGCGCGAGGTGGCTGGAATCGATCGGTCGGCCGGTGGGTCGCTGCACGCGATGATGCTGGACATGAAACGGACGTTCGACGAGGTCGTGGTGCAGCACTCCGACCCCGAGCGGGCCCGCGCCATTCTGGAGAACCCGTTCTACCAGTCGTTGTCGGCCGGATTCGCCGGCACCCAGGAGTACATGGCGATGGAGAAGCTGGGCCAGCTGCGGGCCCAGGACGCCTGGGACCTGATCATCGTGGACACCCCGCCGAGCCGGAGCGCGCTGGACTTCCTCGACGCCCCCAAGCGGCTCGGCTCGTTCCTGGACGGCCGCTTCATCAAGCTGCTGATGGCGCCGGCGAAGGTGGGCGGCCGGGCCGGCGTGAAGTTCCTCAACATGGGCATGTCGATGATGACCGGGACCCTGAGCAAGGTGATGGGCGCCGGGCTGCTGCGCGACGTGCAGACGTTCGTGGCCGCCATGGACACCATGTTCGGCGGGTTCCGCACCCGGGCGGACGCCACGTACCGGCTGCTCCAGGCGCCCGGGACCGCGTTCCTGGTGGTCGCCGCCCCCGAGCGGGACGCGCTGCGCGAGGCGGCCTACTTCGTGGAGCGGCTGGCCGCGGAGGACATGCCGCTGGCCGGGCTGGTGCTCAACCGCGTGCACGGCAGCGGTGCCGACCGGCTCACCGCGGAGCGGGCGCTGGCCGCCGCCGAGGCGCTGGAGGACGCTGCCGCGGAAAATGGGGCCGACGGCGGCATTGTCGATCTCCCCGCCGGGAAAGCTGACTTCGGCGGGCCAGGCAGCCTTGAGGGCGCCGCGGAGGGCGCCGGGAAGAGCACCGCGCAGGGGGGCGCGGACGGCGCCGCGGACAGCCGCACGGACCGCAGCGCGCATCGGGCCCAGGGCCGTACGGAGCTGCTCACGGCCGGGCTGCTGCGGTTGCACGCCGAGCGGATGCAGGTGGTGGCCCGCGAGCGGCGCACGCGGGACCGCTTCGTGTCGGTGCACCCCGACGTCCCCGTGGTCGACGTCAGGGCGCTGCCCGGGGACGTGCACGACCTGGCGGGGCTGCGGGAGATCGGGCTGCTGCTGGGCGGCGGTCAGCCGGCCGCGGCGTAGTCCTCGTCCGCCTCGTCGCCGATCGGCAGCAGTCCGGTGCTGCGCTCGTACTCGGTACGGGCCGTCTCCAGCAGTCTGCGCCAGGACGTCACCGTCGGACGGCGGCGCAGCAGAGCGCGGCGTTCACGCTCGGTCATACCCCCCCACACACCGAACTCGACCCGGTTGTCGAGCGCGTCCGCCAGGCACTCGGTCCGCACCGGGCAGCCGGTGCACACCGCCTTCGCCCGGTTCTGGGCCGCACCCTGGACGAACAGCTCGTCCGGATCAGTCGTCTTGCACGCGGCCTGCGTGCTCCAGTCCGCTACCCAGCTGCTCATGCTGGCGCCGTCCTCTCCCGAATCGAGGCTCCCCCACGGCGGCGAACGGCATATTCACCGTTGCCAGTTGAGGACGTTACGGAAGGTAGGCGCGACGCAACAGCCCTTTCAGGCCCAATCTTGCATGGCCCGAATGGACTATGCGTGCGCGGCATATCACCCAACGGAGTGAGCCGCGAAGAAAACGGACGAACGGGAGGTTTCGGGATCTCCCGTCGCCCGGGGGGAGCCAAGTCCCCCGGCATATACCAGAATTCGGGCAGTTCTCATCACTCACAAGAGTGACGATGGAAGGTAAGGGGCAGCGATGCCCTCGCGCCCCACTTGCTCCAGGGTAGGCGACCACCCCGCCGCGCGTCCGGGAAACGGCGAGGCCCGTACGGCGTGGGGTCGCGTACGGGGTCCCGTGCGGCGCCCGCCCTGCCATACGCCGGCGCACAACCGGACGGTCCGGCCCACCGCGAGCCGGCGCGCGCCCCGCCGTCCGCGATCACCTGCGGCGGCCGTCCGTGACCCGATTCCGTCACGAAGGTCACGGCATCGCAATGTCACGGTCTCGTACGCGTCCGCCCGGAAAGCCACCAAGGCCTCGGGAACACTCAGGATCGGGGTTTAGGCTGCTCTGCATGGCTCACAAGCGTTCCGGTGGGGGAGTGTCGACGGCCCAGCAGGTCGCGAAATTCCTCGGTGTCAGCGTGTTGGCCGGGGTGGTGCTCGCGGGAATCGCGTTGCCCGCCGCCGGTGCCCTGGGGCTGTCCGCGAAGGGCACCGTCAAGGGCTTCGACGACCTGCCCGGCGAGTTGAAGCAACCGCCGCTGAGCCAGGCGTCCAAGATCCTCGACGCCGACGGCGGCCTCATCGCCACCGTCTACTCGCGCGACCGCACCGTGGTGCCGATCACGCAGATGAGCCCCAACATCCTCAACGCGCTGGTCGACATCGAGGACTCGCGGTTCTACGAGCACGGCGCGATCGACCTCAAGGGCATCCTGCGCGCGCTGAGCCACAACGCCTCCGACAGCGGCACCCAGGGCGCCTCCACGCTCACCCAGCAGTACGTGAAGAACGTGTTCGTGGAGGAGGCCGGCGACGACCAGAGCAAGGTCGCCCAGGCCACGCAGCAGACCGTGGGCCGCAAGATCAAGGAGATGAAGTACGCGATCCAGGTCGAGAAGGAACTCGGCAAGAAGAAGATCCTGGAGAACTACCTCAACATCACCTTCTTCGGTGAGCAGGCGTACGGCATCGAGGCCGCCTCGGAGCGGTACTTCAGCACCCACGCCAAGGACCTCACCCTCCCGCAGGCCGCGATGCTGGCCGGGCTGGTGCAGTCCCCGACCGGGTACGACCCGATCACCTCGCCGAACGCCGCGACCGAGCGCCGCAACACGGTGCTGGCGCGGATGGCGCAGCTGAAGGACATCACCCCGGCGCAGGCCGCGGCCGCGGAGAAGGCCCCGCTGGGCCTGAAGACCAGCACCCCGAAGAACGGCTGCATCACCGCGGTCAACGGCGCCGGCTTCTTCTGCGACTACGTCCGCGAGACCTTCCTGCAGAACGCCGCCTTCGGCAAGACGAAGGAGGCACGGGCGAAGGTCTGGAACACCGGCGGCCTGACCATCCACACCACGCTCGACCCGAAGGCGCAGAAGTCGCTGATCTCCGGGATCAGCAACCACGTCTACAAGAGCGACGCGGTCGCCGCGGCGATGACCATGGTGCAGCCCGGCACCGGCAAGGTCGTCGCGATGGGCCAGAGCAAGCAGTACGGCGTCGGCAAGAACGAGACGCAGATAAACTACTCGGTCGACGAGGACATGGACGGCGGCCTCGGCTTCCAGAACGGTTCGACGTTCAAGCCGATCACCGCGGCCGCCGCCCTGGAGGCGGGGTACAAGCCGTCGCAGACCTACCCGTCGCCGAACAAGATCCAGTACCCCGACGTGACCACGTGCAGCGGGTCGGTCCTGCACAGCGACAAGACGACGCAGAACGAGATGACGTCGGAGGTCGGGCCGTACTCGATGCCCGACGCGCTGAAGCAGTCGATCAACACCTACTTCGTGGCGCTCGAGGCCGACGTCGGCCTGTGCCCGATCGTGAAGATGGCCGGCAAGCTCGGGCTCGGCCGGGCCGACGGCAAGCCGCTGGTGCAGGGCGCGTCGCTCACCCTGGGCACCAACGAGGTGTCGCCGCTGTCGGTGGCCGCCGCGTACGCCGCCTTCGCCAACCGCGGTGTCTACTGCACGCCGATCGTCATCAACTCGGTGACCAACGCCCAGGGCAAGCACCTCACGGTGCCGAAGTCGCTGTGCTCGCAGGCGATGTCGCAGGACACCGCGGACACCCTGAACACCATGCTCAAGGGCGTCGTCGACGACGGTACGGGTACCGCGGCCAACCTCACCGGCCGGGAGACCGCCGGTAAGACCGGTACCACCGACAACCGGTACGCCGCCTGGTTCGCCGGCTACACCCCGAACCTGGCCTCGGCTGTGTGGATGGGCGACCCGTCGCACAAGCAGCAGATGATCGACGTCACCATCGGCCCGCGCTACTACGACAAGGTCCAGGGTGCCGACGGACCCGCGCCGATCTGGAAGGACGCGATGACCGGCGCCCTGGAGGGCACCCCGGTGGAGAACTTCACCACCGTGAAGCTCGACGTGCCCGACCCCAGCTCGTCCGACAAGCCGGCCAACGGCGACAACACCGGCGACACCAACGGGAACAGCGGCACCGACAACGGCAAGGGCAAGGGCAAACACGGCGGCGGCCACGGCGGCTTCACGGTGATGGGTGCGACGACCGGGGCGATCACCGCCGGCGGCACCAGTACCGCCGGCGGGACCACGGGCGGCACCACCGACGGCGGTACGACCACCACCGGAGGCACCACCGGGGGCACCACGACCACCGGCGGCACCACCGACGGCTCGGGCGGCGTCATCCTCCAACCCTCCGGCGGCGGCACCGGCTTCCCGTAACGCCAGGGGTACACCCGTAAGGGAACAGCCGTATACGTAAGGGGCGCCCTCCTGAATGGGCGCCCCTTACGTATGTCCGGCTTCACGGATGTCCGGCCTTACGTATATCCGGCCTTACGTATATCCGGCTTCGTTTGTCCGGTGCTCGCGTCAACAGTCCTCCCGGCGAGGCGGACCTGCCGAGGTCAGCCCGCGGCGAGCTGGCGCTTGACCTCGGCCGCCACCCGGCCGCCCTCGGCGAGCCCGGCGACCTTGGGGTTCACAAGCTTCATCACGGCGCCCATCGCCTTGGGCCCGGAAGCGCCGGACTCCTCGATCGCCGACCGTACGACGGCCGCGAGGGCCTCGTCGTCGAGCTGCTTGGGCAGGTACTCGGCCAGCACCTCGCCCTCCTCCTTCTCCCGCTGCGCGGACTCCGCACGGCCGCCCTGCGCGAACGCCTCCGCGGCCTCACGGCGCTTCTTCGCCTCGCGGGCGATCACCTTCAGCACCTCGTCGTCGGAGAGCTGCCGGGCGGTGGCACCGGCCACCTCCTCCTTCGTGATGGCGCTGAGGGTCAGCCGGATCGTGGCGGAACGCAGCTCGTCGCGGCTCTTCATCGCGGCGGTCAGGTCGTCGTGCAGGCGCTGCTTGAGGGTCGTGGTCATGCCCCGATTTTCGCACCGCCGCGCGGCGGGCGCGCCGGATTAACCGGCGGCCCCGGGGGGATCGTACGGTCGCACCTTCCTACCGTCGTATTTGCCCCTGTTCCGGGGCCGTACCAGCGTCCACACGGGGTGTGGACTCTGACACGATGGACGCATGCGCGCGCGATACGGAATCCCCCTGGGTGTGACGGCGGCAGGCGCGGCCTGCGTGGCCTATGCGGCCGGTTTCGAGGCGCGGTCCTTCCGCCTGCGCCGGGTGGAGGTTCGGGTCCTGCCCGAGGGCATGCGGCCGATCCGCATCCTCCAGCTCTCCGACATCCACATGGTCTCCGGGCAGCGCAAGAAGCGCCGCTGGCTCCAGTCGCTGGCCGGGCTGCGCCCCGACCTGGTGGTGAACACCGGCGACAACCTCTCCGACCCCACCGCCGTCCCCGAGGTGCTCGACGCCCTCGGCCCGCTGCTCCGCTTCCCGGGTGCGTACGTCTTCGGCTCGAACGACTACTACGGCCCCAAGTTCCGCAACCCGGGCCGCTACCTCGTCGAGAAGGCCCGCGGCCAGCACGGGCTCAACGGCAAGAGCTCCGGCGCCCACGGCGTGATCCGCAACCCCTGGGGGGAGCTGCGGGACGCCTTCGACGCGGCCGGCTGGGTCGGCCTGAGCAACACCCGCGGGCGGCTCAAGCTCGACGACGGGGCCGTGCTCGGCCTCACCGGGCTGGACGACCCGCACATCAAGCGGGACCGGTACGCGGACGTGGCGGGCGGCCCCGACCCCGACGCCGACTTCAGCCTGGCCCTCGTCCACGCCCCCTACCTGCGGGTCCTCGACGCCTTCACGTCCGACCGCTACCCCCTGATCCTGGCCGGCCACACCCATGGGGGCCAGCTCTGCATCCCCTTCTACGGCGCGCTGGTCACGAACTGCGACATCGACACCGACCGCGTCAAGGGCCTCTCCACCCACACGGCCACCGGCTTCACGTCCCACCTCCACGTGTCCGCGGGCTGCGGCACCAACCGCTACACCCCGGTGCGGTTCGCGTGCCCCCCCGAGGCCACGCTCCTCACCCTCACCTGACCACTCCCCCGGCCCGCCCCGCCCCACTCCCGGCCCGCCTGCGGCCCGCCCCCGAAACCGGATTTCGCCTCCGGCTCCGGGTCCGCTAGAGTAATCCTCGTTGCACCGGGGTGTGGCGCAGCTTGGTAGCGCGCTTCGTTCGGGACGAAGAGGCCGTGGGTTCAAATCCCGCCACCCCGACTGGTGAACATGCAGGTGAGGGACGGTCTTCCGAATCGGAAGACCGTCCCTCACGGCGTTTCCAGGGGGCCTTGGGAGAAAATGGGAGAAGATCTTGGTCGGGGCCTCTCTTCTTCCGCCCTCTGGCCTGGTCTTTCCCTCGCTGCGAGGAGCGCGTCGAGCGCCGCAACGGGCGAGCTGGGGCACATCCCGCGGCGGGCTTGGAGTGCGTCCTCCCACTGCTCCGTGAGCGCATCCATGAGCCGGGCGCGCAGGCGCGGGGTGACGTGGGAGTAGCGGGCCTGGACGGAACCGTCCTCGTGCCCGAGCCGCTCGTCCATGAGCTTGGGTGGAGTGCCGGCCTCTTCCATGATCGTACGGTGGGCATGCCGGAGGCCGTGGGGCGTCAGGCCCGGGGCGATGGGAGCCCAACAGGCTTGGGCGCGCTGGGCGGCACCACGTCCCCGGGCGGGGACGCCGGGCCAGGGTTCGGCGAGCAGCGGCACGGGGTGGGCGTCGCAGGGGGCGCGGGCCGGTAGGAGCCGGTGGTCGCTGGATAGAAGAGCCACGAGGCGAAGCCACTGCGCCGCCAGTGGGGCGCGAGTTCGCCTGAGCTGGCGTTGCGGACGTACCCGAGGTCGGCGATGGCGGCCTCCACCCGGAGCCGCCTGTCCTCCGAGACGCTGGCAGGTCAGTTGAACGTTGGAGACGCTCCCGGCGAAGACACCGGCCTTGCGGGCCACGTCGACGATCTTCGCGCCGGGCCGGCGGGTGCCGTTGGCTGCGCTGTAGCCGTTGAAGGCGTACCGAAGCCCGTGGCAGCCGCAGGGCTCGGGCCGCTTGGCGGCAACGTGCCGTGCGAGCAGCCCGGACAGGAAGTCCGGGGTGTCGATGGTGCGGTAGGAGTCATCCTTGGGCGGGCACCGATGGAACTCGCCGCCGTCCAGCTCGTAGAGCTGCCACTCGACACGGAGTGAGCCGGGCCGGATGAACAGCGTCTCCAGACCCATGAGTTCGCCCCACCGGATGCCGGTGTAGCCCTTGGTGACGAGGGCGACGAACTCGTCGTCCCGCCCGGCGAGCAGCGCGGCGCGCTCGGCGATGAGCAGGATGCCGAGCGCGTCGGTGATCACCTTCTCCGGCCTGCGGTTGCGCGAATGTCCGACACGCTTGCCGCGCCCCCTTCGCCTAGCGGCGGGGTTCGTCTCGCGCAGCCCGTCATCCACGGCGTCCCCAAGGATCAGGTGCAAGGTGCTGCGCCATGTCTTCAAGGTGGCGGCCGCGTATCCCCGCCCTCGCTCTTGCCGCTCCCACTGCTCGACGTGGTGCCGGTTGATCTCGCCGACCTCCAGGTCGTTGAAGTACGGCAGCCGGTGCTCCTCGTGTGCCGCCGGTAGTTCTGCATGGTGGCGGCGGCCAAGTCCTGTGCGGCGGACCACCGGTTGGCGTACTCCCCGAACGTAATCCGTGCTGCCGCCGGTCGTGCCACCGCCCGCCGCGGACCTTCGCCTCTTCCTCGTTGGCGGCCTGCTCGGCGGCCCGTTTCGTCCGGAAGCGCAGCAGTTCGCCGTTACCGTCGGCGAGGGTGCGGTACTTGCCGGGCGCGATCTTGTAGCGGGGACGCCAGTAGTCGCCTCGCTTCTCGCCGTATCCCATGTCTGGCTCCTTCCGGGGTGGTGGTCTGGGGTCCTGCGCCCGCCCGCCATCGCCGCGGCGGGCGGGCGTTGAGCCGAGGCTCGACCGCGACGGGCGGCCCGGGCCGGTCGGTACGCCGACCTGGCGGACGGCAGGGTGCCGGCATCGGGCGGGGCGGGCGGCCGTTCCTCGAAGATCCGGATGATCTCCGCGAGGTGCTCGGCGGTGAAGCGGTAGCTGCCGCCGAGCCGGGCGAACGGAATCCGTCGCCGCCGCGCCTGCTCCTTGACCCACCACTCGGAACAGCCGAGGACGTCAGCGATCTGGGCGGGCCGGTAGAGGACGGCCAGGTTGTCGGGAGCGGAAGGAGACATGGTGGGACCTCTGGCGCGGAGGGGCGCAAGGTCAGCAGGCGGTTCTCCGGCGCCGGTTGAGGGCCCGACACGGCACGACTGGCAAACGCATGGTCCCTCCTTCGTCGGCGGTACGGGTGCGGGCGGGCGGTCAGCTGGCGGAGGTGCTGTGTACCTCGCCGTCGCCGCCGTGGGGAAGCGTGTTCGGCTACGACTTGCCCTGGTCGGGCGGTCGTCGCGGGACGGTAGCACGGAATCCCGGACACGACTCGGCAGCTCGAATCGGCGGACCGCACGCCTACTGCTGCCCGTGGCCCTCATCGGCTTCGCTCGCACGAATCGCGAGTGTGCGCGCCAGTACCTCAACCGTCGTGGGGCCGATCAACTGCAGCCACACCATGGCTGCTTCGTTGTTGTGGTGGCTCAGCAGGTGGTGAACCTGGCTCGGCCACCTACCGACGCGCGGCAGGTCGACGACCTCAATCTCGTCTACGAAGGTGTGCCCACCATTGTCGAAACTCAGGTGGACCACCTGCGCCAGTTCCAGCACGAGGGTCGCTTCAGGGGTGGCGAGAACGACGGTCACCTGCGACGCGTCGATGTCACCAGCGACGTGGACGGACTCCAGAAAGCTCCCCCGCCACTCAGAGCGTGTCTGAGATCGGCTATGAGGTGGTTTTCCGTAGTGGGCGGGGGCCTTGGCGTACGGCGGGTCGGCCTCGGGTGAGTCGGCGGAGTATCACGTCGGTCATGGCCCAGCGGATCATGGTTTCGGAGTGTGCCGGATTGCGTTCGTAGTCGCAGGCCAGGCGGCGTCGCGTGGTGATCCATGCGAAGGTGCACTCTACCGCCCACCGCTTGGGCTGCACCTTGAAGCCCCGTTGCCCGGGTTCCTTGCGGACGATGTCCAAGGCGCGGTGCAAGACCGCGGCGCACCACTCGACGAGCCTGCCGGCGAAGCCCTGATCGGCCCAGATCCTGGTCACGGTGGGGTGGTCCAGACGGGTCCACAGCAGGGAGCGTCTGGCGCCGTCGCGATCCTGGACGTTTGCGGCCAGCACATGCACGGTCAGCAGGAGACCGAGGGTGTCGGTGACGATGAACCGCTTGCGGCCCTTGGTCTTCTTGCCCGCATCGAAGCCACTGGTGGCCTTGGGGACGGTGTCCGCGGCCCACACCGACTGCGAGTCGACCAGGCCGGCGGACGGTTCCGGGTCGCGGCCGTCGGCCTGGCGGACCTTGACCCGCAGGGTGTCGTGGACCTTCTCCACCGTGCCGTCGTCGTGCCACCAGGTGAAGTACCAGTACACCGTCGGCCAGGGCGGAAAATCCTTGGGCAGGTACCGCCACTGGCACCCGGTCCGCGCCAGGTACAAGATCGCGTCCACGATCCGCCGACGCGGGTGTTTCTCGCGCCGCCCGCCCTTGCGGCCCGTCCTCGGCGCGGGAAGCAGTGGCTCGATCAACGCCCACTGCTCATCGGTTAGATCAGACGGGTAGCCGTCCCTGCCGGCACTCACACACCACTCAACGAGCCACCCGAACGGCCGATACGGCGGATCTCAGACACGCTCTGAGTGACCGGCCACAACGAGATCCGCGCCGCTGTACCGCGCTCCGAACACCTCCCGACAGCCCACCGTTTTGCACTACTTCAAGGTATTGCGAGATCATATTCAGGGCATGGGTGACGCAATGTCCCCGGCGATTGTGGCGATTGCGGTCAGCAACTCGTTCGGTTCTGCTCCCAAGGGAAGCGCGTGCTGAACCAACTCAATTCCCGAGTTGCGGATAACGTGCCGAGTAGCGGGAGTCTCTCCGGCCGCGTAGACGAGGTGCCCTCGGTCGAGCCCGAGTCCGAGGCAGTACGAGGTCATCTGGTAGAGGTCGGCGTTCGGGTAACCGCTGACCTTCCCCAGTTTGTACTTGGCGTCGGCGACCCCGGCTGGGTGCCCATCGTTGCGGCACCAGACGACGTCCGGCAGGAGCTGGATCTTGTGCCGTTGATCAAGGAAGTGGCGCCGGTCTTGGATGTGCGTGGTGCCGCCGAAGGGACGCAGGGCCTCGGTGAGGGCTCCCGCGACGAAGTCCTCGAAGACCTTCTCCATGTTCAGCAGTAGTCCGTCCACACGCACGGGGCCCCGGCTGTCCAGGTCATACGAAGCGCCGCGGAGCACCAGCTCCCCCAGCCGGACAGCACTGTGGAACTGCACATTGTGAAAACCGGGAACCCATGGCGGCGGAGCGGCTCCAATGTCTGCCTCTGTCACATCCGCGAGGGTGGTCACGATCCGGCGCAATCCGCGACGGCAGGTGATCGGCACGTCCGGCAAAGAGAGGAGCCTCCGGGCCGCCGCCAGTAGGATCCGGTTCTCGGGGATGTCCTCAGTGAACTCTTCGAAGCTGACCTCGACCGGGAATGCCTGTCCGAAGTGCCGCCGCACCTGATCGGACGGCCTGATCCGGCCGCGTATCACCGGAAGAGTGTCCTCCACCGAGCGGTAGCCCTGTAGCGGGCCATACCGCATGGCGCGCTCCGTCGCTCGGACGAAGGCGTAGGCGACGGCCGCCAGCAGTCCGTCCCTCTCTGCCGCGTCCACAACCTCGGGCCACCACCGACCTGGTGCGGCAGAGTAGCCCAACAGGAACAGCAGTCGGGAGATAGGAGTCTTCGGCGCGATTCGAACTTCGACACCGTGGATGCGAGCGGCCCCGACCAGGCGTCGTCCACTGACCCTCCACAGTCCGGCGCGACGTCCCTGCTCGACCCGAACCACCTGCGACGAAGTGAGCGCCGCGGCCTGCTCTGGACTGAGCTCCGCCAGGACCGCGCCCCCGCTCTCTGCTAGATCTAGGCGGGTCACGTGCTGGTGTCATCCACAACAGGGGGTTCCCTGAGGAGCGCCGACTCGTCGAGCCCTAGCTCGGCGAGCAGCGCCGGAAGTCCGAACCGCTCAATCGCATCGCCCTCATCCCGGTGCTGGTCCTCCAGGAGGGGGAGGATCGAGGTGCGCCAGGCGCGAGCGAGCGCCCCGGACTGCTCATAGAGGCTGAGGCGCATGAGGTAGGAGGGACCGAGGCGGAAGTCCCGGTCGAGGATTCGGCTGTTCAGTTCGTCCAGTAGATCGGCAGCCGCATCGGGTAGCTGGTGACTGTGCAACCAGGCGCGCAGCATGGAGGCGGTGGGCTCCACCGAGGGGTGGAGTTCGATGAAGGAGAATCGGCGTCGCATGGCCGCGTCCACCCGGGCGACTGAGCGGTCGACCGTGTTCATCGTGCCGAGAATGACGACATTGCGTGGGAGGGTGAAGCCGTTGCCCTCGTCCGTGCCGTACTGCAGGTGCACGATCTCCCCGCGGTACTCCAGCAGGAAGTACAGCTCGCCGAAAACTCGGGCGAGGTTGGCTCTGTTGATCTCGTCAATGATCAGGACGTACGGACTAGAGGGGTCCTTGCGGGCGTTCTCCACCGTGCGCCGGAAAGGGCCAGGTACCAGTTCGAAGCCAGGCTGGCCGTCCTTCCCCTGGCGAGGACGGAACCCCTCAAAGAAGTCCTCGTAGGCGTACGAGGGGTGAAACTGGACGAGCGTCACTCGGTCACGCCGGCCTGCAGTCAAATGCAGCGCCAGTTGCCGGGCCAAGTAAGTCTTTCCGGTCCCTGGCGGCCCGTAGAAAACGATCTGGGGCCGGTCCCGGAGCAGGTGCAGCCAGTCATCCAGTTCCTCGAAGCCGACGAAGAGCTCCTCGGCGAGCTTCTGGGTGGCATCTGGCAGGTGGAGGGTTCGCAGCGGCGGGGCCGACGGGGCTCCGGCAACCGCGGGCAGCAAGGTCTCGAGGTCCTGCGCGAGGTCAGTGAGGTCGACGACCCTGAGTTGGACCCCGAACTTGCCGCTCAGGCCGTCGGGGGCCTCGTCGTCGAAAGGGTCGACCGGCTGCTCGGTATTAAGCCAGCGTACGTTCCGGCGCAGGGAGGTAGTACGGTCCGTCGTGAAACGTGGAGCAGAGGTCACCTCACCGAGGTAGAGCTGATCGCCCTCCCCGCTAAGTGTCGCGACAAGGTCCCCCGGGGACACGCGGTTGAGGAACAAGTGGACCTCGGCCGTCTTGTCCTTGATCGCCACTTGCGCGAGGTAACCATAGTCTTCCTCCACGGCACGGCGAATCTCTTCTTCGCTGACCCCCGGTTCGAGCTGGCGCAGTCGTGCTGCCTCGACTCCGCAATATCCGCCGCTGAGCCAGTCGTCGAGGAGGTCGGCTCGCTCGATATCCGGGGCTCGAATCAGCCAGGCCCGGCGGGGCGGGTTGGCGTCGCCGGGGCGGTCCGGAGGTCCGGAGGTCGGTTCATGGGTCCCGGAAGTAGTGCCGTCGGGTTCCTGCACATCGTTCCTTTGTATCTGGCAGACGGGAGGAGGTGCGCTGCTCCTTACTACTGCCCCAGCACCTGTCGGAAGCGGTCAAAGGCAGTCTTGGCGTGGTCGTGCATCGTCTGGGCGTAGACGGTTTGGGCGAAGTCCTTGCGGGCGTCACTAAACGCCTTTGCCCGGTCATAGTCGCCGGCATCGCCCTGAGCGGACCGGCGGCCCAGCACTGGGGACAGCTTGGTGACGAACGGCAAGACTGGCTCCAGGACCCGTTCCCAGTGCTTGACCGTCGTGGCGATCTGTGGCCTGCGCGGGAATTCCAAGGTAAAGGGGTCTGCGACGCTGCGATCAAGGATGATCTCCATGCAGTCTGCGACCGCGGAAATCACCAATGGGATGGACCCTCTGGTCTGAAAAAATTCGTGCACGTCGCGAACCGGGCCGGACCGCTCGGGATCCTTGGCGCACTTTCCTGCGAATTCCGCCTTGGCCTGCTCCACGGCCCGCTGCAAGCTGTAGCAGAAGAGGATGTGCCTGGCTGTGGTGTGCTCTCCAAAAAGCCGTGCGTAGAGCGGCTGCTCCGAAGACCAGATCCGGCCAGAGTCGCTGTGCGCCACGAAAGGCTCGCCATGGAAAGCCGCGAGTGCCTTGGCGGCGGTGACGGCGAAGACGCGGTTGGTCGGTGTCGCCTTGGTGATCTCGCTTGGTGCCGTGCGTCGCCCCCCGTCGTACACGATCCCACCCAGTTCTTCGCGGAAATCACGGACCAGGCGCAGCTGCGTACGATCATTACTACGGAAGTCGGCTGGCTGGGTGGCCAACTGACGGTTTGTTGTGCGGATGACTTCCTCAACGAGAGAGGGCTCGTCGCATACCACGAAGCGAATCATGACCTGGGCGGACTCGGTCTGCCCGCGTAGGGTCTCGTCGCTGACCGCGCCGGTGGTCTGCGCGCCGTTGACGATGGAGAGCCCCTCCAACCTAATCCGGCGTCGGCCGTCGGAGTCGGGCTCCTCGGCCACCTCTACCTTGCGAGTGAGCGCGGTGATGCCGTTGTTCAACACGAAGAGGTTGTCCGGCTGGTCTTGGACCGTCTTCCTGATGGCGCTGTTGATCGCACCCTTGCGACCCTTGACCCCGACGAAACCTCGGATGTTCGCGGAGAACAGGCGATTCTCGCCGTCGCTGTTGTGCTCCCAGTAGAGACCCTGGAGCCAGGCAGCGTCCACCGCCGTACACAGGGCGTGCCACTTGCCGTTCGATATCTCGAAGTAGTCGTCGACAATAAGCTGGATGTCCTCAGTGATCAGGATCGGGCTGCGGGAGCCCTCGTACCAGCGATAGAGAGTATGAACACCAACTTCGACACCAAGGACTCGCTCGGGCGCGCGATCCTCGTAAGTCTGCCGGAGGCGGTCGGTGGCCATTCGAGCTGTAGCGGCGAGCTCCGCCTGCGCGTGAGCTGACTCCCGAAGGTTGTGGACGTACCAGAACTGCACTTCTTTGACAGTGCCATCCTCGAACGCCTGGTGGACGGCTCGGCCGACCGGTCGGAGCCGAGGGGGCAGCACCTCCGGCTCTCCGGCAAGCAGCCAGGCGATCGAGGTGTTGAGATCTCTGACCTTCTGCTCGCCAGCGCTCTTCTCCGACGTCACCGGCCGCTTTGTAGTGTATCCCTGCGCAATGATCATCAGACCGGACTTTGGGTCGATGTGCACCAGGTCAACCGTTTTGTCGTCTCCGCCATCAGTGAGCGACTCTGCCGCTACCGAGTGGATGTCGTCGATGCCTTGATGAAGCTGAAGGGCGAAGAGCAGACGCTTGTTGTTGCCATAAGCCTTCCTGTCAAGATCGGGCCGACGACTAAGCACCTCGTCGAGCAGCCGCGCTTCCCCCTCAAGGCCCACCACGCTCACTACCGCGCCCCTCCGACACTCACGACACCGCCACCACCCTTAGGGAGATCATAGGCTCACGGTGCGTCAGGCGCAGGAGGGACACTCCAAGCTCCGTGCCTCTCCCCATGACCGGGCGCCGGGGTGAGCGGAGAGATGTACGGCTCGCCAGACTGGGCTGCCTTGGCCAGGGCTGCGTAGGCCTCCATGATCAACCGTTTGGTGCGGTACTCGCCGAAGGCGATGATGTCCTTGCCTCGAACGATGGGGAAGGTGTCCATGACATAGTCGGCCTCAGCCTCGGTGAGACCGTAGAGATGGAACATGGCGGCGTCGAGCTCGGCGCGGATGAGTGCGCGGCGTGACTCGTCCCAACGGAAGGGCGGGCCGTCGTCGCCGAGGTCGCGGGCGAAGGAGGCGACGTCATGGGCAGTGTAGGTGAGTTCGAGGACGCGGGGGTCTAGCCACGTTTGTGCTGAACACTGCCGATCCCATGGCAGCGTCTCCTGAAAATCTACTGGGGACAGGACTGGTGCTTGCTTAAAATAGCTCTGTGTCAGGTGAATCCCCGACATCTTCTGCCGCACGCTGTAGTCAAAAACAAAACTGTTCAGATTTGCGATGAGAGCGGCAGGAGAGCCTTGGGTCGGCAGCACAAGCGGCGCAGTGTGGCCAACAGCAGCCCTTGGCAAGACGGCCGTAATCGCAGTCCTTTCATTTGTCGGATTAGTAATATCTCTCCACCCGAGCAGCCATCCGTTCTGCCACCTATCCCGTAGTCGATTGTCCACGTCGCACTCGGACATCCAATAACGCGGAATCGGCCCCCGGAAGGGGTCGTTCTTCTCCTCCAGCGTTAGTCGAGGCAGTTCGGTGTCCTGGCTGCCTTCGGCTCGCTTGCTGTAACAGGACAGACGGTGGTCGTAGTGATGGATGAACTTTGCCTCATACAGCGGCAGCAGCCTATGAACATCGTCGGTGAAAACGTTGCCCTTCAGGCGCATTCCACCAGCCTCCAGTTCCAGCTGCTCCCAGAACATGTCCGAGTCATTCGCCATGTCAAACATGCGCAGAAACGAAAGTCCCCATGGATTTGATTCCCCCTCACCATTCTCATCCGGGTCTCGCCACAGTACTGGCACTCGCCGGTATACGCCGAGGGTGATATCCGCATCCTGCTGAGTGCGGAACATCGGCATGGTGCCGGTATTGGGGTTCACCAACAGCAGGTCCTGCGGGTTCACTTGGATGCGCTCACCCCGTGGAGGAAGCTCATCCGGGTGCTTCGCCAGCGTCCATGATTCGGCCTCTTCGACCTCGACGTCGCGCCCGGTGACGGTCATTAGGGAGAATCGGTAGCGGCGGTTGCCGACATCGGTCCAGATCCTCGGGTTGGTGACGAAGTCCAGAAGCGAGTCCAACCGACGCTGTTTCAGGATGTCGCGGAAGAAGGGGGCGGTGGTGGAGTCCACTGCAATGCCGGTTGGCACGATGACACCCGTACGACCCCGCCCCGCTGTCAGTTGGCGTGCCGTCTCGGCGAACACCGAATAGGTGTTGACGTCGCCCTGTCCGGTGAGCGGGAATCGACCGGAGTCCCGCAGCAGGTGAAGTTCCCCTTCCGAGCGACGCCGGGCCCTGCGAAACGCTTCGTAATGATGCTGTTGGTCCTTGTCCTTGGCGAGCTTGGCGATCAGGCGATCCCGTGCCGCCTTGCTCGCCGCCGCCGCGATCTCCGGGACGAGGGGAGCGAAGAACTCCTTGTCTTGGAGCTTGACCCGGTCCCACGGCGGGTTGCCGAGCACGCAGGAGAAGCCGCCGCTCCAGCCCAGCTTCGGGTCGAACCCGGCTGCCTCATCGTCCGAGGTCTGGAAAATATGCGGGAACTCCAGATACCAGTGGAAGAAGCCGTAGTCGGCCGCGATACTGTCAACGGTGCTGTCAGTTACCGAACCCATGCTTCCGCTTTTAGCGAGCCTGCGCCAGGTGTCGGCGGTCATGCCTTCCGGTCCGCCGACGTACGTGGGCCACACGAAGGCCGCGCACCAGGCATCAGCCGTGCGTCGGTCCTTCACCTTCGGCTCGGAACGCTGCCATTTGCGGTACTGCGACACCTGCCGGTGAACATCGGCGAGGGTGCGACCAGGGCGCTTGTGGATCTCGGCGAGGGCTTCGGCGTGATGGGCATTTCCTGTTGCGACCCCGAAGTCACCGGTGGAGAACAGGGCATCCTGCCTAGCCTCGCGCTCCATCCGGTTGCGGCTGCGCAGCAGGGTCACCTGCTTCTTGTCATCGAGTTCCAACGCCAGGTACGCGGCGTCGGGGATGCCTTGTTTCATCAGCGCCGGCGTTGTTCCCAACAACGCGTTGCCGTGCCTCATGTGTGCGTCCAGGAAGGACATTGGTCGTGGCTTGCCGGGCTCCAGGGCCTGCATCCACAAGGCAAATTTGGCGAGGTCCACGGCCATCGGGTTGAGGTCGACACCATGGATGCAACGGGCTACCACTTCCGGCAGCCAGCGTTCCACCGCCTCCACTGGCGGTTCTGCCTCCTGTGTGTGGACGACAGCGATGCGCTTGGCGATCCTGCGGGCGGCCGCGACGAGGAAGTGCCCCGATCCACAGGCTGGATCGCACACCGTGACCGCAAGCAGGGCCTTAACCGGGTCGGCTTGCCGTGCCGCTTCATCGAGCACTGGGTCGAGTGCGGAGTCGAGCAGCATGTCGACGAGAGCGGTCGGGGTGTAGTAGGAGCCGGAGGTCTTGCGCGAGTGCCCGGCGGAGTTGCGGAACTGGTAGGTCCTACGGGTGGGATCCGGGTCCGGGTCGAGGGCCAGCAGCCACTCGTATACGCCGCCTAGCTCCTCGGCGCCCAAGTGACGGTAGTCGACCGGCAACCACCGCGTTCCATCCTCGCTGCGTACCCGCGCGAGACTCCGGATGGCCGCCAACAGCCGATCGTTAGGCAGATCCAGCGAAGCCAGGCTTAGTTTCTCCGCCAACTGGTCCTGCTGGCCAACGTCGTACACGCCGCCGAGTCCGGGCAGTGCGAGTCGCGGATCGCCTTCCTCGTCGCCAAGAGCACGCAACACCATGGTGAAGGACTGCCACAGGTCGTCCCTGCGGTCGCCCTTCATCGTCAGTGAGAGCTGGCGCAGCCTGGCACTGGAGAAGTACTTCTCGTAGCGTTCCCGCGCCGTGGGATCGGCCCCTGGTTCGAACAGTGCCTGCCGATCCTCGGCGACGAACAGGAAGATCATGCGGTAGACAAGCCGCAGCAGGGCGTCGTTGAGGCGCTTCTTCGTGATCGTGCCGTCCCGCAGGCCGCGGCGCAGCCTCTCGTTGGGTGAGACTGGTTGTTCGCCAGCGGGCTTGCCCGGTACGGCAAGTGGGGTTCGTCCGTCGTGGCTCAGAAAGCCGGTGCCGAGTTCCTCCACGGCCTGCTGGAGTCCATCGCTCAGGCCCCGAAGGAATCGGGAACCGCTCTCAATGGCCTCGGCGCGCCACCGCTCCAGCCAGCAGTCAGCAGCGGTGAGCCGCGTCTCGTCCTCGTCCTCGCGCGGTAGCAGGTCGATGCGCGAGGCGTGCAGCAGGGCGAACAGCAGGAAAAAGTCGGGGTAGAGGTCACCGTCGAAGATGGACTCAAGGTCGAACTCAACGTAGGCAGAGCCGACCAGCGATGTTGAGTCGCGGACGAGCCGCAGGATCCTGCCGTTGGACAACGCCCCCCACAAGAGGGCGCCTCCGGTGTTGAGGCAGTCCTGGAGCATGGCCTGGGGAACCCTGCCGCCGCCGGCTGGCCGGTGGTCGAGCTGGGTGTGCCACGACACCATGTGCACCGGGAAGTGTTCGCGATGCAGGTGACTGACTGGGAAGGTCCTTCCGCCAGCGGTAAGGCCCCTGATGGTGGGTAGCTGTCCGTAGCCGAGTTCAGCGAAGAGAGGCAGCAGCCACTTCTTGCGCGTCAGCGTGGTACCGCGGTCAGTGGAGGGCAGGGCCGCCAGCTGGTCCCGGTAGGCGCGGTAGACGCCTTGTAGGTAGGCCCAGGAGCGACTGACAGCGTCACCGAGGCGGCCGACTGGTAGCCCATACTCCCCGGGGGTGGTGCCGGGGAGGCTCCGGTCGCCGCCGGCGATCCTGGAGAGGATCTCCGGGGAGAGCACTCCGCCTTCGATCCGGACTGCCGTGAAACCGTCGGTGGCTGGCAGCAGTGATGCGGGGGAGCTCACTCGTTGCCTCCGTGGGCGATCGGAGCCGAGGAACCTGTGACGGCTGGAACGTAGACGTAGACGCCAAGGACGTCAGCCGAGGGCTGGAATTTCACCTTCAACCCTTCGCGTGCGGCGGAGGCTGACTTGCGCACCCGTCGGTGGGCGGAGAGCAGCTCATCAGCCGCTTCGACCCCTTGTGCGTCCAGTGCATCCTGGACTCGGTCGAGTGCCCTGATCGCCCTGTGCGAATACTGCTCAATGTGCTCGGGGAGTGCGTTGGCGGTGGGAACTGCGGACAGCACCTCGCGCACCTCTGCATGGTCCAGCCATCGCGGCTCGCTCGCCGGGCCCTGGTACGCGAGGACACGCGCCTCCTCGGCAACGGTGGGTGTCCGACCCCGGCCGGGCAGCGTCACGTGGTGGCGGAACCGAACGAGTAGCAGCGTGGTGGTGGCAGTGACTGCGTCAGTGCGGATGACGCCGCACCGTCGTGCTAGGCGTCGGGGTCCAGCTAGCGAACCATCGAGCGAGGTGTCAAGGACCCACTGGGCGAGAGCCAGCACTCTCCGGTCGGAACGGTTCAGTGCTGATTCATCACTACGTCCCCCCGGCTCCTCGCGGAAGGTGACCTCGGTCAGTGCTCTGCCGTCTGAGGATTGGAGCTCGCGGAGCAGTGTCGCGGGAAGGCCCGTCAAGTCCGCGGTGAAGTCCGCCGACCTTGTGACAGGCAGCTCCCCCAGCAATGTCTGCGCCGGTGAGTCACTGCTGACATCGGCCTTCCTGCCCGCCTTCCCAGGCCCCTGTCCTGGGGGATCAGCCGGCCGCAAGGAAGCCCCGAGCTTCTCCAAGGTGGTCCGTACGAACGCGGACACCTCTTCGCGGCTGCCGATGGCCTCGGTGACCGCGTTGAGCTCCTGCTGCATCTCCTCGGTGTGGATGGTGCGCTGCGCGTAGCGGGTGACGGCCTTGGACTCGCGTTCGGCCGCGTCCCGCCACTTGCGGTCCAGGTCCTTGGCTCGTTCCTCCACGTCCACGTCGAAGGTGAGCTGGCGGTCCTCCCTGCCGCGTAGCAGCAGTCCCTGCACCAGTGCCTGCACCAGGCTCTCCCCGGCATCGGGCACGGGGACTGCCACTCCGGTGGCCTTCTGAATCGCTCGGTGTTTGCGAAGCAGAACCTCAAGGACGACGCCGTCGATGCCGTTGTCCTCGCCGTACAGGGTGACGGCGCGGACGTAGGTGGACCGCTGCCCGAAGCGGTCGACTCGGCCTTCCCGCTGTTCCAGGCGCGTCGGATTCCAGGGCAGGTCGTAGTGCACGACGGCCTGGAACCCGTGCTGGAGGTTGATGCCCTCGGACAGGCAGTCGGTGGCGACGAGCACCCGTCGTGCGTCGGCGTTCTGGGTGAACACCCGGATCCGGTCCTCGCGCTCTTTCGGCGGCTGCTTCCCCGTGACGTACTCGACCTCAATCTTGCCTAGTACGGACTTCAAGTGCGTGGCGACATACTCCGCCGTGGGGATGTAGCGGCAGAAGACAATGGGGTTGTAACCCGCGCTGCTGAGCGACCGGACCTGCTTGGCCACCTCGAAGAGTTTGCGATCCCGCTCGGGTCCAGCCAGTTCACGGGCCCTGTCCGCGAACCGCTTCAGCCGCCGCCGCTCGTCCGCCAGCAGCGCCTTCTCCCGGTCGCTAAGTGGGCGCCCCGCCTCCGCGGCGGCGAGCGCGGCCACCGGGATCAGCGCCTCGGCGGAATCTCCGGCCGGGGCCGCGTCGGCGCCCTCATCGGTGTCGTCCTCGGTGCCGTCGAGTACGGCGGCCCGTCCGAGCTGCTCGATCTCCTCCTCGGACAAGCCCTCGATCGCGGCCCGGGTCTCCAGCGTGGCGGCGGCTGCCATCGGAGAGGAGGCGAGGGAACGCAGGAGGGCGAGGGCCGACCACCATCGGATGCGGTCCCGGGTGGCACCGCTGCTGGTGCGCACCGTCTCACGGGCATAGGCCAGCACGTCCTGGGTGAGGTCCGCGTAGTCGTCGTGCATCCGGAACGGGACATCACGGATCTGCCGCTGGTCCGGGAAGTGGGTCTCCTCCTTGAGGAAGGTCTTGATGTCGCGCCGACGGCGCTGCACAAAGTACTTAGCGAGCCGGGCGCGATCCTCGGACTGGGCAGGATCAAAGGAACCCGTCACAGGGTCGAACTGCGGATCGAGCAGGCCGATAAGGCAACGGAAGGTCTGCTCCTTGCCACTGTGCGGTGTCGCGGTGACGAGGAGGAGGTGGCGCTGCTTCGAGGCCGCAAGCTCCTTCAGAAGCTCGTAGCGCAGCTGACGTTGCCGACCCGCGCGGTCCGCAGCGTCGGGCACGCAGGTGTGCGCCTCGTCGACGATGATCAGATCTGGTGCCGCTCGCAGGAACTGGCTGCGCTTTTCCTCCCGCTTGATGAACTCCGTCGAGACGATCGTGTAGGGGTAACGCTCGAAGAGACTCTGTGTACCCATCAGGTCGCGTTCGAGCTTCTTGACCGTGCTGGGCAGCACCTGGGCCGCCTCGATTCCGAACTTGTCCCGCAGCTCGTCCTGCCACTGCTGGGCAAGCGCCGGTGGGCAGAGCACGGCGAATCCGTCGACCTGTCCTTGGGCCAGCAGTTCCTTGGCGATGAGGCCGGACTCCACGGTCTTGCCGATGCCGACGTCGTCGGCGATCAGCAACCTGGTTACGTCCATACCCAGGGACATGAGCAGCGGAACGAGCTGGTAGCGACGGGGTTCGAAGTTGAGCTGCGCCAGCGACCGGAATGGACCGGCGCTGTCCCGAAACCCGATCTGGAGGGCGGTGCGCAGCAGGGCAGCACTGCTGTGGTCGCCGACCTCGCCCGGCAAGCTGCTTGGTCGGGGAAAGCGGGCGTCGGTGACCTCGTCGGCGAACAGGCCGGCGGTGAAGGCAGCGTCGCCGCCGAGCGGCCGGGCGACCACGAAGTCCTTGGTGAACTCCTGGACGACCCAGTCCCGGCCGCGGGCTGCCACCAGACTGCCGATCTTGTAGTCGGTCACCGAACTCCTCCGGACCCAAACACGTTGGGGTAGCGATCAACGATTCCCTGCCAGTGATCAGTGTGCCCGAAACGGATGACCAGCCAGCCGGAGTCCATCAGTCTGTCCTCCGTATCCTCGTCCCGCTGGTGTTGCGTGGGAATGTCGTGGTGGGAACCGTCGACGAAGACGGCGACTTCCGCACCCGGCAACCGGTAGACGAAGTCGGGCCGCGCACCCAGCTGCGGGAGCGGAACCTGGGCCTCGTCGGGCAACCGGAGTTCGCGCTGGGCGAGGAACTCCAGAAAGTTCCGCTCCAGCTCGCTACCGCTCTCTTCCTTGAGCGCGTCGAGGCGCTCGGCGGGGGTGGCAGCCAATCCGATTCCCCTGACAGTGGAAGCAGCTATCTGCTGGAGCAGACCGATCACCGAGGTCCGGTCGATAAGACGGTGTTCGCTCTGGTTGCTATAGGACAGCAGGCAGTCGTAGCAGCCAAGTTCGCAGGGCTCCGGCAAGCCGTTTCCAGCAGGGATGTCCTGCCCAGTGTCCGCGTTCACGTGCAGGATCGACAACGCCACAGAGGCGGCCTTTGCCAGGGCCTTCGGCTCCGACTGGAGCCGGCGCAGAACACCCGCTCCGCCTTCGGCGCTTTCCGTAAGGAGCATCCTCGCTCGGTCCTCGTGGTCGGGGAGCGGGAGAGAAGTCAGTTCGGAGTCCTCCAACTGGAAGGCCGCTTCGATACCACGTTCCAAGGCGTAGCGCAGGGTGGTCGCGGCAGTCTCGCTGACCGGACTGGTCAGGCGGAGCAGCAGGATGTTCCGGCGGTCCTCGACGAAGGGGACCACGGGACGGGAGATGTCCACGTCGCCGTAGCTGGCGTCTCCGTCCCGGCCTTCGGGATCGGCGGTCAGCGTATCGGCGAGCCACTTGCCGGTGGAGGTGTCGATGCGGTACCCGATACGGGCCTTGTCCTTGCGGCGCCGGCGCCCCTTGTTGATAACGCGCAGGCTGGCAGTGTCACCGTATGAGAGCTCAGCCAAGGTCTCGCCGTTCACCAGTGCATGTGCGTCGAGGCTCGCGGGTCGATCTCCATGGGAGTTGAATCGGTAGACGGTCTCCAACTCGAAGCCTGATCTGCGGCGTTCCTCCTCGTCCGAGGAAATTCGTTCCCGGCGCTCCGTGAACACGGTGGTGAGACGCATCAGATTAGGGATGTGGCCCGTCAGGACTTCGCCGCAGCCGTCGCAGACGTCGGTACCGGCCTGCTGCTGATGGAAGTAGCCGCAGTTGCGGCATACCCGGGCGGTCTCGGTATCGATCTCGCCCGGCTCGGCCACCGGCAACTGAACACGTTTCACCTCGTAGCGGGCACCTTCGTGGTAGATGAGTGCACCCGGGCCAAACTCACTGATTGCCAGGAATCGGGGCCGCTGAAGGTAGTCCCCTTCCAGGCTGGTTCCACGCGAGTGCCGGGAACCGGGAATGTAGGCGACCAGCGGTAGACGCGGAAACGAGTAACCGGGCAGGAAGCCCTCGGAGGCGAAGTAGCGGTACGTGTAGAAGTCGCTGAAACTCTGGCCGAGCTTCTTGCTGTCCTCGTTGCGGAGCAACTTGAGTTGGTTCTCCGCCTCGCGCCGACGGCGGGCGGCACGCTCGCGGCTCTGCGGGTTCAGGGACTGGTCTAGGACCCGCCGATTCTGCTCCTCCTGCTCCTCCAGCGCACCCTGGTACAGGTTCCGCCAACGGTCGCAAGCCTGGTTGAACCGCTGCGCGGCGCTTCGGACCACATCCGCCAACCAACGCGGACTCCACCACAGCGACTCGTCCAGGTCGAGCACCGACGCTAGGACATGTCGGGCTCGGTCCTCCGCCCGCCGCGCGGCGGCTGGGGAGAGCATCTGCGTCCAGATCTCCTCCCTGACCGGGTATCCACGCAGGGGGTCGCCCAGGTCGAGTACCTCGGGAAGGCTGGAGTGGAGGTCGGCTCCGGTCTCGGCCAGCCAGATCGCTTGGACGTGGCTGCGCACCAGGTCCTCGTTGGCCAGGTCGAGGCGGGGTGCCGCCACTCGCCCCTGCACCATGAACTGGGAACGGCGGAAGTAATACTGATCGTGGGCGTTGCCCGTGGCGCAATAGGTCGTGACGAGGGCCGGCTCGCCCGAGCGGCCTGCCCGACCGGACCGCTGCGCGTAGTTCGCCGGGGTCGGTGGAACGTTGCGCATTGCCACGGTGTTGAGGCTCTTGATGTCGACGCCCAACTCCATGGTCGGGGAGCAGTAGAGCAGTTGCAATGTCCCGGCGCTGAAATCCGTCTCGCGCTTGTCCCGGATGCGAGTGGGCACCTGAGCGGTGTGCTCGGCCGCCTGCAACCCCGCGAGAGTGTGTGCGAGGTCGGTGTAGAGCTCCCGGAAGAAAGCGTTCACTCGAGGGGCCGCCACGTCGTGCCGACGGCGCAGTAGGTCTCGCATGCCCTCGGCTCCATCCGAGGGCAACCAGACGAGTGAGGACGCCTTGACCCGGTAGCCCGGCGTGCCCATCTCCTTACGGTTCACCGCTTCCGTGACCAAATCGGCCTCACCCAGAACACGGAGCAGATGACTGATGATCCGCTGCGCGTCGTCCACGGAGAGCCGGTCCGGGAGGTGCGGAAATCTACCGGGGGCACGGAGGTAGCGGCCGAGCATCGAGCGACCGGTGAAGTGGACGTCCGAGCGGAAGCCGCCAGGACGCGCGGGCGCGGGATAGACGACTGCTGGTCGCGGCTCCGGATGGTTCTCGGCCAGCGCCCAGGGGCCGGCCAGCCATTGGTCTGAGCGGGAGCGCATGCGCTCGAAACCGGTCCGCGAGAGCACCTCCGCATCGACAGCGAGACTGCGGCGCATCTCGTCCAGGATCAGGCGCAGCAGCATCACGCGGTGCACGGGATCGTCCGACGCCAGGGCGGGGTGTCCGGTCTCCCACAAGTCCTCAGCTCGGGCAATCTCGTCCAGGGCCGGATAGTCGAAGCGGAGGAGCCCGGTTTGTTCAAGGCCTGGCATGGTTACCCGCCAGGAGCCCTGCAGGTCCTGGTAGAGAAGCAGTTCGACCACGCCCCGAAGGGCCGCGAGTGCGCTCTCCCGCTGGTGGCTGAACCGGACGTCAGCCTTTCCGGTGAAAGTCTCGATGGGGAGTGCCAGGGCGTCAGTGACCTGCTGCGCGAGTTCGTCGTAACGGAGCCCGTGGGCGCCCGCCGCACGCAAGGCGTGAACCAACGCCGCTCTCAGATGTGCGACCTGGACGAAGTCGTTGAAGTGTCCGGCCTGCAGGCTGGCGTCCTGCCGGTTGTCGACGAAGGTAAGCAGCTTCTGAGCTTCTTCGTCGAGTTCCTCTCCGGGGGGCTGGGTCCTTAGGCTGCGCACGATGCTGGCGCTGACTACGGTCATGGCGGAGCTGCGGCCCTCGACGTCGAGGCTGGCGAGTTTGGCGAAGTCTCTGCCGCGTACCTGCTCGTAGGAGACCCCGCATTCAGGGTTGAGGCAGAACAGGAACGGCGCAGGCACGAAGGCGGCAGCAAGTCCCTCGGCGGCACCGTCCTCCTCCTGATGCTCCGATCCGTCCGAACCGAGCTCCGTGCCGTCAAGCGCCACACGGACGCGGAGCGGCAGATATCGTCGGCGGTTGTCCACCACGGATACGCCCTCCGCCTCGCTTATCAGCCAGGACTCGGGGAGCCTTCCTGACTGGGCAGGGTTCGTGGGCCAAGGAGAATTTGAACTCACATACAAATAGCCGTCAGACGCCTGATCGTCGCTGGCTTCGTAGTCACGTCGCGGCTCGTAAACAATGTGTCCTGCACGCTCGGTGCGGTAGACAGCCAGGTACTCCTGTCCACACTCGCGACAGAAAGAGAGAGGCATTAGGAGTTTGCCCCGCTCCCCTTTTACAACCCGCTGGTAGCGCCGGGTAATGTGGCGTTCGGCTTCCGGTTCCAAGCTGACATGAACGGTGTCGCCCTTGGAGAGAAACTGGTGGAGGCGGAATGCGAAGAGTGGCCGGCGGGTGTGCAGATCCTTCGCTTTCGACCCTGCCCGTAGTACCGTTTCGATCGCTGTCCGGCAGGTTTCCTCGTCAATGTCAGTGGCCTCGCCCAGCCGTTGTGCTGCCTCGCGGATCGTCGTGGGATGCTGCCGTTCCAGGCTTCCGCCCTCGCCGGTCAACCCGAAAGTCCGCTCGATCCAGACAGCGAGCGGGTCTGCAGCGAGGTCCTCGTAGACTCGCCCACTTGTGGACGTGGCGATGCGCACGGCCGCCGCGAGGGTTTTCGAGGTCGGGGCCGGACCCAGGGTGGCTCGACGCAGAGTTTCGCCGATGACGAGGTCGGCGTGCACCGGCTCGTCCCCACCGAAGAGGCGAGTCGCCACCTCCGCGACATCAGTGCGCCGCTCTTTCTCGCCGCCTTCGTTCGACATAGTCGCCGAGGTACCAATGCACTGGAGGCTCGTCGCTTCGCAAGCGTCCCGAACCCTGCGGACCAAGAGGGCGACATCCGCCCCTTGCCGGCCTCGGTATGTGTGCAACTCGTCAAGCACCAAGAAGCGGAGGTCATGTGTGGCCTTGAGGAAGCTTTCCCGCTCCTTGTCCCTGGTCAGCAGGAGATCAAGCATGACGTAATTAGTGAGGATGATGTCCGGCTTATCCCGTAGGATCCGATGCCGCTCGGCATCGCTGTCCTGTCCTGTGTAGCGGGAGAAGCTCACCGGAGCCTCATCCTCGCCGTAGCCAGCCTGGAGGAACTTCTTGAGTTCCTTCAGTTGGCTGTTGGCCAGCGCGTTCATGGGGTAGACGATCACGGCACGGGTACGTCGCTCAGTGTCCCCGCGCTCACGGGCGCGGAGGACCTCGTTGACTATGGGCACGATGTACCCGAGGCTCTTGCCCGAACCAGTCCCTGTGGTTAGCACATAGCTCTTGCCGGTCCTGGCGGCCCTGATGGCTTCCAGTTGGTGGCGGTGGAAGGTGATCGGGGTTCCGCTCCCGGGCTCAGCGTCCTTGCCGCTCCTGAAGATCCGCGCGCACTCGCGGTGGAGAAGGCCGTCCGCGACCAGTTCCTCGACGGTCCCCCCTGGCTCGAACATCGGGTTTATTGACAGCCACGCGTCCGGCCACTGGCCGCCGCTTGCCAGGTCGTCGGCAACCGCTTGCCGGATGCGGGAATCACGGATGCCGACGAAGGA
Organism: Actinacidiphila sp. bgisy144; assembly: GCF_057708105.1. Lineage (NCBI taxonomy): Bacteria > Bacillati > Actinomycetota > Actinomycetes > Kitasatosporales > Streptomycetaceae > Actinacidiphila > Actinacidiphila sp. bgisy144. The sequence continues at coordinate 17,889 of NZ_JBYIRM010000027.1, read as the reverse complement.
CTCGGTGAAGCGCCGGTAGTCATCGATGAGCCGCCGGTGCACCTCGAAGACATCCACAGTCGCCAAACCCCTCTCGTTGCCGGACCGGCCTACATCATCTCGTATCACTGTGACAATCGATGGAGGTCAGACCGGCCGGGACCCACGATACGTAGTCTCGCCACACAGCCAACGAGTTGGCGACAGCAACAGGGTCGTCACTCTAGGTGTTCATCCGGCGATGCGGCCCTTCTCGATGTGGAAGATCGCGAGGGCTGCCGTGGTGGCGTCGTCTATAGGTTGCGCGAACAGGCTGACGAGCTGCAGCGCCTTGAAGCGCGTCGTCAGATCCGCGTCTTCTCCGCCAAGACCCGGCTCGACGACCTTATCGACCTGCTGCTGAGCGGCGACAAGCGCCGTCAGCAGGCTTCTTGCGGAACAGCTGGAAGGGAGGCAGGCGTGCCCTCATAGCCGGGTCGGAGATCGGGATCAGCCCGTCGGCGGCGATGTGTAGGGTGTCGAGCCAGCCGTGCCTACGGGCGCGCAGCTCACGTCGTGCTCGCAGCCCAGGCTGGCCAGTGAGGTCCCCAGGGGAAGCCGTCCGGGGCGTAGACAACCCGCGGTGACGGCAGCGGCGCCTTCGCCGTTCTGCTCAGCCCGCGGCTGCTCATGATGGAAGCGAGATTACTGGCCATTGAGACGTCGAGTGAAGCGGACCATCTGGGAGAAAATCGTCATGAGTCAGGCGTACTGGGACGAAAACCTCACACCCACCCGCCGCTCTCCGCACCGGCTCCCGTACCCTCCGTGCATGGTTTACGTCGTGGCGCTCCCTGCCCAGGAACTGGACCGCATCTACACGGACTTGCAGATCAAGCAATCCTTCACCAAGACCGTGGCACATCAGCCTCTCCACCGAACCCGGAACGGTTCAGTAAGCCTATGGGCAGGTTCTGGTCGTGCTGGCTGAGTCGCGCTCTACCCCGGGTCCGTCCGGTCTGATGCCATGGCAAGGCGAGCGCGAAGGACACCGTCAGCCTGGGGGGACTTTGGGCACATCCACGCGGTGGAGAGGTCCGAGCGGCGATCGGTGGAGCGCCGCAGCAGCGCGGCTGGCGCGCTGGCGGCCGGACCAACGGAACTCGGATCAGAGGCTGGAAGAGATCGCTGCGGATCATTTGCATGCCCTGCATGAGTCGCTCCGTACCGATCGATCAGCCTTCGAGCTGTATGAGACGGCGTGTGCAGCTGGCGAGCGGCTCGCCAAGGCTATGGGCTCGCTGGCGCAGCACGGCGCGGAGTCGGAGGACGCGCTCATCGCCCGACTCGTCTCGCAGGTCGGCGGAGACGGCGGCACGCTCGCGGATGCAGCAGTGCGCAGAGCGGTAATCGCCGCGATCGGCGATGTTCGTCACATCCATCCCGAGCTGGGCGACGCGATACAAGCAGGTGGCTCGAGCAGCGGCTTCGCCTGGGACATCCTGTGCGACCTCTATCAGGTGTTCTTCGCCGACATAGTGGCCGAGTTCCTGCGGTCCGCAGTCGCAGAACACGTGAAGCTGGCCGTGCCGGTGCTCATCGTCGCCGATCCGGAGAGCCGGATCGCCGACTGGGTAGCTGAGAAATTGGTGGGCCTGGTGCCGAACCCCTGTGAGGAGTCCGCTGAGGCGACGGGTCTCGCTGAGGCTCTCGACACCGCTCAGTCGACGGTGGATTCGGTGCAGAACCCGGCCGACGCACTCGTCGGGATCGCGCAATCACTGGTTCCTCGGGCGGTGGGCAGCGTGCTTGGTCTGGTTGACGAGGGGCCTTCCAGTGAGCAGGGAGCTGCGGCATGACGGACTCTACCAATTTCGTGTGGTGGCGCGGACACCGCGGGGACGGGGCACGCGATCCCCGTTGGAAGGAGGTCGGTGAGGACTCGTTCCAGGAGAGAGAGGGGCGCATCAGCGGTCGGCACCAGTTCCCCGGCCCAATACCAGACTGGGCTGAAGATCTGTTCCGGGTCGCCAGGGCCGTCTTCGTCAGTGACAAGTATGTTCGCCGCACCGACAGCCTGGATCGCTGGACTCGCAACATCCGCCTCTCAGTGCCCGTTACCGACGTTGGGAGTTGGCGAACCGCAGCGGTCCGAACGCACCTCACCACACTTCTCCAGCTTCTCACCGGAGACGTCTGGGAGATTGACTTCCGGCACCTCACACTCAACCCGGTTCAGGAGGCGATGGCTGACGCCACCCAGCCGCAAGCCTCGGAAGTCGCTTTGTTCTCCGGCGGGCTGGACTCGCTGAGCTGGGCTGCCACCCGCGCAAACGCGGACGACTCCAGGCCTCTGCTTCTCGTCATGTTCCGGGAGATCGGTCTGCTGCGCCTCCAGCGCCGGGTGTATGAGGCCGCCAGGCAACTGGAACGAATTCGAGACGTGCTCCTCCTGCCGATGAGCCAGACGCCAAGAGGCGATGGCTCCGGAACGCGGCTGGAAACCTCCTCCCGCACTCGCGGTCTGTTGTATGCGACGGGTGCGATCCGTGTCGCGAGCGCGCACGGCGTGCCAACCGTCCACATCCCCGAGAACGGCCAGCTCGCCCTCAACCCGGCCCTGACGCCGGCGCGGTCCGCGGCCCTGTCCACACGGTCCGTGCACCCGTGGACCCTGCACCACCTGAATGCCCTGGTGACCACCATCGCCAACGCCGGCGACGCGGTACGGGTGATCAACCCCCTGGCGCGGCTGACGAAGGGCGAGGTGTGCGTGGCCGCGCTAGACGCCGGCCTGACCGCGTCCGACCTGGAGTCCACTTTGAGCTGTGGCAAGCCGCCCGCCCGCCGCAACGGCGGTCCTCGCCTCGCCAACTGCGGCGTCTGCTTTCCCTGCCTGGTACGTCGTTCCGGCCTGCTGAAGGCCAACGATAGAGACGGCACCGCGTACGAGGCGCTTCCGTGGGCGGAGAGCGTCCCCTTCCCGCGGACAGCCGACTGGCGCGCCCTTCAACGATGGCTGTTCAGCCCGTACTCCTCCACGGACCTCCTTACCGACCGCCCACTGCCTCCAGACGTGGACATTGCCGAGGCGTTCGACGTAATCCAACGCGGACGGAATGAGCTGGCTCGGCTGCTTTCGATGGCGGGCAGCACGAGCGCGGCATAGGTTCGCACGTCGTGCCCACGCAGCTGCCGCCGCACGAGGCGACCGAAAACGCGGCCAGGAGCGCCGACTGCCGAGGACCCACCTCCCTTGGGGGAAAAATGGGAGACGATCATGGAAAAACCGCCTCCCCACACCCACCCAGACCAACCCCTACCCACCCCCTGACCTGCGGTTTCCCGAATCCCGCAGGTCAGGGAACGATCATGGCCTCATTCGGGACGAAGAGGCCGTGGGTTCAAATCCCGCCACCCCGACTCCAAAGCAGCAGGCCAGGGCCCTGATCTTTCCGGATCAGGGCCCTGAGTCGTTCCCGGGCGCGGCTTGGGAACCATTGGGGAGCCAAACCCGAAAACCGGTTCCCCGGCGGAAGCGGCCCGACTCCAGCAGGGCCGGCCGGTCTTCCACTCGGAGAGAGCCCCCAGCACACCTTGGGACACGTGACCGAGCGGACCGCCGATGTCGCTGTCGCCCTGGACCCACCGATCGCCACCGACAAGGAACTCCGGCAGAACATCGTCGGCACCGCCGCACGGCTGGAGCCATACTGCGCGGCAGCCTCCGGACCCGGCTGGTAGAGAGAAAGGGTTCCGCGCGGAACAGCATCCAGTATCCGTTCGAGGCGCTGCGGGAGGTCGGCATCTCCAAGCCGACCGAGGACCGGGCGCGGCCGGCACCGGAGATCTTGGCCCGCGAGCCGGTGGCGGTGCGGTGCCCGGCCGGGTTGATGGGTCCCGCTACCGCAGGGGCGGCGGCACCGGGCCCCTTGAGCGGGTAGCCGGGTCGCATTGCCCAGTGCCATGGGCAGGTCGCACAGGGGTGCGGGTGTCTCCCCGGGTCACGGCCTACGGATCACCGGCACGGGGGGCTCGTTCCCCGGCCACGCGTCCGCGAGTTCGCGGCCTCCGGTCTCCACTCCGTGCCGGGCGGTCCCAGCGGTGGCCGGTCTCCTCGGAAGCGCGCAGCGCAGGGCGGACCGAGGACGGTTCACGCGGTGCCAGACGCGTGCGCGCGCAGCACCTGGAGGGCGGTGTCCAGTGCCCGTGCCAGCTTCTCGACCGACCGGGATGCCTGCATGAGCACGAGACCTCCCTGCACGATGGACAGCAGGGATGCCGCAAGCAGCCGCGCGTCCGTATCCGGCGCAAGGTCCCCGTTGCGGCGCATGGTGTCGATCCCGCGTGCCAGCGCGTCGCCCCACGCGTCGAACCCCGCCTCCATCAATTGCGCGGCGGCGGGATCGCTCTGCGCCATCTGTGCGACCAGTGAGCCCAGCGGGCACCCTCCGGCCCCGCCGCGAGCCGAATGCACCGCGATCAAGTGGGCGCGCCACCGCTGCCACGCCTCCCAGGAGTCCAGTGCGTTGAGCTCGGGGCCCTGGTCGTCCAGTGCCTGCCTGACCTGCCGTTCCACGACGGCCCTCAGCAACTCGGCCCGTCCGTCGGGGAAGTAGTGGGTGATCTGGCCATGGCTGGTGGAGCTCGCCGCCCGGACGTCGTTGATCCCCACCGACGTGAGGCCGCGCTCATAGATCAGCTTCGCGGCCGCGTCGACGATGCGGGATCGAGTAGCAGTTCCCTTCGCGGTCCACCGTTCGGACTCCACGCGGCGTCACCTCCCGTGCCGCAGCCCAGTCTAGCGACTTTTTTGGTGTTGCCATCCCAGAATCACGGCGGTACGTTTTCTGGGTAGGTTGACCCAGAAAACCTGAGGAGCAGTCATGCTCACGATCGACGTGCACACGCACTTCCTGCCGCAGCCCTACATCGACACCCTGATTCGCCATGGCATCAACTGGACCGGCGGAGTCGACCTCCCGCCGTGGACCCCGGAGGCCCACCTCCGCTTCATGGACGACTGGGGGATCGATGTCGGGGTGCTGTCCTGCCTGGCCGAGACCGGGGTCTACTTCGGAGACCAGCGGGAAGCCAACGAACTGGCCAGGAATGTCAACGACATCGGCGCCGACGTCGTCCGGCGCCATCCGAAGCGTTTCGGTGTGTTCGGCGCGGTTCCGCTGCCGGACGTGGACGCCGCCCTGGCCGAAGTGGACCACATCTACGACGACCTCGGCCTCGACGGGGTGTACCTGGTGTCGCAGGTGGACGGGGCCTACGTGGGGGACCCGAAGTGGGAGCCGGTTTACGCCGCCCTCGACAGGCGGGAAGCCACCGTCCTGCTCCACCCGGTCGAGCCGAAGCAGACCCCGGAACTGCCCTGGCAGCACTGGATAGGCGAGTACGTGTTCGACACCACGCGCGTCTTCATGACGCTCGTCTTCAACGGTGTGCTGGACCGCTATCCGCGCATCAACTGGATTCTGTCGCACGGCGGCGGCGCGGTGCCCTACCTCGGTCACCGACTCGCCGCCGCGCCCCGTGTGGTCGAGGCCTACCAGGAACTCGTCCGCCGCCCGATCTCCGCATACCTGCGTTCGGTCTACTACGACGTCGCAGTGGCTGATTCCCAGGTCCAGGTCAATACGATGGTCGACGCCGTCGGCACGGACCGCATGCTCTTCGGAACCGACTGGATCTACGCCGACAAACTGTTCGACCACACGCGGACCGGAGAGCACGACCTGACACAACTGCTCGGCGCCGGCGGCGCGCGTCGCGTCGCGGGGGACAACGCGCTGCGCATCCTTCCCCGCCTCGCGGAACGCCTCGAGGAACGCCTCGCGGAACGCCTCGAATCCGACCGGGGCTGACGGCAGTCACCGCATTCGGCGAAGTCCCGCCCGGGCAGGCCCACTCTCGCCATGGCAGGCGGGGCTCCGAAGCCGACGCCGCGGTCCGCCGGGGCGGACGCACCGACGCGGTGCTCCTGGGCCCCACGGCGCCCAGGAGCGCCGGCTGTGAGCCGTCCACCAAGAGCCGCTTCACGCCCCTGGCGCCCTGAAGGGTGCTCCGGAGGCAGCGAGCCAGGCTTCTTCTCCCGTCCGGGGTTACCTCTCCGTGCACCGAGGTGGCAATGCACTCCTCCCACTCCAAGCGACGCCGCCCTCCAGAACGCGTCGAAGACCACGATGTCCCGCGGCAGGAGGCACCTCCTCATCCCGTGAGCCCCACGATCACACTCCCCGCAAGACGCAGGGCACCAGCAGCCGGCTCGATCCTCACCGCCCTCTACGTGGTGGCGGCTGTCGTGGGAGCGGTCAGGGGCACGAGCGCAGCCACCCGGTGCGCCGCGCTGCTGCCGGCCATCGTCTCCGCGGTGCGCATTGCCCTGGCCGGCCGACGCCTGCGACGGTCCCGCGGCCCGCTCGGTCGCCGGCGCCGGTCGATCGCAACAGCTCCTTCTCCGCGAGGCGCCGCGCGCCGCCCGACGTCGAACGGTGAGCCGTCGCCGTACCGACTCCCTTGTCAGAGGCGGCCCTCGCAACGCTGTGCCCGTCAGGATGCAGACCCCAATGAGGGGGACTGACCCTTGCGCCGTCGTCATCCCCGGGCCGACTGCGGACGAACAGGTTCGTGGCGTCCTTCCTGCCCAGTACCGGTGAGGACTTGGACCCGGTGGCGTACTCGACGAAGGCGACTTCGAGCACATCCTCCAGCGGCTGAACGACGAGTAGTTGTCATACGTCCGCCGCGTGGAGGTCTGGGCCTTCCGGCGCGCGCACCGATACCGGGCTACGGGCCTTCCGGTCCCGGCCGGTAGTTCGGATTCGGCCGGAAGTCGCCGTAGATCTTCCCCCGTGTGTTGACCTGCCACGCTCCGATGATGGCCTCAGGGGGCACGTCCCCGTTCGGATCGTCGAACATGTCCCCGTCGATCTCGTAGACCCAGCCTCCCGGATTGGCCCTGGCCTCCTCGACCAACTCCGGCGGAAATTCCCGCCGGCCGGGCCTTTCCCTGCTGAACATCCCCATGCCGCGCCCCCTCTCGGGCGCCCAGGAGCTATGCACACCCGATCGCCCGCCCGAACCGCCCGGACCTGCCGGCCCCTGGCCCCTGCCCCTGCCCCTGCCCCTGCCCCCTGGCGCGACGCTGTCCGGCACGGTCGCCGTCACCGGAGTCGACCGGACCGCCGCGGGCTCTCGCTCGCCCGGCGGCAGGAGCCCTCGGACAACTCGCGCTGAGGTATAACCCCTCCGTGGTCACCCTTCCGCCTCATGCCGAACCAGCGGTGGCCGGTCGAGGATCTCGACGTACACGATCCGCCCGTGCACGACGTCCAGGTTCACCATGCCGCTGGACGGCAGGAGCGGGACGCAGCGGTGGCCCTCACCGTACGGCTGTCCTTCCGGATGATCAGCCGTACGGAGGCTCTGGCAGAAGTCGTCCCGGCAGCCGCACTCGCCGAAGAGCCGCAAATCCCAGGCGCAGGTGGCGAGTTCGCGCTCGCCCTCGGCTTCGAGCAGGGCAACCAGCTCGGCGACGAGGTCGGGGAAAACGATGCGGAGGAGCGGTCTGTCGTGGTCCACACCCGGAGGGTAGCCGGGGGCACGCCCGCCGGGCCCGCCCGTGGGCCGGGCCCGGTCCGGACGAAGGCACACCGGGCCGCTCCCGCCGCCGGGCCGAGCCCTGGCCACCGACCGAGGCGGGACACCGTGCGCCCGCTTTCGGCCCGTGACGCCGTCCTCGCTCACGGAGGAACGTTCCACCGGTCCACAAGGCGCCCAAGAGCAGTCGATCTTGGGCGAATCACGTGGTACGTTCTGTCACCAGTGAACTTAATAGAGTGACCCCGGCAGCGCGCCAACGCTCCGGGGTCCGGCACAAGGAGCCAACTCTCCCCATGCAGATCCATCGTAGCCGCCATACGCGCGGTTTCACGGTCCTGCCCAACACGGCGCTGCAAGACCGGCGGCTGTCGTACACCGCGCGCGGCCTGCTGGCCGACCTCCTCTCCCGCCCCGACGGCTGGCGCGAGGACGGCCGCCGCATGGCCGACACCAGTCCCCAGGGCCGCCTGGCCGTGGCGAAGGCCCTGCGCGAGCTGACCGCCTTCGGCTACTACCGCGTCGAGCGGGTGCGGCGCCCGGACGGCACCTTCGTCAGCCAGGCTCACGTGTACGACTCCCCGCAGGTGGGACCGGGTGCCGTACGTCCGGGCTCCGGTCGGCCGGCGGCCGATGACCGCGGTGCCAACCCCGTAAAGGACCGTGGGAAAGAACCCACCCTCCCCGCACAGCGGGGCCTCCCGTCCGTGCCTCTCGCTAAGGCCGAGGCCCAGACCGAGCCGTCGGACGCGACGGGCACCGAGGCGGCGGCCCTGCTCCACCGTGTGACCGCGGCGGAGCCGCGGCTGCGCCTCGGCGCGGCAGAGGCCATGACGCTCGCACCCCTGGTGACGCCTTGGCTGGAACGCGGCTTCGGCCCGCGTGACCTCGCCCCCGCCCTGCTCAGCGGCCTGCCCGAACGGGTCCACAGCGCGTCGGCCTTCCTGCGCGACCGCCTCACCCGCAAGCTGCCCCCGCCGCCGGAGCCGATCACCGCGCCGCCGCCGCAGCCCCGCTGGCACGAGTGCGGCAGTTGCGCGCGACCGAGCCCGTACGAAGGCATCTGCCGCACCTGCGCAGGAGTGGGCGCCCCACCGCCCGACCCCGTCGACGAGCGCGCCCGTACCGCCGCCCGGGGCCGAGCCCTGGTCCGCGCCGCCCTCGACAGCCGCCCGGGCGCGCTGACCGGCGCAAGCGCCTGACGTCCGCTCGGTACGCCCTCACGACGGCGCAACGGCCGCCTTCACGGATTGCAGGCGCCGGGGGGACGCCACATGCAGGAACGTTCGGCGGAACGCGAACCGGTGACCCCGTTGCGCGCTCGTCAAATATCCGCAAAGCCACAGGCTGTTCATGCTGGATCAGCCGGATTTGGCCTCAGCCGGGCGCACGGCCGGAGTAGTCAACTCCAACTGCCGTGCCTAGCCTGTCCCGTGCACATCCTGTGAAATCTCTGTGGGGGGACCGCGTGAAACACAGTCCGAATCGCCGTGCCACGGTGCTGACCGCAGTCGTCGGCGTGGCGATGGGCCTCGCGCTCGCCGGGGTCGGCACCGTCCCGGCGCAGGCAGACGACCAGCCGGTCATCGCCCTTCGGCAGATCGCGCCGGTCGCGGTTTCCCCGGCCACCCTGGCCGGGGTGTCGAAGACCGCGATGCCCTACCTCTCGTTCACGACCACGGCGAAGAGCCTGAGCACCAGCGCCACGCTGACGATCGACGTGACGCAGCTCTCCAAGATCGCGAACGTGACGTTCTCGGACAACTGCACGGTGGTCCAGCACGTCGCCAGCTGCGGGGAGTCGTTCTACTACGACGACCTGACCGGTGTCGGCACGATCGGCGCCGAGACCCAGATGACCGTGAGGGCGAAGGTCGGCGCTCCCGTCGGATCGTCCGCCGCGTACACGATCGGCGGCACCGCGGACAACGCGTCGATCGTCGGCGGCCAGGGCACGGTCGAGATCGGCGGCCCGGCCTTCGACCAGGCCCAGCCGGCGAACCTGACCGATCTCGCGGTCGGGTCGACCGTCAACAAGCCGGTGCGCTTCACCAACATCGGAGACCGCGCCGCCGACGGCACGCAGGTGCTGCTGTGGGCGTCCCCCGGGATCGGATTCGCCAAGCACTTCGGCAACTGCGAGTACAGCGCCGACGGCGGCCCCATGGTGGCGGAGATGGCGCTGTGCACCATCCCCGGACAGGTGCTGCCGGGAGAGAAGGCCGCGCTCGCGCCGGCCGTCCGGCTGAACGTCGAGTCGACCGCTTACTACACCTACCTGGACTCGATGATCGCGCCGGCCGGTGATCCGGGCATCCAGCAGTCCGCTTCAGGGCACCAGTGGACCCAAGGCACCGGCGGCCAACTGACGCTGAGGACCATCACGCCGGGAACCGCCAACGACGCGCCGTCCGGCGTCGTGTCGCTCTCCGAGCGCGGTACGCACGGCGACTACCGGATCACCAACCTGCAGGCCGCCAACACGGCGGACTTCTCGGTGTCCGGCGCAAGCGCCACCGCAGCCCAGGGCGACACCGTCACGCTGGACTTCGCCATGACCAACAACGGTCCCGCGACCATCTTCTACCGCAGCGGCGACATCGTCGGCACCGTCGACGTCCAACTGCCGCCGGGCACGTCGCCCGTCGGCTCCTCCGCCAACTGCCGAGAGCAGGGCAGCGGGTACCGCTGCTCGAACCAGAGCATCGTCTCGACGGCCGGCACTGTCACGGACTTCTCCCTCACCCTGCGCGTCGACCAGGTGATCCCTGGCGCCCAGGGCTCCGTCTCCATGGACTGGAGCCCGGGTGGGCAGCCGGCGTTCGACACGAACCCGTCGGACGACACGGCCGCACTCACCGTCAACTGACCCGTCCTCGCCTCCTCCCAATCGCGCAGCTCAGGACACTCGTCATGGAGGTTCGTAGCCGGCTGGAAGCCGACCCGGGATCACGGACGGGTTCCGGCACGGACGGGGCGGCGAGGTGGGGTTGCGTTCGGCGCCCGCCGACGCCCCGGTCAGACGGAGGGCTTACGGTCCGAGGAGGGCCAGATGTAGGGGAGGTCGGTCGGGGTGTCGGGGAAGTAGCGGCGGTAGTGTTCCGGGGCCCGGGTGACGAGGGCTGAGCGGTGGCTGAGGTGGAAGGCCGGGTCGCCGAGCCAGGGCGGGAGGTCGCCGTCCTCGGCGAGTTCGGCGGCGGTGCGGATGGAGCGGGTGGCGCGCGCCCGGGCCGGCAGGTCGTGCCGCAGGGTGTCCGCGCAGGTGTCGGCCCGCCCCGCGGCGGTCCACACCCGGCAGATCTCCAACCCGTAGCGCACCAGGGCCTCCTCGTACCCGGCCCACATGTGCACCGCGGGGTGGTGGCGCCAGCCGTACCCGGGCACGGTCAGGCCCCGCAGCACCTGGATGGCCTCGACCCGCTGCTTGCCGAGGCGGCGCGGGTCGAGCACGCCCGCCGTGGCCGCGAAGTCCGGGTAGGGGAGGAAAGTCTGCACCCGGTACGAGTAACCGCCCGGGCCCGCCGAACGCCCGCGACACGCCAGGCGCCGCCCCAGCGCCGCCCGAGCGCCTCCCTCGGGGCGTACCGTCCGAGGATGGACCGTGTCGACGTGCCGCGGGTGCTGGTGATCGGGCTCGATCCGTACCGGGTGCCCGGGCCGTGGGACCCGGAGCCGGCGGCACGGGCGATCCGGGCGGGGCTGGCGGAGTTCGACGCGCACGGCGTGGGCGTGCGTACCTGCCTCATCGGGCTCGACGGCAGCGATGACGTCGGCGCGGTGGTCGGGGAGGCGCTGCGCGCGCATCCGTGGGAGTGCGTCACCGTCGGCGGCGGCCTGCGGCACTCCGACGAGCAGGTCGAACTCCTGGAGCAGGTCGTCAACTTGATCCGGCGTTACGCGCCCGCTGCGGCCATCGCCTTCAACCGCTCCCCGGACACGACGTACGAGGCCGCGGCCCGTTGGATCGGGTGACGCCGGGGGCGGCGGGCCGACGGTGCGCACGGCCTCAGGGGAAGAGGGTGGAGCCGAGGGGGCGGTGGGGGGTGAAGCCGGGGAGGATCAGGAAGGTCCCGGTCGCGGTCGTGGTGGTGAAGGCGAGCAGCGCGTCGGAGTCGTCCATGCGGGCCAGGGTGCTGGTGAAGGTCCGCAACTCGTTCTGGAAGCTGATGAAGAGCAGGCCGGCGGCGGGCGCGTCGGTGCTGTAGGAGCGGCGCAGCATCAGGCCGGCGCCCACCGCGTTGGCGTTGGCGCGGCGGACGTGGGCGTCGGCGGGGATGAGGTAGCGCCCGTCGGGGGTCTTGGCGCCCAGCGACGGGTCGGCGGTGATGGCGCCGCCGGACAGCGGGGCGCCTGAGGTGCGGCGGCGGCCGAACACCGCTTCCTGCTCGGCGACGGACAGCGCGGCGAACCGCGGCAGGTCCAGTGCCATCCGCCGCACCACCGCGATGGTGCCGCCCGCGACCTGGGACGGGCCGGCCAGCCACAGGTTGCGCTGCTGCGCCTCGGCGGTGTGGGGCCCCACGATCCCGTCGATGAAGCCGAGCAGGTTGCGCGGCGCGGTGAGGGACTTGCCGACGGGGATGTTCGCGCCGCGGTGTGCGGACTGGCGCCAGCGTTCGCGCAGGCGGCTGCCGGCCTGCTCCAGGAGCGCGGTGGCGGCGACCGCGGGCAGCAGGGCGTCGCTCGCGCAGATCTGGAGCAGCAGGTCGCCACCGCGGGCACCGGCGGCGACCTGCTCGCGGGAGAAGCGGGGCAGGTCCGTGCCGCCGGGCAGGTCGGTGCCGCCGGGCAGGGCCGCGCCGGCCGTGCGGACCAGCCGGGGGCCGACGCCGACCGTCACGGTGAGGTCGCCCGGGGGCAGGCCGAGCAGCCGGGCGTCGGTGCCAGCGGTCAACGCGGCGACGGCGCGGCCGAGTTCGGCCAGCAGCGGGCCGGGGTCGGCCGCGGCGGTGAGGTCGGCGACCACGGCGAGCAGGTTGCCCTGGGCGGGCTGCGGGAGGGTGATGCCCGCCTGGTGGGTGCCGGTGGCCGGTACGGGCGCCGGGGTCGCCGCGGACGCGGTCTGCGCGTCCGGCGGTTCGGCGTCGTCGGACGCCCGGCCGGAACCGGAGTGGCCGGCGTCCGAGGTGCACCCCGCGGTGAGCCCGAGCGCCACCATCGCCCCGGTGGCGTCGAGGAACCTGCGGCGTGACGGCTGGTGATCGGGCGGGCGCATGATGTGCAGAGTGCCATACCCGCCGCCGCCGCGCCCGCCGATGTCCCAACGACTGCCGCGACCGCCCACGCGCCGTCAATTTTGCTATCTACGCGATGCGTTGGCGGCCCGTGCCAGACTGAGCGCATGCCTCGATTAGCTCTTCGCGTGGCCGCGGCGCTGCTGGGCGGCACCCTGGCACTCCTCGCCGGTTGCAGCAGCGGCGGTGCCCACGGCGGCGGTTCCACGGGCAAGGGCAAGAGCAGCGGCAAGAGCGCGCCCGAGGGCACGCGGCCCCCCGGCGCGCACGTCACGATCCACGTACCGGCCGACGCCCCGACGATCTCGGACGCGGTGTCCCTGGCCCGCTCCGGCGACCTGGTCCTGGTCTCCCCCGGCGTCTACCACGAGTCGGTGCGCATCGACACCGCGCGCGTCACGCTGCGCGGGGAGAACCGGCAGAAGGTCGTCATCGATGGCCGGTTGCAGCAGGCCAACGGTGTCGTCGTGGCCGCGCCCGGGGTCGCGGTGGAGAACCTCACCGTGGAGAACAACACGCAGAACGGGGTGCTGGTCACCGGTTCCGCGCGGGCGGTGGCAGGGCTGCCCGGCCAGAGCGGCGGCTACGACACCGGCGACGAACCGGTGAAGTTCCTCAGCTCTTTCCTGGTCTCCTACGTGACCGCGACCCGCAACGGGCTCTACGGCATCTACGCGTTCTCCGCGCAGAACGGCGTGATCGAGCACTCCTACGCCTCGGGCGGCGCCGACTCCGGGATCTACGTCGGGCAGTGCAAGCCGTGCCAGGTCGTCGTACGGGACAACGTCGCCGAGCTCAACGCGGTCGGCTACGAGGGCACCAACGCTAGCGGCGACATGTACGTGGTGGGCAACCGCCTCGTCGGCAACCGGGTCGGCCTGACCACGGACTCCGACCACCAGGAGAAGCTGCTCCCGCAGCGCGGCGCCGTCGTGGCGGGGAACCTGATCGCGGACAACCAGCAGCCCGGCACACCCGAACAGGCCGACGGCGGCTGGGGGATCGGCATCGGCGTGGACGGCGGCAGCGGCAACCAGTTCGTCCGCAACCGGATCACCGGCAACGCCGACGCCGGGCTGGTGATCACCGCGACCGCCGACCTGCCGCCGAACGGCAACCGGATCACGGACAACACGTTCACCGGCAACGGCCTCGACGTGGGCTGGACGTTCCCCAACGCCACCCGCGGGCAGGGCAATTGCCTGCGCGGCAACACCCTGCACACGACCGTGCCCGCGCGGATCGCGACCACGGCGTCCTGCCCGCTGCCGGCCAAGTCCGCGACCCCGTACGGCACATGGCAGGCGCCGACGGCGCCCGCGGGCATCCCGTTCACCGAGGTGGCCGCGCCCGGCCCGCAGCCGCAGTTCCCGCACGCCACCACCGCGGGCGCCACCGTCGTACCGGCCGTGCCGGCGCTGCCGACCACCGCGGACATCCCGCTGCCGCCCCTGTCGCTACTCGCCACCGGGGCGCGGGTCCAGGCCGGCTAGCCGGGACGTAGCCGCTCAACTCGACGCCTACGACGCCGCGTTCGGGGTCACCAGGCGACGAAGGAACGAGGCGACGAAGGAACGACGCTACGAGGACGGCGTCGGCGTGACCCCGGGCAGCGGTCGCACCGCGACGTAAGGGTGCGTGTCGAAGTCGACGACCACCGGCTGCGGTTCGGACGCCAGGTCCGCCCGTACCCGGTACATCGTCCCGTCCGAGCCGACCCAGTACCGTACGGCGCCCGAAGCGCCGGGCGCCGACGCGGACTTCGGGCCGGACATGACGACGACCCGGTGGCCGCGCACCTCGTCCTGGCCGAGGCGGGCGGCGCCGTTCTGGGGGAGCAGCTCCGCGTTGTCGGGCCGGTCGCTGCCGAGGCCGAGCGCGATGGTCAGCGCGCTGTCCAGCGAGCTGCCGGCCGTCGTCACCGGGCGGCGGTACCAGCCGGAGGTCGGCGGCGAACTCGGCGCCGTAGCAGGGGCGTTCGTCATGGGCAGGATGAGGACGGCGGTGGACGACCACTCGATCAGGCCGTCGCTGGAGGTGTCGCGGCCGGTGCCGCGCACCACCCCGTAGCCGACCTTCGCGCGGTAGTCGACGGCCCCGGTGACGGTGAGCCCGCCGCCGGTGCTCGGCACGGTGATCGTCAACGCGCGGCCGCCCGCCTGGTAGTTGCGGAAGCGGGTGATCGCCAGCCGGTTCGCCTCGTCCGCGGTCAGCGCGCGCCGGCCGGAGTCACCGCTCTTGCCGCCACCACCGCCACCACCGCTGCCGCTGCCGACCAGGACGAAAGCGGCCGTCCCGGCCGCCACCAGGGCGAGCGCGGCGGCCGCCCAGCGTAACCGCGGCCGTCGGCGGCGGGCCGCCGTACCCCGCGGGAGACCTCGGCTGCTCCGCAAGCTCCTCACGCGGCGCGATGCTAACAGGAACCGGAAACCGGGCCATGGAGACTCAGCGTTTCCAGGACATGACGGTGCGTCAACTTGTAACGTGGCCTGTGAGATCACTGTGGCGGCGCCGACCGTCGGCACCGACCTGGGGACGACCAAAGGGAATGCCATGCCATTACACAGGCTGGTGCGGGTGGGGCTGTCCGGCCTCCTGCTTCTGGGCACCGCCACCGGCGCAGTCGTGACGGGCGCCGGCACCGCCGGCGCCGCGACCTCCGACGGCACACTGACCGTCGAGGTGCTGCGGGACTTCCTCGGCACCGGCGTGATCAACGCCACCACCGACGTACCGCAGCGGGGCATGAAAGTCGACGTGGCCGACGCCTCCGGCCACCACGTCACCGGGACCACGGACGCGACCGGGAAGGTCGTGGTGGCGCCGTCGTCCAAGCTGACCGGCGGCCGCTACCGCGTGGACGTCAGCGTCCCGTCACCGTACAGCGACTACCTCCAGGCGGCGCCCGCCTCGACCGCGGCGAACCACTTCGACAGCTTCACCAGCTTCGTGGACCTCACTGGCGGCAAGGACGCCTCGGTCATCACCGGAGTCTGGGACGCGGCCGACTACACGCTGCCGGACTCCCGCTACTTCGTGCCGGTCCAGAACGGCGCGGGCGGCACCGACACCCAGGCGCTGGTGTCCTTCGGCACCACCGCGCGGGGCACCTGCCCCACCGACTCCTCCTGCCCGACCACCCTGGACACGCAGTCCGAGGTCGGCACCACCTACGGGCTGGCGTACGACCGGTACCGCGGCCGGCTCTTCCAGAGCTCGTTCGCCCGCCGCTACGCCCCGTACGGGCCCGACGGCGGCAACGCGATCTACACCGTGCCGGTCGACGGCGGCAGCGCGCAGCTCTTCGCGAAGGTGCCCGGCGCCGCCGTGACGCCCCACGACAGCAGCAACATGATCAAGGACGCCGGGTTCACCCAGGCGCCGGGCAAGGAGAGCATCGGCGGGCTGGCCCTGTCGGAGGACGGCTCCACGCTCTACGCGGTCAACCTGCTGACCCGCACCCTGGTGAGCTTCGACGCGACCGGCAGCACCGCGGGCGCGCCCGAGGCGACGGTGCCGATCCCGGACCCGGGCTGCGCCGGCGCCGGCGACTGGCGGCCGTTCGCCCTCGCCGTCCGCGACAACACGCTGTACGTCGGCGGCGTGTGCGACGCGGAGAGCACCCAGCAGCGCTCCGACCTGAAGGCGGTCGTCGCCCGTTACGACGGCAAGCGGTTCTCCACGGTGCTGACGCAGCCGCTCGACGCCGAGCGCGGGAAGGTCTTCGTCGGCGTCCAGACCGACGCGTCCACCCACTGGAACCCGTGGAACACCGACCTGGCCAGCTGGGACCAGCGGGCGGCGTCGGGCACCACCTTCATCGACCCGCAGCCGGAGCTGTCCGGCCTGGCCTTCGCCAACGACGGCTCCATGGTGCTGGGCTTCCGCGACCGGTTCATGGACGTGCTCAGCGCGAAGGGCCTGGACCCGCGGCCGCTGAACAACACGGCGGAGTTCGGCATGTCCGGCGGCGACATCGACATGGCGTGCGCCGACGGCTCCGGCGGGTACGCCTGGGAAGGCACCGGCGACTGCCCCGACCACGCCACCGCCGCCAACGACGACAACGAGGACAGCGGCGTCGTGGAGTACTTCCCCGGTGACTACTTCGCCGGCGGGCACCAGGAGACCGCGCTCGGGGCCGTCGCCCACATCGCGCGCGAACAGTCCGTCGTCAGCACCGAGTTCGACCCGGCGACCCACGTCGAGACGGCCGGCACCGGCTACTACGACCTGACCACGGGACTCGGCCCGGGCAACGACACCAGCGCCAACGCCTACCAGTTCGTCGGCCAGGAGGAGAACGGCTTCGGCAAAGCGGGCGGCCTCGGCGACATCGCGTACGCCGCGGCGAACGCGCCGATCCAGATCGGCAACGTGGTCTGGTACGACGGCGACCACAACGGCATCCAGGACGCCGGCCAGGTGCTGCTGCCGGGCGCGACGATCAACCTGCTCGACGCCCACGGCAAGCAGGTCGCCACGACCACGACCGACGCCGACGGCGAGTACTACTTCGGCGGGGCCGACGCGGACTACCAGTTGACGCCGGGCGCCAAGTACACCGTGGAGTTCGACGTCTGCACCGCCGACACCAGCGACGTGCCGGGCACGCCCGGGGCCGCCGAACTGCGCTTCACCCTCCCGAAGGCCGGCTCCGACCGGGCCCACGACTCCAACGTGGTCCCGCCCACCAGCGGCAAGCTGTGCGACGGCACCGCGCCGGTGACCGCGCCGGCGAAGGCCGGGGGCGTCGACCACACCATCGACGCGGGCGTCTACGTCCCGTCGAAGACGCCGCCGCCGACCTCACCGCCGCCGACGTCCTCCGCTCCCACCTCCGCGCCCACCACGGGCCCGGCGCCCTCCAACCCGGCCCAGCAGGCCTCCGGTTCGGGCACCCTCGCGGACACCGGCCTGTCCGGTGTCGCCGAGATCCTGGCGGTCGTCGCCCTCCTGGTGGGCTCGGGCGCGGTGTTCGCCTATGTGAGCCGCAAGCGCCGCATCACCCACTGATCCCTGAACCCCTCGACCGCCGCGGGGGGGGGGGGGGCACAAAAGAAACAACCCCCACAACAGGGTTCGA
>NZ_JBYIRM010000026.1:0-121012 GCF_057708105.1 Actinacidiphila sp. bgisy144 | reverse complement strand
GGTATGGACCCCCGCGTGGGCGGCCGCGGCCGCCAGCGCGGGGGAGACACCGCCGGGGATGGAGACGACGAGGCCGCCGGGCCTGGTCACCGCGACCGAGCGGACGTCGGTGGCGTCGGTGCCGCCGACCAGGTCGATGACGACGTCGACGGGCGCGGTGGCCTGCTCGAAGGGACCGGCGGTGTAGTCGATCGCCTCGTCCGCGCCCAGTTCCTTCAGCCAGGTGTGCCGCGGCGCGCGGGCGGTGGCGACCACCTCCGCACCGAGGTGCCGGGCGATCTGCACCGCCAGGTGCCCCACCCCGCCCGCCGCCGCGTGCACCAGGACCCGCTGCCCGGCGGTGACGCGGGCGGTGTCCACCAGGGCGTGCCAGGCGGTGAGCACCGCCAGCGGCAGCGCCGCGGCCTCGACGTGGCTGAGGGAGGCGGGCTTGCGGGCGAACTGGCGCGAGGGCGCGGTGACGTACTCCGCGTAGGCGCCGGCCGGGCGCGGGAACCACGGCATGCCGTACACCTCGTCGCCCGGTGCGAGCGTGGTGACGCCGAAGCCGACGGCCTCGACGACGCCGGAGACGTCCCAGCCGAGGATCAGCGGGAACTTCTGCAACCCGGCCATGCCCTGGCCCGCGCGCGTCTTCCAGTCCACCGGGTTGATCCCGGCGGCGTGCACCCGCACCAGCACCTCGGTCGGCAGCGGCTCGGGGCGCGCGACCCGGCCGACGGTCAGCACCTCCGGGCCGCCGAACCGGTCGACGGTCACCGCCCGCATCGTCTGCTCCCCCACGCCCATGTTCTTGCCGCTCATGTCTCTCGCGCCCCTCGTCGTTCTCTCGCAGGTCACAGGTACGGACCCGGGTCCTTGTCCCAGGTCCGGGTCCACCCGCCGGGCCCCCTGGCCTCGGTGTGCCTCAAGGTTCGCGGGGTCCGCCCCGGAGCGGTCAGTGGCCGGGGAGCCACCTGTCGTACTATTCCGGCCATGCCGCACCTCGTCGCCGTCCTCGCACTGGACCACGTCATGCCGATGGACCTGGGGATCGCCGCCCGCGTCCTCAACGAAGCCCTGGACCCGGCCGGTGAGCGCCTGTACTCGGTGCTGACCTGCTCGCTCGGCGGCGCACCGGTCCGTACGAGCGAGGGCTTCCGTGTCCTGCCCGACGAGGACGAGTCGCTGCTCGAACGCGCCGACACCGTGGTGATCGCCACCCAGGAGCCGGGCGAACACCTGCTCGCCACCGGCGAGTTGCCCGCCGACGTGGCCGCGGCCCTGGCCCGGATCGCCCCCGGGGCCCGCATCGTCAGCCTGTGCACGTCGGCGTTCCTGCTCGCGGCCGCCGGGCTGCTGGACGGCCTGCGCGCCACCACCCACTGGACCCTGTGCGACCGGCTCGCCCGGCTGTTCCCGGAGGTGGCGGTCGACCCGGACATCCTCTTCGTGGACAACGGGCGCGTGCTGACCGGCGCCGGCGGCGCGGCCGGCATCGACCTGTTCCTCCACCTCGTCCGCCGGGACCACGGCACGGCCGTGGCCAACGCGGCGGCCCGGCGGTGCGTGGTGGCGCCCTGGCGGGAGGGCGGCCAGGCGCAGTTCATCGAGCGCCCGGTGCCGAAGGAGGCCGACCGCTCCACGTCGGCCACCCGCCGCTGGGCCATGGACCACCTCGCGGAGCCGCTCACCCTCCAGGACCTGGCCCGCCACGCCCACATGAGCGAACGCACCTTCACCCGGCGCTTCCGCGCCGAGGTCGGCACGAGCCCGTTGCAGTGGCTGGTACGCAGCCGCCTGGACCATGCCCGCCACCTGCTGGAGAGCAGCGAGTTGACGGTCGCGCGGATCGCCACGGCCACCGGCTTCGTCGACCCGACCGTGCTGCGCCGGCACTTCCACGCCCGGCTGGGCCTGTCCCCGCTCGCCTACCGCAGGAGCCACCGCCCGCCGGCCACCGCGACCGCCCTACCGGTCCTCACCCACGGCGGCGGCAACAGCCCTCACTGAGCGGCCCGTTCACCGATCCGGCTGCCGCGCCGCGTCCTCGCCCCCGGTGCGGAACAGGCCGCGGACCCCGGTGATGGCCAACAACCGCTCCAGGAGCGGGGGCACGTGGTCCAGGTGGAGGCCGACTCCCGCGGCGCCGGCCGTACGGTGGACCATCAGCAGCGCCGACAGCCCCGACGAGTCGCAGAACCGCAGTTGGGCGCAGTCCAGGTGCAGGTCGCGCAGGTCCGGGTGGGTGCTGACGCAGTGGGCGGCGCGGTGCACCAGCACCTCGGCGCTGTCGTCGTCGAGGTCGCCGCAGATCCGCAGGTGGACGGCGCGCGGGCCGGCCTCGACGGTGACGGCGAAGGGGAGGTGCGGCAGGGTCACGCTGGTGCTCCGGGGGGTGGTCCGGTCGGTGCGGCCATGGCGTCGAGGGCGCGGCGGGCGCCGTCGAGCAGCCGCACGGACCGCGGGAAGTCCCGCAGTTCGGCGGCCAGGACGGTAAGGGCCGGCCGCAGGGACCGCGCCGGCACGTTCCGCGCGGTGAGGACGTCCGCGGTCCAGGTGATGAAGCCGGCGAACAGCTCGTCGTCGTCGCAGTACAGGGCCGCGGTGAGGAACTCGACGATGTGCGCGAGGTCCTCGGCGGTGCGCTCGCGCTGCTGCGCGGTGTAGGAGGCCATGGCCGGCAGGTGGGACTCCAGTTGGGCCAGCACCTCCCTGACCAGGGTCGGCTGGGCGCGGGCGACGAGCGTGTACTCCTGGTCGGCGAGGTGCGGCAGGTCGTCGATCGGCTGCCGTCCGGCGGCCAGGTCGGGCGCGGGGATGCCGTCGGCGAGCTGCCTGGCGGCGGAGCGCGCGTCGGGGGCCCAGGCGTTCGCCCCGAGCAGGCGGGCGTTTCGGCCGTCCGGGCCGAAGGCGGCGCCGCCGACGATGACCGGCAGGCCGATCGCCTGGCAGCTGGTGATCGCCGCGTGGGCGGTGGGCAGCCGGGTCGGGAGCGAGGAGGACAGCGCGACCGCGTCCGGAGCGCCGGCGTGGAGGTGGGCGATCAGGTGCGGGGTGGGCACCTGGGCGCCGAGGAAGTCGACCTGCCAGCCCCGCAGGGTGAGGACCTCCGCGAGGAGGCGGGCGGGCAGGGCGTGCCACTCGTGGTCCACGCACGCCACGGTGACCCGGCCGCGGCGGGGCGTGGCGCGCGCGGCCGGGTGGTGGGCGAGGGCGGCGATGACGCGTTCGGTGATGGCGCTCGCGGCGTGTTCCTGGGCGACGCTCAGGCGGTTGGCGGCCCATTCGGCGCCGACCTTCGTCTGGAGCGGGGCCAGCAGGTCCAGCAGGATCGCCTCGGCGTCCGCGCCCTCCTGGAGCGCGCCCAGGACGAGGGCGGCTGCCCGGTGCTCGTCCCGGTCGACCACCGCGGTCCACAGCGGGTCGCGCACCGCGCGGAACGGGTCGGGCGCGGGGCGCGCCTGCTCAGCGGGGCGCGCCTGCCCAACGGCTCCCTGCTCAGCGGCTCCCTGCTTGCCGGGCCCCTGCCCGGCGGGGTCCTGCTCGGCGGCTTCTACGGTCATACCGTGTACCTGCCCCGGGTGTGCCCGTCCACCGCACTGAGATGAGTGGTGCGGGGCGCGCCGATGGCGACCAGGGCCATGTCGTCGTGGCTGCCGTCGTGCAGCCACTGGAACGCCAGCATCTGGATGCGCTCCACGATCGCCTCCGCGGGCAGGTCGGCGCACTCCGACAGCGCCCGCTTCAGCCGCTCCTCGCCGAACATCTCGCTGCCGAGCGGGCCGCCGCGCGCCTCGGTGAACCCGTCGGTGTGCAGCAGGCAGGTCTCGCCGGGCTGGAGGACGACCTGCGCGGAGTGCGCCTCGATGGCCGGCAGGGCGCCGATCAGGGTGCCGCGGGTGGGCACCTCCTCGACGCTGCCGTCCAGGCGCACCACCAGCGGGGCGGGGTGGCCGGCCGAAGTGAGCCGCAGCCGCACCTCGTTGTCGTGCCGGCGCACCGAGCCGAGCACCATGGTGGCGAAGCGGGTGTGGTGGGAGTTGAGCAGGGAGCCGTTGAGGAGTTCGAGTATCCGCCGGTGGTCGTCGCCCAGCGGGGACAGCGCCTGGAGGGTGCTGCGGATCTTGCCGGTCAGTACGGCCGCGTCCAGGCCCTTGCCGCACACGTCGCCGAGCACCACCAGCGAGGGGTCGTCGGTGCCGGGTCCGGGGTGGACGTCGTAGAAGTCGCCGCCGACCCGCTCGTGGCTCTCCGCGGCGCGGTAGCCGCCGGCGAACTCCACGCCGTTGACGCGCTGGAGCGTGGGCGGCAGCAGTTCGCGCATGAGCGTGCGGGTGATCGCGCTCTGCTCGCTGTAGAGGCGGGCGGCGGACAGTGCGGCGCCGGCCCGGGCGGCGAACAGCCGCGCGAAGTCCTCCTCGCTCTCGCTGAACCGGGCGGGGCGGCCGGCGCGCAGCAGCACCAGCGCCCCGGCGGACACCCCGTGGCCGGGCAGGGGGGTGACGACGATCGACCCGATGGGGCCGGCGCAGCCCTCGGGCAGCAGCCAGTCGGGCAGCAGGGCGCCGTCGATCCACCGCGAGGGCAGCGGCGGGAAGCCCTGGAGCGCCTCGCTGAGCCCGGGCAGGACGGCGGGGTCGGCCGCCACCTGGCGGCGTACGGCGTCCTGGCCCGCCACGGCGGAGACGGTCAGCAGCTTGCCGCGGGAGGGGGGCGCGACGACGACGGCCGCGTCCGCGAGGTGCTCGGCGGCCAGCGTGACCGTGGCCGCCATGCAGCGGTCGGGGTTCAGCGAGGCGAGCAGGACGTTGGACGCCTCGACGAGGAAGCCGGTGCGCTCCCGCTCGGCGGCGAGGGCCTGTTCGGCGCGCCGCCGTTCGGTGCCGTCGACCATCCACCAGACGACCTCGCCGGACTCGCCCGGGGTCGGGTACGCCTCGAAGCGCCGCTCCCCGATCGGGCCGGCGGCCGGTGCGAGGGGCGTGCCCGGCCGGTCCGCGTCGCCGGGCACCCGGACGTGCGGGGCCGCCTCGGCGTGGGCCCGGGACAGCCAGGCCGGCACGGCGTCGGCCATGTTCGCGCCGGGCTCCGCTCCGCTCAGCAGCAGCCGGGCCGCGGGGTTGGCCCGCAGCACGGTGCCGGCCGGGTCGGCCACGAGGACGGGGTAGGGGGCCAGTGCCCACAGACCGGCGGTGGCGCCGGGCCCGGGCCTTGCGGCGGGAGTTCCCTCGACAGAGGTCATGAACGCCGGCTCGCACGCGGCGAGCCGCACCAACTTTCCGTAGGAGGCGAATTCATTTGCCGTGCGGCAACTATCGCTCACCCCGTACGCGATGACAACCCGCCCCCGCCCGCCGCCCGTGCGGAAAGCCGCCCGGACCTGGGGCGGTTGCCACCTGCGGCGACGCGGAAACGGTACGCGCGACGCCGCAGGCGGCCGGACGTCAGGCCCCCGCTCCCCCGTCGGGGCGGCCGGTCCAGTCCAGGCACATCACCAGGGCGTCGTCGGCCGCCGGCCCCGGACCGCGGTGGCCCAGCAGGTTCTGGAGGATCGCCCGCGGCACCTGCGAGGCGGGCAGCAGCCGCGTCTCGTTGATCGACCGCACCAGCGCCCGCAGGCTGTATTTCTCGCCGCCCGGGGAGAGCGCGTCGTAGACGCCGTCGCTGATGAACAGCAGGCGGTCGCCGGGCAGGACGGTGAACGACTGCGGCTCGTAGACGGTGTCCTCGAACATCCCCAGCGGCATCTGGGGCTCCAGCTCGACCAGGTCGACGGCACCCTCGCGCACCCGCCAGATCCGGGGCGATCCGGCGTCGATGACCTCCACGTTCCCGGTCGGCAGGTCGAAGCGCAGCAGCAGCGCCGCCAGGTACTGGTCCCCCTGGTGCTGCCCGTAGACGGCCTGGTCGGCCAGGTACGCCTGGTCGCTGAGGGACAGCCCGGCGCGGCGGGCGTTGCGCAGCGCGCTGACCGCGAGGTTGGTCAGCAGCGCGGCCTGTATGCCCTCGCCCATGCCGTTGTTCACGGTGACGTGCAGGTGGTCGGCCGAGGAGGACCAGTCGAAGCTGTCGCCGAAGATGGCGTAGGCCGGTTCGAGCTGCGCGCCGAGGGTGTACTCGGGCCGGGCGCACGCCCGGCCGGGCAGCAGCTGCCACTGCATCTCCGCGGCCAGGGTGAGCCGTTCGGCCCGGCGTGCCTGGAGGAACAGGTCGGTGTCCCGCCCGGCGACGACCAGCTCGTGCGCGAGCGCGTCCGCGCACGCCTGGAGTTCGCCGACCGTCTGTGCGGTCGGGCCCGCGCCGTCGGGGTCCGGCAGTGTGACGCTCAACACGCCCAGCCGGTCGCCGCGTACGCTGACCGGAAGGTGCACCGCCACCGCGGCGGCCGGGGCGTCGGGCACCGCGTACGGCTCCTGGGCGCCGAACGCGCGGCCCGGCGCGGTGTCGTGGACCGACAGCGGTGCACGGGTGCGCGGCAGCGCGTCCACCGGCTGGAGCCTGGTCACCGCGTAGTCCGCCATCAGCAGTTCCACCGTGTGCGCGCGGTGGCGGCGCTCGATCGTGGCGCGGATCACCTCGAAGATCTCGTGGGGCTGCGCCTCACGCAGGCGGCCTTCGACCGTCCCGGGTCTGTCCAACGCTATCGGTCCCACTTTCGTTGACATATCGTCGTCCAGGCGACTGCTGGAGCGAACAGAAGGAAAGAGCCCGAAACGGCTCACTGGGGAGTGTCACATGGACGAGGCCTCGGCCGCTGTGCGCCGGCTCGCGTCCCCTGCTGTCGGCGAGCTCGGCGAGGTGCTGGAGCTCCTGGAGATCGCGTGGGAGCGGGGCCGCCGCGACTACAGCACCGCGCCGCTGTCGGCCGCCCAGGCCCGGGTGCTGTACGTCGTCGAGCGCGAGCCCGGGATCAACCTCACCGGCCTCGGCCGGGCGCTGTCGGCCGCGGCTCCCTCCGTCACCCGGCTGTGCGACCGCCTCCAGGCGGCCGGGTTCCTGCGCCGGGCCGCGGGCGCGCAGGACCGCCGCGAGGTCGAGCTCGAGCTCACCGAGGCCGGCGCCGCCCACCTCCGGACGATCCGGCACCGCCGCGAGCAGGCCCTCGGCCGGGCGATGGGCCTGATGTCCCCCGAGGCCCGCCAGGCCCTCGTCACCGGCCTCACCGCCCTCAACGACGCCGTCAGCCCGCCGGCCCGCCCCTCCCCCCGCGCCCGCCGCGCCGTCTGACCCGACCATCCGACCCCGCCGTCAAGCCCCGCCGGCCGCGCCCGCACGCAGGCGCGCCTCCGGCCGGGTGGGCCGGGAGGCGCGCGGTGCTGCTGAGTGCTGCTGAGTGCTGCTGCGTGCTGCTGAGGGTCAGGCGTAGTAGCCGAAGAGGTCGGCGACCACGTCGACCGAGCCGGCGCTGGCGTGGAAGTCGACCTTGCCGTCGACCACCGGG
Source organism: Actinacidiphila sp. bgisy144 (assembly GCF_057708105.1). NCBI lineage: Bacteria > Bacillati > Actinomycetota > Actinomycetes > Kitasatosporales > Streptomycetaceae > Actinacidiphila > Actinacidiphila sp. bgisy144. The sequence continues at coordinate 113,589 of NZ_JBYIRM010000026.1, read as the reverse complement.
ACCGTCACGAGGTTGGCGATGGTCTGCCCGGCCGACCAGTTGAGGTTGGACGAGGTGGGCCGGGTCTGCCCGTCGGGCCACACCGTGAGGACGCCGCCCTTGGTCCCGTTGACGACGGTCACGTTGAGGACGACCGCCTTGGCGTTGGCCAGGGCGCCGCCGTCGGCGAGGCTGAGCGACAGCGACCCGGTGGAGGCGAGCTGCCCGGCGCTGGGCGCCCCGGTGCCGTTGCGGGTGTCGAGCAGCCGGACCGGCCCGGCCGGGTGGAAGAGGGCGCCGCCGGTATCGGCCCGGTAGTAGCCGAAGACGTCGGCCACGAAGTGGGTCGTACCGGAACTGGCGTTGTACAGGTCCACCGTGCCGTCCGCGCCGATCGGCACGACCACCAGGTTCGGTACGGACTTGCCCGCGATCCAGTTGAGGTTGGAGGAGTCGGGCCGGGTGGTGCCGCCCGGGTAGGCGATGAGGTGGCCGGAGGACGCCTCGGCGGTGGCCGTCACATTGAGGACGACGGCGGTGGCACCCGTGGCGGGCACCCCGCCCGCGCCGGCGACCTTGAGGGCCACCGTGCCGTTCGCCTTCACCGGCGTCGTCGTACCGACCCCGACCGCGGCGCGGGTGTCCAGCACCCGGGTCGGGCCCGCGGGGTAGTACGTGGCGCCGGACGACGCGGTGGAGAAGTACCCGAAGACGTCGGCGACGAAGTGCACGGTGCCGGACGAGGCGTTGACCAGGTCGACCTTGCCGTCGTCGCCCACCGGCACGATCACCAGGTTCGGGATGTTGCGCCCGGGCGTCCAGTTGAGGTTGGACGAGGTGGGCTGGGTGCCGCCGTCGGGGTACGCGATCAGGTGGCCGCCGGTGGTCTCGGCGGTGGCGGTGACGTTGAGCACGACGGAGGCGACGCCGGAGGACGGCACCGCGCCGCCCGCGCTGCCCGCGACCTGGAGGACGACCTTGGCGTTGGGCGCGACCGGGGTCGTGGTGGTCACGCCGATCTTGGCGCGGGTGTCCAGCACCCGCGCGGGGTTGACCGGGGTGAAGGTGCTCCCGACGGTCGGGGAGACGGCCTGGCACAGCGCGGCGATCGTGGTGCGCGCGTTCTGCGGCGTGCCCAGGCCGGTGGTCAGGTCGTATCCGGGGCCTGCGGTGTAGAGGCCGGCGGGCTGAAGGTTCTGGCCAGGGACGATGTTGGTGCCGTCGGTGATGTCGTGGAAGGCGCTCGACGGGAGCCGGTAGAGCGCGGGGTTGGCGAAGCCGATCGGCCCGTCGGCGGCGCAGCCGAGGTCGAGGTCGGCCTGCGCGGCCAGGGCCGCCCAGGTCGGGGAGGCGCCGCTGGTGCCGCCGATGATGTACCAGCCCGCGTCCGCCGGGTCCTTGGACGCCTCGCCCCAGTCGACGAGGTAGCCCTGGTCCGGGTCGGCCAGCGCGGCCACGTCCGGAACCTGCCGGCAGTCCTTGTCCACGCCGGCGGAGCAGGCGTCGAAGTACCCGGTCCCCCGCCGGTCGGCCTGGTAGCCGCTGGCGGCGTCCATGGCGAAGTACGACGAGACGCCGCCGCCGGTGGCGCCGCCCTCGCTGTTCCAGGCGCTCTGGGTGGCCTTGGAGCCGGTCATGGTGGTGCCGCCGACGCCCAGCACGTAGGGCTGTCCGGCGGGGTCGTCCACGGCGACGCGGCCGCCGTTCGGGTCGTCGTTGGTGCCGTCGCCGTTCCCGTCGTACCAGCAGTCGCCGGAACCGTCGTCGCCGGAGGCGGCCGTCACGGTCTGGCCCTGGGCGGCGGCCTCGGCGAAGATCTGGTTCTCGCCCTGGAGGAACGCGCTGGACTGGTCGGCGGTGCAGGCACCCCAACTGGTCGATATGACCTTGACCTTGTTGTCCGTGACCATCTTCTGGTACACGTCCAGCACGTCCTGGTCGCTCGCGGCCGCCGCGTCGGGGCCCTGGTAGACGACCAGGGACGCCTGCGGGACGAGGCCGATCAGGTCCTCGATGTCCAGGGCCGACTCCACGCCGACCTGCGAGCCGTACGCGTCGACGGTGTCGGCCGGCGCCGTCGGGCCGCCGTCCACCTTCACGGCGCTGACGGAGACCTTCGTGCCGTAGCAGGACTGGTAGGTCGCGATGTCCTTGGTGCCGTAGTTCTCCAGCTCGAAGATGCCGACGGACACGCCCGTGCCGACGTCCGGCTGGTCGGCCATGCCGTAGGCGGTGGCCAGCGAACGGGGGCTCCAGTACGCCTGGGTGTCGACGGCGCCGGCCGCGGTGAGGGCCGACTTCGCCGAGGAGCACAGGGCCGGCGTGCGGCCGGTCACGGCCGGGGCGACCGTACGGGCGCCGGTGCCGGCACTGGCGGTGGCGGTGGACGCGGCGGCCTTCCGCACCTGCGGCGACAGGTGCGGGGTGAGGTGCGCGAGCGTGTCCAGGCCGGTGACCCCGGCCACCGCGGGCGCCGCCTGGGCGGGCAGTTGCGGGGCGGCCGTGTTGACGACGCCCCTGCGGCCGTCGGCGGTACGGAAACCGGTGAAGCCGGTGTGCAGCGCCTTGGCCGCGGTGGCCAGGGTGGTGTGCACCGGCAGCGTCATGCCGTCGGCCGACAGCTTGCCCGCGGTCAGGCCCTGGGCGGCCAGGGCCGCGCGGACCTGCCGCACGGTCGCGGCGCTCGGGCCGAACCTCGGGCCGAACTCGCCGGTGGCCAGGTAGTGGTGGTACAGCGGCGAGCCCGGTGTGGACACGTCCGCGATGAACGTACGCAGCGCGGCCGGGTCCCGCGGGGCGAGCTCGACGCCCAGCTCGATCGCGGTGGCGCCGCTGGGCGCCGCCGTCCGCACGGCGCCCTTCGGCAGGTGCGGCGCCGTGCCGACCCGCTGCGGCGCAGCCGCACCGCCTCCCCCGCTGTCCGCGACGGCCGCGGGCGCGGACGCCCCGACCACCGCGAGTGCCGCCGCGGCCACGACCGGGCCGAGCACCCCCCGGCGCCGACTTACGCGCCTGGCTATCCCCATCAACGCTTCTCCTTCTTCTGCGCCTCGGCCGGCCACGCAGGCGCACTGACCACCACGCACACGGAAGTGCCCCCCGAACGGAACTCCACGCAAAGCCCCCCTTGCATGGCGGCTCGCCCACGGCGAGAGCCGACGTAGCTTTGTATCAGCTGTACGCGGCCTGTTCGTCGTTCAGACGTGCGAGTTTTACCCGCTCTTGGCCTTCTGTCGCCCGCGGGGGCCCGGCTTTGCAACTTCCGCCGGGTGGGGCGCCGTTCGCGCGGCGCCGTCGAGGCGGCGGAACCGGTTCGTTGCCGTGTGGGGGTGCCGTCACCGTCATGTCACAGGGGGCGGACAGCGGAAACCCGGGAGGGGCGGTGGGCGGTCTTGGCGGGTGTCAGTTGATCCACTGGACCGTTCGACCTTTGGGGAACCGCATGAACCGCCTGAACCGCCGCCACGTTGTCGCCGCCACCGTCCTGGGTACCGCCGCCGTGTTCCTCGCCTCGGCGTGCGGGCCGTCCGACGCGGCGTCGGACGCGGCGGGCACGGGCAAGCCGTCGGCGCCGGCCGGCAGCACCGCGTCCTCCTCGACGACGGGGGCGACGCAGCAGCCGGCGGCCTCCGCCACGACCGACGCCCCCGCCCAGCCGGTCGGCAAGGCCGGCGGCTCCACGGGCAGCACCTCCGGCGGCACCACCTCCGGCAGCAGCACCTCCGGCGGCACGGGCACCTCGCAGCGCCCGATCCGCACCCAGACCCTGCCGGACGGCAGCAAGGCCGCGATCTACCAGCTCGGCGACGAGCACTACCGCGCCGACGTCACCGCGAACGGCGAGCCGTTCGTGACGCTGGAGACGCACGGCCACGACGCGGGCATCGACGCGAACGACGAGTTCATCGTGCTGAGCCTGGACGGGCAGCTGCACGCCTGGATGGGCGGCGACAACCAGGGCCCGGGCACGTTCAAGGTGGCCGGCGACTGGACGGTCAAGGTGACGAAGGTCGGCGAGCTGCACTTCCGCGCGCAGGTCATCGGCAACGACGGCGCGGTCGACGCGACGATCGACGCCGACCAGCAGGACGTCGGCCTCGACGCCAACGGCGTCTACATCGTGCTCAGCGACGGCGGCGTGCTCAGCGCCCACGAATAAACTCCGCCGCCGCCCCGCAACGGAGTTGGGGTATTCCGCATTCCGCCGGAAGGGGGGAATCGCGGCGGCCGTTGCGGGGCGGGAATCAAACGGGGGCCGCCGGTGGTTCAAGGGCACGTGAAGAAGATTGGATTCCTCTCGTTCGGGCACTGGTCGCCGAACCCGCACTCCGGGACCCGGTCGGCCGCCGACTTCCTGCACCAGTCCATCGACCTGGCGGTCGCGGCCGAGGAACTGGGCGTGGACGGCGCCTACTTCCGGGTGCACCACTTCGCGCGGCAGGCGGGCAGCCCCTTCCCGCTGCTGTCCGCGATCGGCGCGCGCACCTCGACCATCGAGATCGGCACCGGCGTGATCGACATGCGGTACGAGAACCCGCTGTACATGGCGGAGACCGCGGGCGCGGCGGACCTAATCTCGGGCGGCCGGTTGCAGCTCGGCATCAGCCGCGGGTCACCGGAGCAGGTCATCGACGGGTGGCGGTACTTCGGCTTCGCGCCCGCGGAGGGCGAGACGGAGGCGGACATGGCCCGCCGCCACACGGAGACCTTCCTGAAGGTCATCGAGGGCGGCGGCTTCGCCCAGCCGAACCCGCGGCCGATGTTCCCCAACCCGCCGGGGCTGCTGCGCGTCGAGCCGCACTCCGAGGGCCTGCGGGACCGCGTCTGGTGGGGCTCGGGGTCGAACGCGACCGCGGAGTGGGCGGGCCGGCTGGGGATGAACCTCCAGAGCTCCACGCTGAAGGACGACGAGACGGGCGAGCCGCTGCACGTCCAGCAGCGCAAGCAGATCGAGGCGTACCGGGCGGCGTACCAGGCGGCCGGGCACAGCCGCGAGCCGCGGGTGTCGGTCAGCCGCAGCATCTTCGCGCTCACCGACGACCGGGACCGCGCGTACTTCGGGCAGGACCGCGAATCCCGCGACCAGGTCGGCATGATCGACGAGAACACCCGGGCGATCTTCGGGCGGTCGTACGCCGCGGAGCCCGAGGCGCTGGTGAAGCTGCTCGCCGAGGACGAGGCGATCCAGGCGGCGGACACGCTGCTGCTCACCGTCCCCAACCAGCTCGGCGTCGAGTACAACGCGCACGTGCTGGAGAGCATCCTGACCCACGTGGCGCCGGAGCTGGGCTGGCGCTGAGCCGGCCGGGCAGCCACCGGCGAGGCATCCGAGGACAGAAGGGCGGGCCGTTGCGGCCCGCCCTTCCGCATGCCGCCGCTCAGCAAATTCACAGGAGTGGCATAACCCGCCAAATCGCCCATAGCCCCGGCCGGGCGCACGCCCTTATGTCCGTTTCGACGCCATAAGGCAATTTAAGACCTTTTGCACGTCTAAGACATTATTAAGAATGGAACGCGCCCGCACTTTCCGCGCCCGCGTCCTCACGTCCCGTTCGTGCTTCGGCCGCTCTCACGTGATGCACAGCATAGGACGCACATCACCTACGAAGAAGCTTAGTGCATTCGCCGGCGGGCGGTGCCCGGGAAAAGCCGGGCGGACGACTCGCGGCTCACGCGGAAATCAATGCCGTCTACTAAGCGGCATAGCACTGAGGGCAATTGTGGACCCTTTTATCGGCTGCTAACAATGTGCTCGCCACAGCGCATCAATCGAATGAATTGCCGGTCGGAATGCAGAGGGGGGCCGACCACCGCCGACAAGCAATCGTGGAAGAGGTCCGCAGCCATGCCCAAGCACGCCCAGAACCGCTCGACGAAGCCGACCGACTCGCTGAGGAAGCGCCTGGTCTCCACCCGCGGCGCCGTCGTCGCCGGCACCTTCGCCGCCATCGCCTGCGCCGCGCTCGCCGGCACCGCCCAGGCCGCGGAGCCGTCCGCCGCGAAGAGCGCGCCGCAGACCGCGGACGCCACCCACTCCGGGCGCGCCGTACACAAGGTCGTCGACTACACCGTGAAGCGCGGTGACTGGCTGGCCGCGATCGCCCGTGCGCACCACACCCCGGGCGGCTGGCCCACCCTCGCGCACCTCAACAAGATCAGCAGCCCGTACGTCATCCAGCCCGGCCAGGTCCTGAAGGTCCCGACCGGCACCGGCTACACGGCGACGACCTCGTCCGGCTCGACCGCGTCCTCCAGCTCCACGAGCAGCAGCGCCGCGTCCAGCAGCACGTCGAGCAGCAGCTCCACCGCGTCCTCGACCACCGCGTCCGACGCCGCCTCGACCACCACCACCGCCACCACGACCTACCCGGACAACCTGAACGGGTGGATCAACGAGGCGCTGGCGATCATGAAGCAGAACGGCATCCCGGGCACCTACAACGGCATCTACCGCAACATCATGCGGGAGTCGTCCGGCAACCCGAACGCCATCAACAACTGGGACTCCAACGCCGCCGCGGGCACCCCGTCGAAGGGCCTGCTCCAGACCATCCAGCCGACGTTCGACGCCTACCACGTGGCCGGCACCTCGACGAACATCTACGACCCGGTCGCCAACATCGTCGCCGCGTGCAACTACGCGTACCACGTGTACGGCTCGATCGACAACGTCAACGGCCCCTACTAAGCCGCTGACCGGAGCCGTCCCCACCGCTCCTCCCGCCCCGGCCCGCCGCCCCTCACCGGGCGGCGGGCCGGGGCGTCCACGCGCCCGCGCTACCCTGCTGCCTTGACCCGCCGGACCCCGGCGGGCGGAGGGGGGACGTGTGATGGGTACGCAGCGGGCCGCGACGTTCCTGGCCGCCACCGCGCTCCTCGCCGGGGGCGCGCTCGCCGCGGGCGCCGCCCCGGCCGCCGCCGCGACCCCGCGGTTCGAGGGCACCGACACCATCCCCGTCGACGGGTGCGCCGTCGTGCAGGAGATCGAGCTCCAGGGCTCCCCCGCCCACGACTACATGCGCTGGGAGACCGTGGGCGACTCCACGGGCTGCTCCGTCTGGATACAGGACGACGCGGACGCGAGCGCCGACGTGATCGAGTCCCAGCAGATCGCCACCGCCGGCTACCACCACAGCGCCTGGTACTACGACGGGCCCGGCCACCTGATGGCGGTCTGCGTCCGCCTCGGCTCCACCTCCGCCTGCGGCCCGACGAACTAGCCGGGCCCCGACGCCCGGGCGCGGGCCCGGCCGCAGGCTCAGTGGCTGTGGACGCTCGGCGGCCAGGCCGGCGGGTGGGGGCGCCGGCGGGCGAGGGCGATGAGGTCCTCCACGGTGATCATCCCGACGACGTGCCGGTCCGCCATGACCAGGATCGGGCGGCCCGCGGTGGTGACCGCGTGGTCCAGGACGTCGGTGACCTGCTCGTCGGGCCCGGCCAGGGTGCAGGTGTCCAGGGGCGCGGCGATGTCGCGGACCTTGACCTCCTCGCGCCGGGCCGGCGGCACCGAGCGCAGCGCGGCAAGCGTGACCACGCCGCTGGAGCGGCCGTCGAAGTCGGTGACCGGCACCACGGGCTGGCCCGCGGCGCGCGGCACCGTCTCGGCGACGAAGCGGTCCACGGTCTGCCAGTCCTGGCCGGTGGCCGCCGGCCGCATCGCGTCGGACGCCCGCAGCCCGCGCACCGCCTCGAACAGCATGCTCCTGCGCACTTCGGAGAAGGCGGCCAGCAGCACGAACAGGCCGACCAGCGCGAGCCACAGCCCCGCGGTGCCGCCGGTCAGGAACTCCAGCCAGCCGCCCGCCACCATCAGCGCACCGGCCACCTGGCCGCAGCGCGCGGCGATCCGGGCGGCCTGCTCGCGGTCGCCGCGCAGCCGCCAGACCACGGCCTGGAGCACCCGGCCGCCGTCCAGCGGCGCGGCCGGGATCAGGTTGAACCCGGCGAGCAGGACGTTCGCCCAGCCGGTCCAGGCCAGCAGCGCGGCCGGCAGCGTCCAGTGCAGCACGCCGCCGGTCAGCGCCGCCGCGCCCAGGCCGACCGCGCCCAGCAGCAGGCTCGTCAGGGGGCCCGCCGCGGCGATGCGGCCGGCGTCGCGCGCCTTGCCGGCCGTCCCCATCCGGGTCACCCCGCCGAGCGCGAAGACCGTGACGTCCTCCACCTCGACCCCGGCCCGGCGGGCGACCAGCGCGTGCGCCGCCTCATGGGCGACCAGGCTCACCGTCAGCAGCAGCGCGCCGACCACGGCCAGCGCGTCGTAGATCCCGTGGGAGTGGCCGGGCGCCCAGGCCGGCAGCACACCGGAGGCGAGTTCGACGCTCAGGATGACGATCAGCAGCGGCGCGCTCCAGTGCACCCTAAGCGGCACACCCGCGACCCGGCCCAGCGGTGGCGATCCGTTCATCGCACCTCCCACACCCGTGCCCGGCAGGCGTACCCGCCACCGGGCGGGCTCCGCCTCACCCTCCAGTCTGCTCCCGTACGGGCGCGGCCGGGATACCGCTGCTACGACCCCTCGTCCGCGGCGGGCCGCGGGGTCTCCCGGGCGGCGGGCAGGAAGGTGAACACCCAGGTCCGGTACGCCCAGAAGCGGAACGCGGTGGCCAGCGCGATGCCCACGACCTTGCCGGTGCTGCTGCGCAGCGGGCTGCTCCAGCCGAGCCCGCGGGTCTCGCCGTAGAAGACACCGTTCTCGATGGCGGCGCCGACCACGCTGAAGGCGAGGAAGAGGGTGATCCGGCGCAGCCGGCGGCGCGGGTCGCAGTCGCGGTAGGTGAAGAAGCGCAGGCCCACGTAGTTGAACGCGATGGCGGCCAGCGTGGCGATCGCCCCGGCCTGCACCACCAGCAGGGAGGTGTAGTGCCGCAGCAGGTTGTACACGCCGAGGTTGACCAGGACGCCGGCCGCGCCCACCGCGCAGAACCGGACCGCCTCCCGGGCCAGCCCGCCGCGCGGCGCCCCAGCCGGTTCGGTGCGTGCCCCGCGGCCGAAGCCCGGCCGCTTCAGCCGCGCCACCGACCAGCCCGGCGTCACGGCCGCGGCGGTGGCGAGGAAGGCGACCCCGGCCAGCGGGTAGAGCGCGGCGACCAGTATCTGCGCCGCGTTCTCCCGGAGCTCGGGGCTGCCCGGGCCGTGCGGCAGCATCCACATGGCGGCGCAGCAGAACGCCACCACGCAGGCCGCCGCGCCCGCGTACCAGCCGGGCGTGCGCCGCTGGAGCGCCTCGTAGCAGACCAGGACCACCAGCGGCACGTCCCACACCCAGTGGTGGGTCCAGCTGATCGGGCTGACCAGGAGTGAGGTGACGCCGGCGGCCACCACGGCCCAGGCGGTGCCGCGGGGCAGGCGCGGACCCGCCGCCAGGGCCGCGACGGCGACGGCGGTGCCGAGGGCGGCGACCAGCACCGCGAGAACGAGCCAGACGGCAGTGGGGTGCGGGGTGTGCTGGGCGCGGGCGACGATGCCGCGGACGGACTGGTTGGCGACGTTCACCGCGGACCCGGACCGGCCGGGGGCGAAGGCGCAGTCGGTCCAGTAGCGCAGCGAGTCGTGCGGCAGCGCCGCGGCGGCCAGCAGCGTGGCGCTGCCGAAGGTGCCGGCGGCGGTGAGGAGGCGGCGCAGCCAGCAGGTGCCCTGCCCGCGGGTGGCGACGGCCGCCCCGGCGAGCACCACCAGGAACAGCAGCGGGGTGACCTTGATCGCCGCCGCCAGTCCGGTGCCGGCCCCGGCGAGGCGGTTTTCGGGGCGGCGGGTGAAATCCCACAGCACCAGGCAGACCAGCAGGATGTTGACCTGGCCGTAGCGGAGGGTGGACCAGACCGGTTCGCTCCACACCGCCCCCGCGGCCGTGCCCAGCACCGCGGCCGCACCCGGGCGGCGGCGCAGCACCAGCCGCAGCGACAGCGCGGCGAGCACCACCGTCAGCAGCAGGTTCCCCGCGGTGACGGCGGTGCGCATGGGGGCGACGCCGAGCCAGGTCAGCGGCACGAACAGCATCCCGGCGAAGGGCGGGTAGGTCATCGGCAGCATCGCGGGGGTGGCGCGCATCGCGTACAGGTCGCCGCCGGCCCGTACGGTCTGGCCCGCCGCGCGGTAGACCATGACGTCGATGAGCGAGACGTGTGCCGCGCGCTGGGCGACCCAGACGGCGGCGAACGACAGGGCGCACAGGGCGGCCGCCCACCTCACCCGCAGCGGAAGGACCATGAACGCGATGCCCGCCTCTCGACGCCTCCCGCCAGCCCGGCTGCTGACGCTCCCTCAGCATGGGATACGGAACCGGCCGCGCCGCGCGGACGCCCCCGCCGGCCGGTGCGCGACACACGGGCAGGCGCCGCCCGGACGGGTTGCGCGGCCGCGCCGGGCCCTCGGTGCGTGGGTGCTGGGACGCACCGTGCCGCTTCGGCGCCCAGCACAGGGGCGATGACCTGCTGGTTTCCTCCCGTCGGGGGCTGCGGCGGAGCACACTGGAATGGGCGGGGGGCGAGTGGAGAGGCGGTGACCGGTCGTGCGTTCCCGGTTCGCGCCCGACTGGCGGCTCACGGTCCGGATGGTGACCGTGCTCTTCCTGCTGGGCCTGGTGTTCGTGGCGTTCGTCGCGGTGCTCGTCGCCCTGCTGAAGTCCGTGGTGGTCGTGGTGGTGATCGCGGCCGGGGTGCTGGCGGCGCAGTACTGGTTCTCCGACCGGATCGCGCTGTTCGCGATGCACGCCCACGAGGTCACCCCGCAGGAGCAGCCGGAACTGCACGGCGCGGTCGACCGGCTGTGCGCGCTGGCCGACATGCCGAAGCCGCAGGTGGCGGTCTCCGAGATGGACCTGCCGAACGCCTTCGCCACCGGCCGCAACGCCGACCACGCCGTGGTGTGCGTGACCACCGGCCTGCTGCGGCGGCTGGAACCCGGTGAGCTGGACGGGGTGCTCGCACACGAGCTGTCGCACGTCGCGCACCGGGATGTCGCGGTGATCACCCTCGCGTCGTTCCTGGGTGTGCTCGCCGGGCTGATGGTGCGTTTCGCCTTCTACTCGGAGCTGTTCGGCCGGGGCCGGCGGGACCAGAACACCCTGCTGATGCTCACCTTGATCATGGCGGTGTCGGTGGTGGTGTACTCGCTGAGCTTCCTGCTGATCCGCGCGCTGTCGCGCTACCGCGAGCTGGCGGCCGACCGCAGCGCCGCCGAGCTGACCGGCCGCCCGTCGGACCTGGCGTCCGCGCTGGTCAAGGTGAGCGGCACCATCGCCCGTATCCCCAGCGAGGACCTGCGGACCGCGCGGGCGTTCAACGCGTTCTTCTTCACCCCCGCGCTGAAGGAGGGCTCGCCGCTGGCGGCCGTGTTCTCCACGCACCCCAGCCTGGAGCGCCGGCTCGCGGCCCTCGCGAAGCTGTCCACGGAGCTGGGCCTGCACGCCTGAGCGGCGGCCGTCCCACCCGGACCGCCGGGGCCGGGCCCGCGCAGTACGGTGGAAAAGCGGTGCCGACCGCGAGTCGGCGCGCAGGGAGGCCCACGGTGGCGCCGGTGCAGGCCGGAAGCGAGGTACTCGGACGATGGAAGCCGACCGTATCGACCGCATGGTCGACCGACTGCGTGCGCGGGACGTCATGGCCCATCGAACCGAGACCGGGGTGTACAGCTACGGCATTCGCGTCGTCCTCGGGGACGGCAGCGAGGCCCTGTGGACGCCGGGCGGACCCGCCGGGCTCGACGCCCAGGTGCTCCGCGACGGTGTGCTCATCGGCTCCATCCCGCACATCCCCGGGTCGGAGCGGTTCACCGACGAGGAGGCGGTCGAGGCGATCGCCACCGCCCGCTACCGCGAGGACGGGCTCTATCCGGCCGACCGCGAGGAGAGCGGGTCCGGCGGCCCGCAGCGTGCGGGCGGCCCTGAGCGGGACGCCCCGAACACGGCGCCGCCGGGCGGCGGGGGTCCCGGCGGGGGCCGCGCGCGGTCGGGTACGGCGCCCTCGCCCGCGGGCCCGCCGCGCCATCCGTGGCTGCGGCCCGGGCACGGCCGCCCCCGCTGAGGCGGCCGGTACGGCGGGGGGTGTCGTACGGCGCGGGGCCGGCGTACGGCGGGGGTGTCGTACGCCGGGTGCCTACAGCGCCGGGCCGCCGGCCGGGGTGTCCGCCGGGCCGGTACGGGTGATGGCGAGCAGCGCGGCGTCGTCGGCGAGGCGACCGCCGGTGTGGTGGAGCAGGTCGTCACGCAGGTGATCCAGCAGGTCTTCCGGGGACAGGGCGGGCGGGAAGGCCGCCACGCGCTCGGCGAGCGGGTAGAAGACGCCCTGCCCGGAGCGGGCCTCGATCAGCCCGTCGGTGTAGAGCAGGAGCGTGTCGCCGTCGCCGTACGGCAGCTCGTCGGCGTGCACGCCCGCCATCGGCAGCAGGCCGGCGCCCAGGGGCGGCACGGGCGCGGTGCACTCGGGCGTGCCGATCCGGCCGTCGGCGCCGATCACCAGCGGCGGCGGGTGGCCGCAGCTGGCCACGCGGACCGGGCCGCCGCTGTCGGGGAGCTCCAGCAGCAGCGCGGTGATGAAGTGCTCGCCCGGGTCCTCCCGGCTCTCCGCGACCTCCTCCATGTCGCGGATGACCCGCTCCTCCAGCGCCGCCACCAGCCCGGGCAGCGTGTCGCAGTACCGCGCCGTCTCCCGGAACGCGCCGAGCACCGCCGACGCCTCCCCGATCGCGGGCAGCCCCTTGCCGCGCACGTCCCCGATCATCACCCGGGTCAGGTCCGGGCGTCTGCGGGTGACGGCGAACAGGTCGCCGCCCATCTGCGCGTCGTCCTCGGCGGCGAGGTAGCGCCAGGCGATGCGCAGCGGCCCGACCTGCTCCGGCGGCGGCCGCAGCAGCACCCGCTGCGCGGTCTCGGCCACCAGCCGGACCCGGCTGAGCTGGCGGCTGCGGCCTTCGCGGACGTAGCTGAAGAAGACCAGCAGGATCGACAGCACGACCAGCGCGACCAGCTGCCACACCCGCGGCTGCGTGCCCGACTCGCCGGTCACCGCCGCGACGAGCAGCTGCCCGCCCACCGCGAAGAGCGCGATCAGCGCGGTGCGCCACGGCCCGGCGAACGACGCGGTCAGCGCGGGCGCGACCACCAGCAGCGGGCTGAGGAACACCTCCCGGGGCGAGACGGTGTCCGCGACGGTGATGACGACCACGAGGGCGAGCGGGATCACGATCGCCAGCGGCGGTGTCCGCTCCGTCAGGTCGTCCAGCCGCCGCAGGTCCATACGGCAGATTTTAGGTCCGAACAGCACATAAGGTACGCCCGAGCCGCTCTCCCTTCCCCGCGGGCGCCGCAGCCCGCCACTCCGTACGCGCCCTGCCGGGCCGCGGTCCCGTACGCGAAGCGGCCGACCGTCCGGAAGCCGGCGGGTGTCACCGGGGGGCGCCGCGTGCACATGCAGCCCGCCGTGCACACGTGTATTGACCACGAGCGTTGTTGACAGTGACAGGGGCGATCGTCGGGGCGCTGGCCGCGCCGTACTCCGCCAGGCGATTGGTGGTCCTGCCCGTGAGCCGCGAGACGTATTCCGCCCAGGTGATCCAGAAGGTGGCGTACCGCAGTCGTTCTCGGCGGACTTCATGAGCCGATGATTTGCGGCCGTGGCCGAGGGGTAGCGAGGCTCATCCGCCGGAGGTGAGGGCCTGCCAGCCGTTCTCAAGGAGATCGAAGGCGGCGGTGATCGCCTGGCGGGGGTCGTCGTGTTCGCGGGCCGCGCGGGGCGCTTCGAGGGCGAAGCAGGCCAGGGCGGTGCAACTGGGATCGTCGGCCGGCCGGCCGCTCTCCTCGGCGATGACCTGGGCCAGGGCGGCGGTGTGGCGCAGCCACATGCCCTGTGAGTAGTCACGCAGGGCCGGCGTGCTGTTCACGAGGTCGAGGTAGGCGGTGAAACGGGCGTCGCTGCCTGCCGTGGCCATGCGAGAGCGCAACGCGTGCTCGCGCAGTGCCGCGGGGATCGACTGACCCTTGGGGCGCTCGCGTACGGCTGCGAGCAGGTGCGCCTCCCGGTCCGCGTCTTCGTCGAAGACGAGGGCTTCCTTGACCGGGAAGTGCTTGAACAGCGTGGTGGTGGACACATCTGCGGCTTCGGCGATCTCACGGATGCCGACGTCGTCGTAGCCGCGCTCCAGGAACAGGCGCAGCGCGGCATCGGCGATGGCCTGGTGGGTGGCGGCCTTCTTGCGCTCGCGGCGCCCCACTGGTGCGGAGCCGTTCTCGGTGTTGCTCATGCTCAGACTCTACCCCGCCGGGTTGCCCGGTTATAAAAGTTGTGCGGTTGCACTTATTGAACCGTTGTGCTCTTCTGGAGTGGTCGCCGTGGGGCCACAGCCCCGCGGCCCTCTCTCTTGCGCTTCTCTTTCCGCTTTTCTTCTCCGAAAGGAGTGATCAGGCATGTCCACGTCCGATTCCCTTGCTACTTCCGCGCCCTCGGCCGTCCCCAAGAACGTGCGCTGGGTGCTGCTCGGCATCATGCTCGCGATGCTCCTGTCCATGCTCGACAACATGGTCGTGAGCACGGCGATGCCGACGATCGTCGGCGACCTGGGCGGCCTGGAGCACATCTCCTGGGTGGTCACCGCCTATACGCTGATCACCGCCATCACGACGCCGATCTGGGGCAAGTTCGGCGACCTGTTCGGCCGCAAGCCCATGTATCTGGCGTCGATCGCTGTGTTCCTCGTCGGATCCGCGCTGTGCGGGGCCGCCCAGTCGATGACCGAGCTGATCGCCTTCCGTGTCGTGCAGGGCATCGGCGCCGGCGGGATCGGCGCGGGCGCCTTCGCTCTGATCGGCGCGCTCGTGCCGCCCCGCGAGCGCGGCAAGTACCAGGGCATGACCGCCTCGGTGATGGCGATCGGCACCATCGGCGGCCCGCTCCTCGGCGGGTTCGTCACCGGCCACTTCGACTGGCGCTGGGCCTTCTACGTCAACCTGCCCCTCGGTCTGGTCGCCCTGGCGTGGCTGTGGCTGAAGCTGCATGTGCCCGCCCAGCGCATCAAGGCGAAGATCGACTGGGCGGGCATCGGGCTGCTGACCGGCTCCGTCACCGCGATCGTGCTGGCCGCGACCTGGGCGGGGACCACCTACGCCTGGGGCTCCTGGCAGATCCTCACCCTCGGCGCCGTGGCCGTGATCGGACTGGCCGCGTTCATCTCCGTGGAGAAGAGGACCGCTGAGCCGCTGCTGCCGCTGAGCGTGTTCACGAACCACCGCAACTTCCCGCTCGCGATGGTGCTGATCCTCGTCGCCGGTGTGGTCATGTTCGGCGCCGGCCTCTACCTGCCGCTGTTCCAGCAGACCGTGCAGGGCGCCTCCGCCACCAACTCGGGGCTGCTGATGCTGCCCATGATGATCCCCGTCGTGATCGTCTCGACCATCGCGGGCAAGGTCATGTCGGCCACCGGCAAGTACAAGATCTTCCCGGTCCTCGGCACCCTGTCCCTCACGGCCGGCCTCGGGCTCCTCGCCACCATGAGCACCGCCACCTCACCGCTGCTGACCGGCCTGTACATGGCACTCGTCGGCACCGGCCTGGGCTTCACCATGCAGATGTCGGGCACCATCGCGCAAAACAGCGTGTCCCTGCGCGACATGGGCGCCGCGATGAGCTCCGTCAACCTCTTCCGCACCCTGGGCGGCTCCCTCGGCGTCGCCGCCTTCGGCTCGCTGTTCACCCGCGCTGTCCAGCCCGCGCTGCCCGTCGGCGCCGAAACCGACCCGGGCACCCTGCACCACCTGCCCGCCGGCGCCAAGAACGCCTACCTCCAGGCGGTCACCACCGGCACCGGCCGCATCTTCCTGACCGCCGCAATCCTGTGCGCGCTCGCCTTCTTCGCCGCGCTCTGCGTCATCGAAGTCCCCCTAAAGAAGGCCGGACCGCCCGCCCCCTCGGCCGCCAAGGCCGAGAACACCCCCGCCTCCGCCGCCAACTGACTCGGCCTACGACAACACAGCACGCACGCAACACGATCGGAGCTCCACCATGAACAGCACCCCCACCCCGCGCATCGCCATCATCGGTGCAGGACCCGGCGGCCTGACCTGCGCCCGTATCCTGCAGCGACATGGCATCACCGCCACCGTCTACGACCACGAGAGCGGCCCCGACGCCCGCAATCAGGGCGGCACTCTCGACCTCCACGAGGACAACGGCCAGATCGCCCTGCGCGAAGCCGGACTGCTCGACGACTTCTTCCGCATCTCACGCCCCGAGGGACAGGAGATGCGCCAGCTGGACACCACTGGCACCATCGTCTTCCACCACCTTCCCCAAGAAGGCGAACGCTTCAAGCCGGAGATCGACCGAGGCGCCCTGCGCGACCTCCTGCTGAACTCACTCGAGCCCGGCACCGTGCGTTGGGGCCACACCCTGCGCTCCGTCCAAGGGCCCGAAACCGGCCCTCGCCAACTGCACTTCGCCGACGGCACCGTCATCGAGGCCGACCTCGTCGTCGGAGCCGACGGCGCCTGGTCCAAGGTCCGCCGCGCCGTCTCCGACGCCACCCCCGAGTACACGGGTGTCAGCTTCCTCGAAGCCTGGTTCCACGACGTCGACACCCGGCATCCCGAAATCGCCGAACTCGTCGGCCAGGGCAGCGCCGCAGCGGCCGACGGCGACCGCGGCCTGTTCGCCCAGCGCAACAGCGGCGACCACATCCGCGTCTACATCATCCAGCGCGTCGCCGCCGACTGGATCACCGCGGCCGACCTGACCGTCGAGGACACCGACGGCATCCGCGCCCTCCTGCTCGACCGCTACCGCAACTGGTCACCGGACCTGCGCCGCCTGCTCACCGACAACGACGGCCGCTACGTCGACCGCCCCATCAACGCCCTGCCGGTCCCGCACACCTGGGAACACAACCCCACCGTCACGCTCCTGGGCGATGCCGCCCACCTGATGCCCCCTCTCGGCGTCGGCGTCAACCTCGCGATGCTCGACGCCTGCGAACTCGCCCTCGCCATCGTGCGGCACGACCCCGTCGACGACGCCGTCCTCACCTACGAGAAGACCATGCTGCCCCGCTCCGCCCAAATGCAGCAGCTCCTCGACAACGGCGCAGAAGAACTGCTGTCCACCGAGCTACCTGACTTCGCCCAGCACGCAACGGCCACGGACTGAGGGGCAGCTCCTGTCCCAT
Source organism: Actinacidiphila sp. bgisy144 (assembly GCF_057708105.1). NCBI lineage: Bacteria > Bacillati > Actinomycetota > Actinomycetes > Kitasatosporales > Streptomycetaceae > Actinacidiphila > Actinacidiphila sp. bgisy144. The sequence goes on along the minus strand of NZ_JBYIRM010000026.1, from coordinate 96,462 downwards.
CCCAACGCGCGGTTGACCGTCCATGGCAGACGCCTTCTGGTCGATCGTGTCCGCGCAGGAAGGCCCGTCGCCCATGTAGCCGACGAAATGGGCATCTCCCGCACTACCGCCCACAAGTGGGTACGGCGCTGGCGAGCCGAAGGCGACACAGGTCTCTATGACCGTCCCAGTCGGCCCCTCACCACACCCCATCGCACCCCCACGGGCATCGAGAATCGCATCTGCGAGCTGCGCCGCGAACGAAAACTCGGCCCCGCACGCCTCGGCCCGATTCTGCGAATGCCTGCCTCGACAGTGCATCGCGTCCTGACCCGCCACGGTATGAACCGGCTGCGCTGGATGGACCGGCCCACCGGCCAGGTCATCCGCCGCTACGAACGCGAGCGTCCCGGCGAACTGGTCCACGTCGACATCAAGAAGCTCGGCAAGATCCCCGACGGCGGCGGGCATCGGATCATGTCCCGGCAGCAGGCCGACGCCAACCGGCAAGCCACGACCAGCGCGCGAAAAGGCGGCAGCCCCGTGATCGGCTACAGCTTCGTCCACACCGCCGTCGACGATCACTCCCGCCTCGCCTACAGCGAGGTCCGCACCGATGAACGCAAGGAGACCGCTGCGACGTTCTGGCAGCGAGCCAATGCCTTCTTCGCCGCCCACGGCATCACCGTCGAACGCGTCCTCACGGACAACGGCTCCTGCTACAGATCCCGCCTGTTCGGTCAGACCCTCAGCGCTGCCGGCATCGTCCACAAACGGACCCGACCATACCGTCCGCAGACGAACGGCGAGGTCGAGCGCCTGAACCGCACCCTGCTCGACGAATGGGCCTACGTGCGCCCGAAGCCAGCAATGCCGAACGTACCGATGCCTTGGCGGAATTCATCCACACCTACAACCATCACCGCGGCCACACCGCGCTCGGTGGCCAGCCCCCCATCAGTCGAGTCAACAACCCTGCGGGTCAATACAACTACGCCATCCGCGGCCCCTGCCCCGGAAGACGGCAAGCCGGCGCGCGGGGCGATCCGGCCACACTTCTGGAGGGTATGGCACCTTTTCCCCACCGGTGCCATCCTCGTCGTGAGGGACGGACCAGCGGGGAGGGGCGCTGGTGGAATTCCACATACTGGGACCGGTGGCGCTGTGGGTCGACGGCGAGCGCCAGGAACTCGGATCGGTGAAGGAGCGGACGCTGCTGGCCGCCCTCGCACTCGAGGCGGGGCGCCCGATCGCACTGGACGCACTGGTGGGCCGGCTGTGGGACGGAGCGCCGCCGGACCATGCCCGCGAGAACGCCCACACCTATGTCTCACGGCTGCGGGGGCGCCTACGGCGCGCGGCCGGCGGCCCCGACGCACCGCGCATCGTGACCCGTGCCCACACCTACGTCCTCGAAGCCGAACCCGACTCCGTGGACTGGCACCGCTACCAGCGGCTGGTGGCCGAAGCCGTCCGCCGCGAGGACCGGACCGCCGTGGAAGCCCTCGCGTCGGCCGACGCGCTCTGGCAGGGCGAGGCACTGGCCGGGCTGCCCGGCCAGTGGGCCGAGACGGCCCGGCGGATGATGTCCGAACGCCACCTGGCCGCCACCTTGTCCCGGCTCGGCGCGGAACTGCGGCTGGGCCGGTTCGCCGAGAGCGTCAGCGAGATCTCCGCACTCGTGGCGCAGTATCCGGGCGACGAGACGCTCCTGGGGCATCTCATGCTCGCCTACTACGGCAGCCGGCGGTTCACCGACGCGGTGCGCGTACACGAGCAGGCCCGCCGGTTGCTGATGGAGGAGTACGGCGCCCGGCCGGGGGCCGCGCTGGAACGCATCCACCTCGGCATCCTGAACCGAGCCCCGGCGGCAGACCTGGTCCGGGCGGCCACGACCGCTCCCGGGCCGGCGGTGGCCACCGCGCCGCAGCCCGACCCCGCACCTGCCCGCTCGCCTCGGAACCTCCCCCACCAGCCGCCGCTCATCGGCCGGGACACCGAACTGCGCGCCCTGACCGGGTCCGTCGACGCCGCCCGCGGAGGATCGGTCCTCGCGCTGGAGACCGTCAGCGGCATGGCGGGCGTCGGGAAGACCGCCATCGCGGTGCACACCGCCGCGGAACTCGCCGGCGCCTACCCAGCCGCGCAGCTCTACCTCGACCTGCGCGCGCACTCCCTGCTCCAGGAGCCGCTCAGCCCGGACGCGGCACTTGCCGTGCTGCTGCGGCTGATCGGCGCACCCGCGGAGGACATCCCCGTCGACGTGGAGGGGCGGGCCGACCTGTGGCGCACGATGCTGGCCGAGCGCCGTGCCGTCATCGTGCTCGACGACGTCCTCGACGCCGACCAGGTACGCCTGCTGCTGCCGAGCGACACGCCCTCTCTGGTCATCCTGACCAGTAGGCGGCACATCAGCGGGCTGCCCGGCGCACGCAACATCCTGCTCGACGTCCTCCCCGGGGACGACGCGGTCGCGCTGTTCCGGAGGTTCGCGGGTGAGGAGCGCACCCGGGACACGGTCGAAGTACGGCGGATCGTCCGCCTGTGCGGCTTCCTTCCGCTCGCCATCGAAGTCGTGGCCAACCGCTTCCAGGCTCGCAACGCGTGGACCCTCGCCACCCTCCGCGACCGGTTGCTGCGCAGCCCCGAGCGCCTGGCCGAGATGCGGGACGCCGACCACGAAGTGGCCCGAGCCTTCGACCTCTCCTACCGGACCCTGACCAGAGCGCAACGCAGAACCTTCCGGCAGCTGAGCCTGCTCCCCGGTCCCGACTTCACCGCCGAGACCGCCGCCGCTGCCCTGGGCCTTCCCCTGGGAACCGCGGAACGGCTGCTGGAAGACCTCCTGACATATCACCTCTTACGTGAGCCCGTACCCGAGCGCTATCAATTCCATGATCTTCTACGGCATTACGCCTTCGGCCTCACCAAGGCGGAGGATGACGATCATGTGCGCGCCCGGATCGTCGATCGGATGATCAGCTATTACGTTCAGGCCGTCGACGCTGCCGACCGGCTGGCATATCCCGACCGCCTGCGCGCGATCTCATGGCCCGTCACATACCGTTGCGAGCTGCCGAGTTGGGCTGACGCCGACGCCGCAAGGCGGTGGCTGGACACCGAACGCGAGAACGTCATGGCGGTAGAGGCATTCGCCCGGCGCCACGGAAGCCCCGAAAGCGCCGCCCGCCTCGCGTTCTGCGTCGCGGGATTCCTCGACTCCGAATGCCACTGGCAGGACGCCGTCGAGGTACTGGGGCACGCGGTGGCCCACTGGTCGCAGGACGGCCCCCGACCCGTCCTGTGCCGCGCGCTGCTCGGCCTCTCCAATGCCCTGGCGAGCACCGGCCAGTACGGGGAAGCAGCCGACGCGGCACGACCCGCGCTGGAGATCGCCCGCGCGGCCGGCGACCGCCCCGCCGAGGCGGAGGCCCTCCGGGCGGTCGGCGCCCTCCAGTGGCACCGCGGGGAACACGCGGCCGCACTCGAATGCTTCCAGAATTCCTACGACATATACGCCGACCTCGGCAGCCGCGGCGACCAGTCCCGCCTGGCAAACAATATTGGCGTGGCGAGCCTTTATCTGGGCGAAAACGAAAAGGCCATCGAGAATTTCCGGAGATCCCGCGCCCACTCGATCGAGATCGGCCAGAAGAAGGCGGCAGCCGTTGCTCTGAACAATCTCTCCGACGCTTTTCTGAGAATCGGAAGGATAGATCTCGCCCGGCAGGCCTCGGAGGAAGCAATTCCTTTACTGGACGCCTCGGGAAACCGCTACGACAGAGCGACGGCACGCAGTAGCCTCGCCGATATCCTCATCGAACTCGGGGAGACGGAAAAAGCGCTGGAGTTGTGCCGCTCGCTGTTGCCGGTCTTCCTTTCACTGGACGACCGGAAGAGCTATGCGGACGTCCTCGTCAGCATGGGCGAGGCGCATCGCAAGCGCGGCTCCTTCGGAGAGGCGACGACGTCCTTCACGGATGCCCTCCAGGTCGCACGGGACATCGGGGCGGCCCACCAGACGGCGCAGGCGCTCCGCGGCATCGGACGCACCGAGCTCGACGAAGAGCGGCTCGACAGCGCCCGGGCCCATCTCGAAGAGGCTGTCATGACCGCTACCAGAATTCACGACCTGGACGAGGTCGTGGAGTCGCAGGTGGTACTCGCTGATACACTGACGGCATCGGGGCATATGCCGAATGCATGCGAAGTTTTACGGCGAGCCCTTGCGGCCGCCCGAGCACAGAACCACCGGGCGGCGGACGCCATAGCGCAGCGGTTAGAGACCCTGGACGGCTCGGCGGACGCCTGAGCAACGTACCTTTATACTATTTCCGGCGCGCTCGCGCGAACTCGCGTGCGACCTCACCGGTGCCGTAATCTGCGGGACTCTGCCCCTGTCGATCATGGACCGGAGTCTCGCTTGAGTTCAATCCCCCTGATCAAGACTGCCGTCGCCTTGGGAGCAATCTTGCCCGGCCTCACATTGCTCGCCACCCCGGCGATGGCAGCAACCGCATCGCCGAGACCCGTCGGCGAGGCGATATCCGTCACCGCGTCGCCGGAACCCGCCGGCGCGGCGGTCATCGCCATCGCACTGCGAGGCGCCCCGCCCCCCGAAGGGGACATCGCGCCGGCGGCTGTATCCGCCGACTCGATGCCGTTCACGGCGGCGGTCGACCCGGCGAAATGCATTCTGCTCTCGGACAAGGGCAACACCGTCTCGATCACCGTCCCCGTCTGAACACCGCGCTTCCCGCCCCGGCCGCGGCTTCCCCGAAGGAAGCCGCGGCCGGATGTCGTTGCGGTCAGCCCGCTGCCCGGCGGGACGAGAGACACACTATGCCTTCTTCCGAGCCCTGGCAGAGCTTTTTGCGTTGCCTTCGCGAGCGGTCAAGAGATCTTGAGGACTCAGGACGGGTAGAGGCGGGAGAGGTTGGGGCGCGGCGCGGGGTGGCGGTGGAGGGCGGGACCCTGGGCGAAGCCGGTGAGGAGGTTGTCGGTGACTTTGGTGACGAACTCCCGGGTGCGCGCGTCCATGCCGTGGTCGCGGCCGTCGAGGCCGGTGCCCGCCATGAGGCCCTCGACCCAGCGCATGGTGCCGGTGGCGTAGACGCCGGCACCGCCGGGGGCGGTGTAGTACGCGGAGTCGGAGTGGCTGTGCCGCCCGTGGCAGACCAGCGGCGAGTGCGCGACGACCTCGATCGGCGCCGGGGTGGGGGCGCTGGGGGTGACGCGGTCGTACTCGACGCCGACGAGGTGGGCGAAGCTCTCGCCGCGGCGGACCCCGGTGCCGCGGAAGGCCCAGTGGTCGGGGTTCTGGACGACGAACGGGGCGTCAACCGGGAAGCCTTCGTACAGGACGCCGGTCAGGGACGACTCCGGGTCGGCGCCCGGTCCGGCGCGGAAGTCGGTGGTGGCCATCTTCGGGTGGTCGGCCAGGTACGGGTCGTCGTAGTAGTCGGTCTTGAAGCACACCACAGCCGGCGGGGCCCCGCCGGTGGCCGGTGCCAGCCGGACCCGGCGGAAGCAGGTGTTGGCGCCGAGGAAGAGGAGGTTGGTGCCCTTGTCGCGGGCGGCGGTGACGTGCCGGCGCTGCTCGGGCGTCCAGTATTCGTCGTGGCCGAGCGAGACCGCGGTGGTGGCGCCGGCCAGCACCGACGGGTCGCGGTGGACGTCCACCCCGGTGGTGTACGCGAGCGGGATGCCCGAGCGCTCGGCGAGGACCACGGCGGCCCGTTCGTAGACGAGGAACTTCTCGGCCCCGTTCTTGGCATAGGGCCGTTCGAAGGAGACCTCGTAGGAGCGGCGGGAGTAGGAGCCGTCCGAGCCGTAATAGAGGCAGCTGCCGCCCCAGTCGTTGTACGCCTGCCAGGTCGCCGGGGCGTGCATGAGCAGGGTGCGGCCGCGGGCGGCGGTCGAGCGGACCACCAGGGGGACGTACCGCTGGTGGCCGCTGTCGGCCTCCAGCCGCAGCAGGTAGGCGCCCGCGGGCCAGCCGGTGGTCGGGATCTCCATGGCGCGGTCCCAGCCGGCGCTGATCATGCGCGTGTCGAGGGTGGTGCTGCGCCGGTCCTGCCGTCCGCCGCGCGCGGTGTGCGAGGCCCACACCAGGGCCGCCTGCGCGCCGCCGTACCAGCCGACGCGGTAGGCGGAGACGCGGAAGGTGCGGGAGGGGGTCGACACGTGCAGCCCGACGGTCTCGCCCGGCAGCACACTGACCCGGTCCGCGTAGCCCTCGATCGCGTGCGGCGGGCCGGTCGGGCCGAGCCGCCAGTCCTTGGTGCCCTTGGGCGCGGCGTGCCCGGTCAGGCGGAAGGCGCCCGGGTCGGGGGTGGGGCGCGCGGAGGGGGTGGGGTGGGCGTGGTGCGTACCGGCGCCGCACCCGGCGGCGGTGACGGCAACCAGGCCCGACGCGGCCGCGCGCAGCACCTGGCGCCGACCGGGGGCCGGTCCCGTACGGGCGGCGTCACCGCGGGGGGCGTCGGTCGGGGCCGGTGGTGGGGAGGGGGCCGGCGGGGCGGATGCGGCGGGTTCGTCGGGGCGCCGCCGGGACGCCTGCTGCCCGCTGCCGTGCATGAGCCGCCGCCCTCTCCGTACGCGCCCGCCGCCCGCGGGCCCGCGCCCGCTCGCGGTCCCGATCCTGCGGCAGGTCCGGCCGGCGGGCACGGCGGACACGACCGGGACGGTGGCGGATGCCGCCGTTGGTCGCGCCCGGCGTCGACCGGGTGGCGCACCCTCCCGGCGAAGGGCGGTGGAGGGCGGCAGCGGAGGGCATCGCAGCGCAGACGGGTCCGTGGCACACGCCGCCCAGGGCCAAGGGAGGACGGCGCGTGCCACGGAGTCACAGGAACCGGGCGGGTCGTACGGTCCCGGGTGCTGCGGCGCCCCGCCCGTACGGTCCCGGGTGCGGCGCCCGGTAGGGTCCCGGGTCAGTCCGCCGCGGGCCGCACCGCGCGCAGCCCGACCACGGTCGCGCCCTCGGCCACGGCCCCTTCGGACGGGGCGGCTTCGGCCGGCTCGCCCTCGGACGTGTCGCCGTCCTCGGCCGGCTCCGCGGGCGGCGACACGTCACGCGGGATGAACAGCGCGCAGATCCCGCCCGCCACGACCACGCACACCCCGACCCACGTCGCCGGGTGCAGCCCGTGGACGAACTGCTGCGCGCCGAGGTAGCTGCCGCTGCGGGCGAAGACGGTGCCGAGCACCGCGACGCCGAGCGCGCCGCCGATCTCCCGGACGGTGCTGTTGGCGCCGGACGCCTGCCCCTGGTTCCGGGGCCCGGCCGAGGCGAGGACCACCGCGGCGGTGGGCGCGAAGACGAAGCCCATGCCGGCGCCGCCGATGACCATGCCGCCGACCAGGTGCGAGTAGGGGGTGTCCGCGGTGGCGGCGAGGTTGATCCATGCCAGGCCGATCGCCTGGAGGAACAGCCCGAGCGCCATCAGCCGCCCGCCGCCGACGCGGTCGGTGAGCAGGCCGGCGACCGGTGCGATCACCATCGGCATCAGCGTCCATGCCAGGGTCAGCAGGCCCGCGTGCAGCGGGGTGCGGTGCGGCGCGATCTGGAGGTACTGGGAGAGCATGAAGATCGAGCCGAAGACCCCGAAGTACATGCTCGCGGAGACGATGTTGGTCAGCACGAACGCCCGGGCCCGGTAGAGCCGGAGCGGGAGCAGCGGGTGCGCCGCCCGGCGCTGCCAGAACAGGAAGAGCAGCAGCAGGACCGCGCCGCCGACGAAGGCGCCGAGGATACGGCCGGAGGACCAGCCGTCCTGCTGGCCGTTGACGATCCCCCAGACCACCGCGACCAGCCCGGCGGTGGCCAGCACCATGCCGAGCAGGTCCAGGTGGGTGTCGGGGACCTTGCTCTCCCGCAGCACGAAGACCACCAGCGGGATGGCGACCACGCAGACGGGGACGTTGATCCAGAAGATCCACTGCCAGGCCAGGCCGTCGACGACCGCGCCGCCGACCACCGGGCCCATGGCGATGGCCAGCCCGCTGAACGCGGACCACAGGCCGAGTGCGAGGCTGCGCCGGCGGGCGGGCACCGCGGCGCCCAGCAGTGTCATCGACAGCGGCATCACGGCCGCGCCGCCGAAGCCCTCGACGACCCGCCAGAAGATCAGCTGGCCGCTGGTGTCCGACAGGCCGCAGCCGATCGAGGCGAGGGTGAAGATCGCGATGCCGCCGAGGAAGACCTTCCGGCGGCCGAAGCGGTCTCCGAGTGCGGCGCCGGTCAGCAGCAGGCAGGCGAAGCTCAGGACGTAGGCGTTGACGAACCACTGGAGGTCCTGGCTGGACGCGTGGAGCTTGACCGCGAGCGTGCGGAGCGCGGTGGAGACGACGAGGTTGTCGAGCGCGACCATGAACATGGGCACGCTGCACGCGGCGATCGTCAGCCAGAGCGGCAGGGTGCGGCCGCCGGCCCCGGGTTCCGCGGAGGGCGGTGCCACGCCCTCCTCTTTCATCGTGCTCATGACACTCCTTTGCAGGTGTCGGCGCCATGGCCGACCGGTGGTGGGCCCCGGCCCGGGGACGGGGGACCCCGGGCCGGGTGTTCGGGGCGGGCGGCGCAGGCCGGCCGGCGGCCGTCAGGTCAGGAGGCGGCGGCGCGGCGGCCGGCCTCGTCGGCCCGCGCCTGCTCGGCGAGGTGCTGCTTGGCGTCGTCCCAGGTGATCGGCAGCTGCCCGACCGGGACGGTCCAGAAGGTGAAGGTCGAGTCGCGGCAGGTGGGCCGCAGGCTCGTCATGATGTCCCGGTGCGGAGCGGTCTTGGCGAAGGCGTAGAGGGAGTCCCGGGTGTCCCAGGCGGAGAGCGTGAAGAAGGTGCGCTTCAGCGGCTGGGCGATCAGCGAGGCCCCGAGCGCGCCCCGGGCGGCCCGCACCTGGCGCCACGCCACCAGCGACTTCGCGAAGAAGCGGGGCACGTCCTTGGCGGACCGCACCTCGAACCGGGATGCCATGACGAACGCCTCGGTGTTCGGCGCGGCCGGATTCGGAATCGTCCAGGGAAGAGTGGGCACCGTAACCCCTGCCTTCATAATTAGTGAGTGGCAGTATCTATACTAGACAGTGCCAGTACCCAATTGCCAGTCGAGAGCAGGAACGTCTTGCGCATCTCCGAGCTGAGCCGCCGCAGCGGAGTCCCGAACGCGACCATCAAGTTCTATCTGCGCGAGGGCCTGCTGCCGCCGGGGCGGGCCACCGCGGCCACCCAGGCCGAGTACGGCGACCAGCACCTGCGGCGGCTGCGGCTGATCCGGGCGCTGATCGGGGTGCGCGGCCTGACCGTGCAGCAGACCAGGGACGTACTGGGCGCGGTCTCCGAGAACGAGGCCGACCTGCACCAGGTGCTCGGGTTGGTGCTGGGCGCCCGGCCGGTGGACAAGGAGAACGCCGAGCCGGTGCGCGGCCCGGCCGGGAAGGAGCCGAACCCGGCGGGGACGGGCCCGCACCCGGCCGAGACGGAGGCGGAGACGGAGACGGCCGAGACGAAGACGGAGACGGACCCGTCCGAGGCGGATGCCGACCCGTCCGAGGTGGACGAGCTGCTGGCGGAGATGGGCTGGGAGATCTCCCCCTACTCCCCCGCACAGGGCGTCGTCGCCGAGACGCTGGAGACGATGCGCTCCCTCGGCGCGGACTACAGCTGGCGCTCGCTGCTGCCCTACGCCCGGATCGCCGAGGAGACCGCGGTGCTCGACCTCGACCAGCTCGACGAGGAGGACGACCTGCTCGAACGGGCCGAGCGGGCCGTGCTGTTGACGATCCTGCTGGAGCCGGCCCTGCTGGCGCTGCGCCGACTCGCCCAGGAGAACGAGTCCGCGAAGCGGCACAGCCGGTGAGCGGCCCGCCCCCGCCGCCCGGACCGCGGGCCCCGGGCGGCGGTCCGGTGGACCGCCCACCGGGTCGCCCGCCGGGCCGCGGTCCGGCGGCACGTACGGGTACGGGCAGTAGCGGAACCAGAAGCAGAAGCACGGTCAGGATCAGGCGGCTTCGGCCGGAGCCTCGCCGTCCGGCCCGTCCGGGTGGGTGCCCGGGTGGGCCTCCGGATCGACCGCCGGGCGCACCCCCGCGCTCATGCACACCAGTTGCCACCAGCTGAGCGTGAGCAGCCGGTGCCGTTCCTCGTACGCCGTGTCGTCGATGGCGGTCATGTGCGCTGCCTGCCTTTCGCGTCAGTGGCCGGGGAGTTCGCGCAGGAGCTGGGCGGCGGCCTCCATGCCGGAGGAGAAGGCCGCCTCGTGCGAGCCGATCTGGTCCCAATGCAGCTGCTTGGAGTGGAAGTAGGACCCGCAGAGCTTCACCCGGGTGCCCTCGTTGACCTGGTAGATGTCCTTCTGGAGCTCCCGCACGCGGACGTCGATGATCGGGTGCGTGTACGGGAACTCGGCGATCACCCGCTGCGGGTCGATCGTGCCGGGGTAGTCCAGGGTGACGAAGTAGTCCTGCTCGGCGGTGAAGCCGTGCAGCTTGTTCATGTAGTAGGCGACGTAGGTGCCGGCGGTGCCGTTGACGGAGACCTTGCCGTAGTTCCACGCCTCCCAGCGCTCGCGGGTGCCGGGCATCACCGAGGCGTCGGTGTGCAGCACCACCCGGGACCGGTTGTAGTGGATCGGGCCGAGGACGGCCCGCTGCCGCTCGGTGGGGTTCTCCAGCAGCGCCAGCGACTCGTCGGCGTGGGCGGCCAGCACCGCGTAGTCGAAGGTCTCGCTGCCGCGGGCGGTGGTCACGGTGACCCCGTCGGCGTCCTGGCGCACCCCGGTGGCCGGCTCGGCGATCCGCAGCTCCGGGCCGATGGCGGCGATCGCCTTGCGGACGTAGGAGATCGAACCGCCGCCGACGGTGCGCCAGTCCACCCGCTGCCCGCCGAGCCCGCCCTCGTCGTGGCCGAGGAAGAACGCGATGACCGTGGCCGCCGGCATCTGCCAGATCAGCTCGGCCGGCACCGACCAGACCGCGGAGCACAGCAGGATCACGTACGAGTGGCGGAACTCCGCGCTGTAGCCGCCGCGGTCGAGGTACTCGCCCAGCGGGATGTCGGCGCGCCCCCGCACGAAGTCCTTGCGGCCCTCGGTGTGGAAGCGGCGGGCCTCGCGCCAGATGGTGAGGAACCGCGGGTGCGTCTGGCCGTAGTGCGCCCGCACCTCCTCCTCGCTCCAGGCCAGTTCGGTGGTGCCGTACTCCAGGCCGCTGTCGAGGTCGAAGAAGTTGAAGCCGCCCAGGTGCTGGACCGGCTCCACCCCCAACTCCTCGAAGAAACGGTAGATGTTGGGGTAGGCCGGGCGGTTGAAGACGACGAACGCGGTGTCGATGCCGAGGACCTTGCCGTTCTCCTCGACCTCCACGGTGTTGGCGTGGCCGCCGAGGCGGTTCTCCCGCTCGAAGAGCGTGATCCGGGCGCGGTCGCGCAGGTGGTAGGCGGCGGAGATCCCTGCGGCACCGGCACCGACGATCGCAACGCGTGGGGCGGGGTTCAGCGGCATGACGGTTTCCTTCACAGTCCGGCGGGGAGGTCGAGGAGATCGGTGCAGTGCGGGGCGTCTGGGCGCCCGTCGGCTGCGGCCACGGCCAGGACGTGGTCCGGGCCGGGGTGGAGCAGGTCGAAGCGCCAGCGGTCGCGCTCCCCCGGGGCCAGCTCGGGGTCGTCGACGGTGACACGGTCGTCGGGGGCTGCGGACGGGTACGGGTACGGGTACGGCTGCGGGCGGCGGGCGTACGGCTGCGGGTTCGCATACGGGCGCGGGTTCGCATACGGGCGCGGGCGCGGGCCGGTGAAGGTGAAGCCGGACAGCGGCCGGGTCAGGCCGGTGCCCAGCGCCTTGAGGTAGGCCTCCTTGAGCACCCACAGTTCGCTGAAGCGGGCCCGCCGCTCCGCCTCCGTCAGGGCGGCCAGTTCGGCCTGTTCGGGGGCGGCGAAGCGGCGGGCGAGGTGGGCGACCGCCTCCGGGGAGGCGGGGGCGCGCTCGACGTCCACCCCACAGGCGCCGCCCCGGGTGACCACGCACGCGATGAGGCCGTCGGTGTGGGCGAGGTTGAACCGTATGCCGTCCGCGGCCGGTTGGGGCTCGGGGCGGCCGAACGGCCCGTGGCGGAACCGCCACTGCTCGGGCGGCAGTCCGGTGGCGGCGCTGAGCGCGTGGCGCGAGAGCAGCCGCGCGCCCAGGTAGCGGCGCCGGGCGCCCTCGGTGGGCAGCCGGGCGTGCCGGGCCCGCTCGTCGGCGGTGAGCAGCCGCAGCCCGCCGGTCTCGGCGGCGAACCGCGGCACGGCGTGCTCGGGCAGCAGCCACAGCCGCGGTGCCGCCGGGTCGTCCGCCAACCGGGTTGCGGAGGACGGCTGTTCCGCGCGGTACGGGCGGGTCGGGTCGGTCGTGCGGTGCGTCACGGGGGCCTCCTCCTCACGTCGGTCGCCGCGGCAGGCGGCGTGCGTACGGGTCCTGGTGCGGCTCAGCTGCGGGCCGCGGACAGGTCGGCGGTGCGCTCGGCGAGCGGGAACTGCCAGTGCGAGAAGAGCCGGTTCTCGCGGTGCATCAGCCGCATCACCCGCATCACCTCGTCGGTGTCCGACGCGTCCGTGACCGCCTCGTGCGGCCGCAACCTCCTTCGTAGCCGCTCCAGTTGGAGCAGCAGCAGAGCGGCGTTGGGCAACGGGTCGTCGAGCGCGCCGTGCGAGTGCACGAAGGTGAGCACGCACGCGGCCGCGGCGTGCACCAGGCAGTACTCCTTGACCAGGTCGAACAGCTCCGCGGACTGCGCGTACTCCCGGCCGAGCGCGGCCCGCAGCGCGGCGGTGCGCTCGGCGATCGAGCCGGCGTGGCCGAGGAGTTCGGCGGCGGTGTCGGCCGCGCGCGCCAGCCGGTCCCGCTCCTCCTCCTTGGCCTGCTCGGCCAGGGCGCGCAGCCGCCGTACACCGTCCGGCGCGGCCAGCACCGCGTCGTCCATGCCGCGCGCGTGCAGCTCCTGCTCCCAGGGCCGGTAGGGCGGCATCGCGCGGTCGATGCCGTAGAGGACCGCGGCGCGTTCGGCGGCGGCCGCCCGGGTCTCCTCCCCCGCGCCCGTCGCCGAGGCGAGCAGCGCCTCCAGCTGGCTGCCGAGGTTGCGCAGGTTCACCACGGTGTTGCCGTCGGCGAAGTTCGCCACCAGCAGGTCGCGCAGCATCTTCTGGTAGACGCCGTAGTGCGGGTGGCCGCGCAGGAAGAAGCGGGCGCCGAGCACCACGCTCAGCTGCGACATGGTCTGCTCCAGGGCCGTGGGCACGAAGTACTTCGCCACCGACGACCAGACGCTGACCTGCTGCGGCACCACCTGGAGCGCGCGGACCGCGCCCAGGCTCACCGCGTCGCACACCATCAGGTCGGCGAAGACCTCGGCCAGCTGGCGGCGGCTGTAGGGGATGTCGCTGACCGCCTTGCCGAGGATGACCCGCCACTCGGTGAAGTCCAGGGTCAGCCGCAGCCCGGTGTCCACCGCGGACAGGGCGATGCTGCTGATCTGGGCGCGGGCGGTCTGGGTGGCCTTGATCGCGATCTCCAGGCCCTGGCCCTCGGCGCCGATCCGCGCGTCGTCGGGCACGAAGACCCCGTCCACCTCGATGCCGCTGATGTCCATCGCCCGCAGCCCGTGCAGCCGTTCGCGCGGCAGCTCCACCACCGAGCCGACCGGCGTGCTCCGCTTCTCCAGTACGAAGATCGAGAAGCCGCCGGGGCCGCCGCGCGCGCCGGTGCGGGCGAACACGCACATGCCGTCGGAGCGGGTGGCGTTGCCGATCAGCCACTTGCCGCCGGTCAGCAGGTAGCCGCCGGGCACCTTCTCGGCGGTCATCTCGTTGGCGAGCAGGTCGCTGCCGTGTCCGCGTTCGGACAGGCCCCACGACAGCCGCAGCCCGCGCTTGACGTCGTCCACGACGCGCTGCTTCTGCTCCTGGCTGCCGCCGATCCACACCGGCATGAAGCTGAGGTTGGTGATGATCAGCGCGGTGGCGGTGGTCGGGTCGCGGCGGGCGATCAGCCGGACGAGGTTGAACTCGGCCTCCACGTCGCCCGCGCGGCCGCCCTGTTCGCCGGGCAGGGCGTACTCCGGCACGCCCCAGCCGCGCAGGTCGCCGACGAACTCGTGCGGGTACTCCTCGCGTTCGTCCAGTTCCATGATCCGGGTGAAGGGCATCCGGGCGGCGGGGTCGTGCGGGTCGCCGAGGTGCGCTTCGAGCCGTGCCGCCAGGGCGGTCAGGTCGGCCTTGGGCATCAGGACTCCTCGCGGTGGGCGGCCAGGCGTACGGGCAGGGCGGTGAAGAGCCGGTCGCCGTCGCGCAGGGCGGCCACGGCGTCGAGTGCGGGCAGCAGCGCGGCGGCGCGGCGGCGGGGGTCGGCGCCGTCGGCGCGGGCGAGCAGGTAGGCCAGCGCGGCGCCGAGCCAGCCGGTGGCGCCGGGCGCGGTGCCGTACAGCGCGGTGTGCCGGTTGGCCGACCACAGGTGGAGGCAGGCCGCGGCGGCGTGCAGCCAGGCGTAGCGCTCGGCGAGGTCGACCAGCGCGTTGGGGTCGGCGCCGGGGCGCCGGGCCTGGCCGGCGAGGGCGCGGAGTTCGTCCACCGCTCCGGCCAACTGCTCGGCGAGCGCCGCGACTTCGCGGTCCTCGGGGCCGTCGCCGAGCGCGTCGGTGAGCACCTGCGCCGCTTGCGGCAGCGCGGCGAGCACCGGGTCCAGGCCGCGGGTGAACAGGTCGAGCCGGGCGGGCTCGTACGGGGGCAGGCCCGCGTCGAGCGCGAAGACCGCGCGCACCGCGTCCGGCTCCGCCGCCCCCCGCTCCTTGATGAGGGTGGGCAACTGGCCCGCGTACGAGCGGAGGTTGGCGAGCGCGCTGGCGTCGATCACCCGGACCACCGCCGAGTCGCGCTGGAGCTTCTGGAAGAGCCCGTCGCGCAGCACCGACCGGGTGGCGAGCACCGACCCGCAGCGGCGGATCAGGTCGTCGGCGGCCTCGGCCACCACGTGCTTGGCGGCCAGCCCCCACACGCTGAACGCCTCCGGCACCACGTGCACCCCGCGCGCCGCCGCCAGCGCGACCGCGTCCGCGGCGAGCAGCGCGGCCGAGGCGACGGCCAGTTCACGGCGGGAGTGCGGCGCCCGGTCGAGCGTGGTGCGGCCGACCCGGCGGGCGGCGGCGAAGTCCAGGCTCAGCCGCAGCGCGGTGTCGGCGCAGCCCAGGCTGCCGGCCATGCTCATCAGCCGCACCGCCTGCTGGGCCTTGACCGCCATCTCCAGCGCCTCGCCCCGCTTTCCGACCAGGGCCTCGCCGGGTACGGGCAGGCCGTGGAAGCGCAGGTAGGCGAAGTCGATGCCGCGCATGCCGCCGGTACGGGGGGCGGGGTCCCGGGCCAGCTGCCCGGCCGGGGCGCCGGCCAGGTAGAGCAGCACCGCGGTGAAGGCGCCCGGGCCGCGCTCCCCGGTGCGGGCGACCACGTAGACCGCCTCGCAGCGCAGCCCGAGGCCGACCATCCACTTCTCGCCGTACAGCAGGCCGTCCGGGGTGAGCCGGACCTCGTTGGCGAGCAGGTCGCTGCCGTGGCCGGCCTCGGTCATCGCGAAGGCGACGGCGCCGCCGCGGCGCAGGATCTGCGCGGCCCGGTCCTGCTGCGCGGCGCTGCCGTGCAGTTGCAGGCAGGTCGCGGCGATGATGCTGAACATGGTGCCGGGCATCACGTTGACGTCCCGGCGGGCCGCGGCCCGTACCAGGGTCAGGCTGCGGTCGAAGGACTCGAAGGTGCCGCCCCAGGCGCGCGGCAGGTAGTTGAGGTGGAAGCCGGCCGAGCGCAGCGCGTCGCACAGCGCGTCGGGGAAGGCGTCGTGCTCGTCGCGGTCCACGGCGGCCGCGAAACCGTACGGGTTGGCCGGGTCGGCGGGGTCGCCGAGGAGGAGTTCGAGCGCCTCGGGGGTCAGGGGCCTGGTCGCCACCGTCGTCATCGGGTGCCTGCCGGGGAGGAGCCGAGGACGGGGGCGTCCAGCGGGACCGGGCGGTAGTCGGCGGCGGACGGCGGGATGCTCACCCCGGCGGTGCGCAGGTGCGCCAGCCGGGTGTGGAAGGCGGCGCCACGCATCAGGTGGTGGGCGACGTCGGTGACCCGCCGGTTGCCGGGGGTCTTCAGATAGCTGCCGGTGGTCCAGTCGTTGAAGCTGCCCATGGCCGGGCCGGTCCAGATCTGGTAGTCCGTCACGCGGTCCGGCTCGCCGGTGACCGCCCAGCGCGAGGCCATGCCGAGGTACCAGCGGAAGACCAGCGCCATCTTGCGCTTGGGGCTGCCCGCGGCGCGGGTGAGCTGCTCGGGGTCGCGCCGCTCGAAGTAGCCGACGCAGTCGTTCCAGACGTCCTCCAGCGGGCGGCGGAAGACCTGCTGCTCCAGCTTGGCGCGCTCGGCGGCAGGCAGGTCCTCCAGGCCGTCGTGCGCCTGGTAGAGCTGGTAGAGGCGGCGGGCCCGCATCGGGAAGAGCGTGCCCTTCTTCAGCACCTGGAGTTCGACGCCCATCTCGAACATGTCGGCGGCCGGCGCCATCTCGCAGTCGGCGATGTCCGCCTCGGCGAGCATCGCCTTGGCCGCCGGGGACGCCCCGGACTCCAGGCACGACTGGTTGACCGAGCCGGTCACCACATAGGCGGCGCCCATCGCGAAGGCCGCGGCGACCGCGGCCGGGGTGCCGATGCCGCCCGCCGCGCCGACCCGCACCGGCGCCGCGTAGCGGTGCTCGTGCTGGACCGCGTCGCGCAGCCGCACGATCGTCGGGAGCAGGGCGGGCAGCGGGCGGCGGTCGGTGTGGCCGCCGGAGTCGGCCTCCACGGTGATGTCGTCGGCGAGCGGCACATGGTGGGCGAGGGCGGCCTGCTCCGGTGTGGCCAGGCCCTGTTCCACCAGGGTGCTGACCAGCGCGGCCGGCGCCGGGCGCATGAACCGCTCGGCGGTCTCCGGCCGGGACACCTTGGCGATCAGCCGGTTCTCCGCGACGACCCGGCCGCCCTCGCCGCGGCGCAGCCCGGCCAGCCGGTAGCGCACCACGTGCGGGGTCAGGCCCATGAACGCCGACGCCTCGACGCAGCGCACCTGGTGCCGCAGGAACAGCTCCACCGCCTCCCGCTCCAGCCGGTCCTCGCTGGGGCTGTGGATGAGGTTGACGGCGTACGGCAGGCCGGGGATCTCGGCGGCGAACCGGGTCAGCGCCCGGGCGATGGCCTCCGGGAGCAGTCCGGCGGCGCCGAAGGAGGCGAGGAAGCCCTCCCGGGCCAGCGCGACGACCATGTCGGCGGAGGCGATGCCGCCAGCCATCGCCCCGGCCAGGTACGGCTGCCGGACGCCGTGCGCGGTCAGGAACGCGGCCGAGCCGAGCCGGTGCGGCGGCAGCGGCGGGACGGAGGCGAGCAGCGGCAGCCCGGCGCCGCCGGCGCTCGCCGCGCCGCCGGAGACCGCGCCGATGCCGTCGGCGGTGAGGACGATGCTGCACTGCTCGTCGAGGTCGGCCAGGGCCTGGTAGATCCCGGCCGAGTCGGTGCTCGGGTGCCGCTCGCCGTGCCAGCGGAGCGGGATGTCTCGGTGGTCCATGGGGGTGCGGTGCTCCATGGGGGGTCGGTTCTCCATCGGGGAGGCTCCAGGGGCTGTGCGGGCGGGTCCGGTCGGGGGCGGGGCGGGGCCGGTACGGCGATCGGTCCGGTGGGACGGTCAGGCGCCGGGGCGGACCTCGATGGCCACGTCGGCGAGTTCGTAGATCCGCAGGCCCGGCTTCCACAGGTCCGCGTCCGCGATCACCAGCAGCCGGTCCGCCTCGCGGCGCACCTCCTTGATGTGCGCGTCGAACTGCATCTCGCCGTCGTCGCGCAGGATCTGGCCGCGGTACTTCCAGGACGTCTCCACGCCCTCGGCCATCGCGAAGCGCGGCCGCTCGATGCCCTCGGCGAGGCCGGTCTCGATGACGAACAGCCGCAGCGCCTGGAGCACCGCCTCCACGCCGAGCGAGCCGGGCATCACCGGGTCGCGGTGGAAGTGGCAGTCGAAGTACCACTCGTCGGGCCGCACCTGGCGGTAGCCGTGCACGTAGCCGGCGCCGTGGCGGCCGCCGTCGGCGACCAGCTCGACCCGGTCCACCAGCGCGAAGTTGCCGCCGGGCAGGTGGAGTTCGCCGCCGGCGGGGTCGGTGAAGGCGGGTGCGCCGTCGGGCAGGGCGATCCGGCGGACCCGCTCCTCGGGGACCTGCTCCTGCTCGATCCACGGCGGCACGAAGCGGCCGTTGTCCAGGCCGGCCTGGTTGGCCAGCGCGGCGGCGCTGAAGTAGCCGAAGAGCGACTCGCCGGTGTAGAACACCTCGCCGTCGGCGGACAGTTCGTAGCTGAAGTTCTGGAGCACCGCGCCGGACACCGCGCTGGTCATCAGCAGCGTGGAGGTGTGCCGGATGGTCCGGCCGCGCAGGTCGATGTCCTTGACGAGGGTGGCGCGGCCGTCCAGGTTGCGGATCGCGTACTGCTCCTGCGGCTTGCCGAGGGTGGCGCCGAGGTAGTAGCCGAGGAAGATCGCCGCCTGGAGCGAGGACTCCATGTAGACGAAGTTCGGCATGTACGGCGAGGAGTTCTGCCGGTAGTACCAGGCGTCGGCGGGCGAGTCGTACTCGCAGACCATCACCGAGCCGGGGCTCAGGTCGCCGCGGGTGCCCTCCAGCGACATCACCCGGTCGACGAACTGGAAGGCCCCGTTGGGGATGTACGGCGCCCGGCTGGTGCGGTAGATGTCGAACTCCGGGCCCATCGCGACGCCGAGGTCGCCCTTGGCGGCGTGCGCGAGGTGCATCTCGTTGATCATCGCCGGCTCGCCGGCGCGGTTGGTGCGGCCGAGGAACGCCGGGAAGCCGCCGACCTCCGGGCGGTAGGGGGTGCCCTCCTTCTCGCGGACCTGGAGGCCGAGGTTGCGCATCCGGATCACCGGCTTGTCGCCGAGGTACACCAGGATGTCGGCGACCACCGAGGCGCGCGGCAGCAGCGTCAGCTCCATCACCTCGACCTCGTAGCGGATCTCGCGGTGCTCGGGGGTGATCTGGCCGCGCACCTGCACGTCGATCCGCAGGTCGGTCATGGTCTGGAAGCGGGCGTCGGGCAGGGTGAGGTGCATGCCCTGGTGCAGCAGGTAGATCTGGAGCAGTTGGACGGCGCCCTCGGCCACCAGCGAGCCGGCCAGCACCGGGTCGTCCGGGAAGTGGCAGGCGAAGTACCAGGCGTCCGGCTGGAGTTGCTTGGTCGCCACCAGCTTGCCCAGGCCGCGCGGGCCGCCGGTGCGGTCGACGCGTACGTCGTCGACCATCCGGAGCCGCTCGTCGGGCAGCCGCAGCGCCGGGTTGACGCCCGGGGCCTGGGCGTGGTGCGGGCCGAAGACGTCGCCGGGGCGGCCCTGGGCGAGCAACTCCAGGTCGGCGGCGGTCAGATGGTTCTTCTCGGTGTACGCCAGCGGCTTGAAGTAGCCCGGGGTCAGGGCCGCGCGGGCGGCCTTCTCCTTCTCGGTGATCACCACGCCGAGCGGGGTCTGGAGCTCCTGGCGGCTGAAGAACCCGGCGCAGGCGTCCTTGAGTTCGAGGATCAGCTCGCCGTCGGCGTAGCAGGAGTAGCTGAAGAAGAAGATGGTGGTGTCGCCCTGGTGGACGAAGCGGTCGATGGAGATGTCGTAGCGCAGCGTCTGGCCGGTGCGGGGCAGCCCGCCGCGGAAGATCAGCGAGCTGTCGAGCAGGCGGTAGACGCGCTCGCCCTTGTTCCGGAAGTCGATGCCGAGGTAGCTGACGAGCAGCAGGTCGCACTGCCCGGCCTCGACGGTGACGGCCGGCGGCACCCCGCCGTCCACCGCGTACCAGGCGTCCTGCGGCACGTCGTACTCGGTGGTGATGGTGGCGGGTTCGAAGACGCCCGTAGTGCCCTTCAGGGCGGTGACGCGGGTGACGAAGTGGTACGGCTGCGCGGGCAGCCGCACGCGCTTGGCGTACGTGTCGACGACCGCGAACTCCGGGCCGAAGACCTTGGCGACGGAGCCGGTGGCGAACTCCAGGAGGTCCGCTTCGTCCCAGATCACGCCCGTGCGGGCGGGTGCGGGTTCAGGGGTGGGCGCGGGCGCGGGCCCGCCGGCGGCGGGGAGGGAGGGGCGGACCGGGGCCGGGTCCACCGCCTGCGGTGCGGAGTGCGGAGGCAGCGCGGGGCGGGCCGGGGCAGCCGGGTCGAGCAGCGCCTCGGCGCGGTCCAACGTCGCGGACTGGAGCACCCGTTGGGTCTCCATGACCACCGTGTGGGTGGCGAGCATCTGCGCGCGCAGCTCGCGGATCAGGCCTGCGGCGGGCGTCGGCGCGGAATCGGCGGCGGTCGGCACCGGCGCCGGAGCGTGTGCCGGGGGCGCCTCCACGGCGGGGGCGTACGGCGCCGGCTCGGCCGGTCCCGCGGGCGCCCACGGCAGGAAGCTGATCGGTTCGCCGTCGAAGGCGATGACCTCCGGGTCGGCGAGGGTCGGGTCGGCAGGCATCAGCGCGGGCTCCTCCGGAGGTTCGGACAGGACGGGAACAGTGGGCGGCAGCGCCCCGGCAGCAGATTCGGCGGGCGCGGTCGGCGCCCCAGCGGTTCCGGCCGCCGCGGAAGGCCCCGCCGTATCGGCGGGCGCGGCTGTCTCGGCTCCCGACACGCCAGGCGCACCCGGCACCCCGGAGGTGCGCCGGGCCGCAGCGGCAACGCCCGGCAACGGACCGGCCTGACCAGCCGCCTCGGCAGGCACAGCCGGTGCGCCGGTCACGCCGGAGGTTGCATCGGCAGGTCCTGCCGACCCACCGACCACGCCGGAAGCCGTGTCCGCTCCCAACGCACCCGACGCCCCGGCAACGCCCGGCAGCGCCCCGGCCGATCCGGCCGCCGCGCCAGACGCGGCCGACACTGCGGGGCCGGCCGGTGCGCCGATCACGCCAGAGGCGGTGCCGGCTGCCGACGCGCCAGGCGCACCCGACGCCCCGGCAACGTGCCGCGCCGCAGCGGCAGTACCCGGCAACGGACCGGCCGATCCGGCCGTGGCGGCCGCGGCGGCCGGCAGCGAAGCGGCGGGGCCCGTCGGTGCGCCGGCGGCTTGCCGCGCCGGTGGCGGGGCAGCGGCGGGCACCGGCACCGCGGTGAGACCCCGGGCCGGTGCGGCAGGCGCGGCCTCCAGGGTCGCCGCGGCGGCGTGGGCGACGCGGGCGGGGATCGGGGGGCCGCCGCCGACCCGGAAGCGGGCGGCGGCCGCGCGGCGTTCGGCGCCGCGGGAGGGGCCGGGGGCCGGGCCGAGCAGTGCCGTCAGGTCGACCGGGAGGCCGTGGCCGACCAGCCGCGCGACCATCTGCGCGAGGGACTTCGCGGCGGGCACCCCGCGCCGGTCGATGGACGCGGCGACGTGGGGCGCGTCGCCGAGCGTGTCGCGCACCCAGCGCGAGCAGGTCGCGCTGGGGCCGACCTCGAGGAAGTAGCGGAAGCCGCGGTCGTAGGCGGTGCGCACCAGCCGCGGGAAGTCGATCGTCGAGCGCAGGGTGTGGGCGATCCGCCGCGAGATCCGGGTGCGGTCGAGATCGGCGATCGCCGCGTAGTCGTAGGCGCTGAACAGCTCCAGGTCGCCGATGGAGCCGGTGGGGTAGTCGTTGAGCCCGGCGAGGCCGTCGAGTTCGGCGTCCACCACCGGGTTGTGCATGACCACGTTGACCGGGGAGCGTGCCGCGGGGCAGCCCAACTCGGCGATGAGCGCGGCGCACTGGGCCGGTGCGCCGGCGATCACCAGCTCGCCGGGGGTGTTGACGTGGGTGAGGTGCACCCGGTCGTAGCGGGCGAGTGCCTCGCGTACCGGCGGCTCGGCGGACAGCAGCACATGGGTGGACCAGACGTCCTTGTCCGGGGTGCTGCCGGGCAGTTGCCACGCCTCGCGGACGGTGCGGCGCGGGCCGCAGAGCCGGTCGCGGAAGATCGGGGTGCCGCTGATCAGGTCGTCGCGGCGGCCGGCCGGCTGCCAGCCGCCGGTGGCGAAGAGCATGCTGGATTCGCCGAGGCTGTAGCCGAACCCGCCGTGGGCGGTGACGCCCAGCACGTCGCGGACCAGCTCGGTGTAGAGGATGGCGAAGCTGGTGCCGGTGGCGAGCATGAACGGGATGTCCTCGCCGAGCCGGGTCTCCAGTTCCATCAGGTCGCGGCGTTGCGGGGCGGCCTGGGTGCGCGGGTAGAGCTGTTCGGCGCGGAGGAGCCGGGCGGGTTCGTCGGCCTGCTCCTCGAACCGGTCGAGCAGCCCGGGGAAGGCGCGGAAGAGGTCGCGGCCGAGGCCGGGGTAGGTGTTGAAGGCGCCCGGGTAGACCAGTGCGACCTTTCCGTCCGGGCCGATCGGCCGGGGGGTGCAGAAGGACCCGGCGGGGGTCGCCCACTCGTCCCCGCGGGCGAGCGTGCCGGGCAGGTCGCCTGCGGCGAGGCGGAGTTGGGCGAGCAGTTCGGCGGTGTCCCGGCCGACGAGCACCGCCCGCAGTCGCCTGTCGGGCAGTTCGGCCGCGGCGGCGCGCGCCAGTTCGTACGGCTCCGCGCCGCCGGCCAGCAGGTCGCGGTGGTGCGCGACGGCGGCGACCAGCGCGTCCGGGGTGGCGGCGCCGAGCGGCAGCAGCAGCGGGCCGCCGGCGCGCTGCCAGTCGGTGGCGGTGACGGCGCCGCGGGTGGCGTCCGCGGACAGTACGAGGTGGCCGTGGGTGCCGCCGGCGCCGATCAGGTCGATGGCGGCGTGGCGGCGGGCGCCCTTGGCGGGGCGCAGCCAGGGCCGGGAGTCGGCGGGGACGTGGAGCGCGGAGGCGGCGAAGTCGGCGGCCAGGTCGTCGGCGGGGCGCTGCCAGCCGCTGGTGCCGGGCAGGTAGCCGTGGTGCAGGCACAGCGCGGTGCGGATCAGCGCGGCCATCGTGGCGGCGCACCCGGCGTCGCCGATCTGCGCCTTGGCGCTGCCGAGCGCGACGCTGCCGGAGCCCGCGGGGTAGACCCGGGCCAGCGCGGCGAGTTCGGCCCGGTCCTGGGCGGCGGTGCCGCCCGCGTGGGCCTCGACGTAGCCGATGTCGCCGGGGGTGATCCCGGCCGCGGCCAGGGCGGCGGTGGCCGCGGCGGCGAGCGGTGCGGAGTCGGCCTCGGGCAGCACGCCGTCGACCGGCGCCGCGTGGCGTACGGCGACGGCGTCCAGGCGGGCGTAGACCGTGCCGGTGCCCTCGCCGGGCCGGGTGACGACGACGGCGCCCGCGCCCTCGCCGATCCGGCGGCCGCGGGCACCCTCGCCGAAGGTCAGTCCGGCGGTCCGGACGGCGTCGGGGCGCAGCAGCAGGTTCTCCGCGGAGCCGGCCAGGTCGACCGCGCCGACCAGCACCGCCTCGATGCCGGGGTCGAGCAGCAGCAGCCGGGCGATCTCCAGTGCCTCCGCGGTGCCGGAGCCGTCGGCGGAGACGGTGAACGACGGGCCGGTGAGGTTCCACAGCGACGAGATCCGGCTGGCCATCACGTTGCCGATGTAGCTGAGGACTTCGTTGGCGACGATCGGGTCGACCACCGCGTCCCGGCCGGCCGCGGTGAGCGCGGCCCGCTGCTCGTCGGTCAGTTCGACGCCGGCGCGTGCGAACTGCTCGCGCAGGAAGCCGCCGAGGCTGTAGCGGGTGAGCCGGGCGTGGGTGTAGGGCTCGATCTCCATGGCCACCACGACGGCGATCCGCCGCGGGTGCGGGGCGCGGCGGCCGGCGGGGACCTCGCGGCTGAACCCGGCGTCGTGCAGGGCCTCGTCGGCGACCTTGGTGGCCAGCGCGTGCTGGAGGTTGTACGTGCGCAGGTCGGCCGGGGGGATCTTGTGGTCCATCGGGTCGATGCCGACGCCGTCCACGAACGCGCCGTGCGGCAGGTCCTGCGGGCCGATGCCGGCGATCTGCTCCAGCGAGCCGCCGACGGTCTGCTCCAGGCCGCGCCAGCGCCGCTCGGGCAGCGGGACCAGCGCGTCGGCGCCGGTGTGCACGGCGCGTTCGAAGGCGTCCACGCTGTCGAACGCGCCGAAGTGGGCGCCGAGTCCGACCACGTCGAGCGCGGGCAGCGCCACAGGGTCGTGGTCGCCGGCCGCACCGGGCCCGTCGGCCGCGACCGGCTCGGAGAGCAGCACGTGGGCGTTGGTGCCGCCGAAGCCGAACGCGGAGACGGCCGCCCGGCGCGGGCCGTCGCCCCGCGGCCAGGGGCGGCCGCTCCTGACCAGCACGCCGTCGCCGACCGCGCCGTCCTTGGAGGTGACCGGCCGTTCGACGCCGATGGTCGGCGGGATGTGCCCGCCGGCCATGGCGAGGATCACCTTGAGCATGCTGCTCAGCCCGGCGACGGTCAGCAGGTGGCCGATGTTGCCCTTGACCGAGCCGATCAGCGGCACCTTGCCGTGCGCGCCGAAGAACGCGGCCACCGACTCGGCCTCGGTGGCGTCGCCGATCGGGGTGCCGGTGGCGTGGCACTCCAGGTAGTCGATGGCGGCCGGGTCGACTCCCGAACCGCGGTAGGCCAGTTCGTACGCGTCGAGTTGGCCCTCGCCCCGCGGGACCAGCAGGTGCCGGCCGGCGCCGTCGTTGGACAGGCCGATGCCGTCGACGACGGCGTAGATCCGGTCGCCGTCGCGCAGCGCGTCGGCGAGCCGCCGCACCGCGACCATCCCGGCGCCCTGGCCGGTGAGGATGCCGCCGGACCGGTCGTCGAAGGGCTGGCTGAAGCCGTCGGACGGGTAGGCGCGCAGGTCGGAGAAGGACAGGTGGATGAGGGTCGGGTCGGGGGCGCAGACCCCGCCGGCCAGCACCAGGTCGGCCTGGCCGGCCGCCAGGTGGTCGCAGGCGAGCTTCAGCGCGTACAGCGCGGAGGAGCAGGCCGCGTCCAGCGCGTAGCGGGGCCCGCCCAGGCCGAGCGCGGTCGCGGCCAGCCCGGCCGGGGAGCCGCTGACCCGCAGGTCCGCCGCGTTCAGTCCGGCCGGGTCGACCAGGGCGCGCCGCCCCAGCCCTGCGAGTTCGGGCCGCCCGCTGGCGCGCAGGCCCTCCAGCACCGCTTCCTGGGCCAGCGGCACGCTGACCCGGGCGGAGGAGGGCGTGGGGAAGGAGTAGGCGCCGAGGATCAGCCCGGTGCGCTCGAGCGTCGCGGACCGGTCGGCGTGGCCGCTGTCGCGCAGCGCCTCGCGGGCGACGTGCAGCGACCAGTGGAAGAGCCGGTCGAGGCCGGAGAGGTGGCCGGGGTCGAGGAGGTAGCCGGTGGGGTCGAATTCGAAGCCGCTGACGAAGCCGCCCCGACGGCAGTAGATGCCGTGCTGCGGGTCGGCGTCCCCGGCCGCGGGAGCGGGCCCGAAGACCGGTTCGCCCCCGTCCGTGCGGCTGTCCGTACCGGAGTCGAGGTTCTGCCAGAACTGCTCGGGGGTCTCCGCTCCCGGCAGCAGGCAGGAGAGGCCGACGATGGCGTACGTGCTCATCGGAGCTGGGTGTCCCTTCTGGGGTCGGTCGGTCCGGCCGGCAGGCGTGATCGGGGCGCCGGCCGGACCGACCGGGTCAGGCACGTCCGTCAAGGACGCGGGCGGTCAGCTGGTGGCGAACTTGGCCGCGAGCTGCGGGGCGGAGACCACCGAGACCGCGTCGAAGCGGGTCAGCACCAGCCCGTCGGGGGCGCAGGCGGTGACGGTGAGCGAGGCCGCGGTGCCGTGGCCGGCGCCGTCCGCGGCGGGCTCCACCACGACCAGGAACGGTGCGCCGTCCGGCAGCGGGTGGTGCAGGTCGACCCGGCCGATGCCCAGCGGCAGCGCGGCGCTGCCCTGGAAGAGCCGCACCCACACCAGGCCCGCCTGGAGCAGCAGGTCGGCGGTGCCGGGCGCGTACCGGCTACCGCCGAACGCGCCGCCGGCCGGGCGGTGTTCGGGCAGGGCGCACTCCAGCACCAGCCGGTCCCGCGCCTCGGCCAGCACCCGGCGCACCCCGCGCAGGGACGGGCCGTGGAAGAGGGTGCCGTCGGCGTAGAACCCGGCGGCGTCCTGCCCGCCGCCCAGCGCCGGCAGCCCGGCGAGCGCGGCCTCGGCCGGCTGGGTGCCGGTGTCGACCACGGCCGCGTAGTGCGGCCGCAGGGCGCCGTCGGCGCCGGTCGAGCGGATCGCCGCCCGTACCGCGCCGCCCGCGGGGCTCAGCACCAGTCGTACGGTCCCGGGCTCGCCGCCGTCGAAGACGATGCCCTTGTGCACCGCGAAGTCCCGTACCTGGCCGACCGGTACGCCCCCGGCCCGCTCCACCGCGCCGATCGCCCAGCCGAGCGCGACGGCGGCCGGCAGCACCGGGTCGGCGCCGATGACGTGGTCGGTGACGATCGGGTCGGCCGCCAGGCCCGTCAGGGTGCGCTCGACGGTGACCTCGGCGCCGAGCACCACCGCCTCGCGCGCGGACAGCGGGGTGGTCGGGCCGAGCACGGTGACCACGTCGTCGGCGCGCTCGGCGGCGAACTGCTCGGCGAACATCCGCGCCCCGGTGCCGACCGGGATGAGGGTGATGCCGCGCTGCTCGAAGACCGCCTTGATCTCCGGGGAGACCATGCCGCTGTCCCAGGCGCCCCAGTTGAGGGAGGTGACCCGGGCCCGCGGGTGGCGCTGCTTGAAGGCGGACGCCCAGGTGTTCAGCACTTCGTTGGCCATCGCGTAGTCGGACTGGCCGCGGTTGCCGAAGAAGCCGGCGACGGAGGAGAAGAGCACCACGTGGCGCAGCGCGTCCTCGGGCAGCGCGGCGACCACCGAGCGCAGCCCGGCGAGCTTCGGCGCGAGGACCCGCTCGATCTCGGACGCCTTCTTGTGCGCGATCAGCTGGTCGGCGAGCACGCCCGCGCCGTGCACCAGGCCGGTGACCCGCTGCCGGTAGGGGGCGAGCGCGGCGGCGGTGGCGGCCGGGTCGGTGATGTCCACGGCGAGGTACTCGGCCTCGCTGCCGGCCGCGCGCACCTGCGCCAGCGTGTCCTGGATCTCGCGGACCGCGACCACGGTGCGGAAGAGCTGCTCGACCCGCTTCGGGGTGGGCTTCTCGCCCGCCGCCTTCAACTCGGCGGCGGCCGCGGCCTTCAGGCCGCCCTCCGGTACGCCGCCCGCCCAAGTCGGCTCCTCGCCGAGCGGGGTGCGGCCGAGCAGCAGCAGCCCCGGGCGGTGGCGGCGGACCAGTTCGGCGACGCAGGAGGCGGTGATGCCGCGGCCGCCGCCGGTGACCACGAGCAGGTCGCCGGCGCCGAGCGGCGCGCTCGCCGTACCGGTGCCGGTCAGCGGCTGGTCGGCGAGGGTCAGGCCGACCCGCCGGGTGCCGTCGCGTCCCACCTGGACCGGTTCGGCCCCGGCCGCGTGCACCTCTTCCAGGACGGCGGAGGCGGCCGCCGCCGGGTCGAGCGCGGGGGCGAGGTCGACCGAGCGGCAGAACAGCTCGGGGGCCTCCACCGCGAGCGTCTTGACCAGGCCGGCGACGCCGCCGCCGGGTATCGCCTCCTCGGCCACCCCGTGCAGCCCGAACGCGCCGTCGAGCCGGGTGACGGCCACGTAGGCGGCCCGGCCGAACGCGGCGGCCTCGGTGAGCGGTTCGACGACGTGCTTGGCGACCAGCAGGGAGTGCGCGAGCCGCCTGACGCCGTCGGCCCAGTCGCCGGCGGGGACGGTGAGGTCGAGGACGAGGCTGATCCGGTCGGCGAGGGCCTCCTCGATCCGCGCGGCCAGCTCGGTCACGCCCCAGCTCGCCAGGGCGTGGTCCCGGACGCCCGCCGCGCGCTCCGGCACGCCCGGCAGCCGCAGGACGTGCACCTTCCAGCCCTCGGCGGCCAGCCGCTCGGCGAGCACCGGGGTGAGGTCGCCGCCGTGGTCGACGAGCAGCGCGCCGCCGCCTTGCGGGTAGGCGGCCACGAGCCGGTCCGGGTCGGGCAGCGTGGCCAGGGCCGCCTGGGCCCGGCCGATCCGGCCCCGCGGCTCGGACGGCGCCGGTGCCGGTGTCGGCGCGGCAGCGTCAGGAGCGGCGGCAGGGGCGGGCGCGGGCGGGCCGCTCGCGGCGGGGGCAGGGTCGGAGGCGGGGGCGGAGGAGGCGCCGCCGGTGACGAACCGCACGATGTCGCCCAACGACCGCAGCTCGGCGAGCGCTTCGGGACCCGCGGACGACTCGAACGCGAACCGTTCCTGCATCACGCCCATGATCTCGACCCGCTTGATCGAGTCGATGCCGAGATCCGCCTCGACATCCATATCCAGCTCAAGCATCTCCGCCGGATAACCCGTCTTCTCCGCCACCACACCCAACAACGCCGACTCCACCGCACCCGCGTCCGGCCCAGCAGCCACCGGCGCCGCGACGACCGGAGCAGGCACCGCCATGAACCCCACGATGTCCCGCAACGTCCGCAACTCCCCCAACACCTCAGGACCAGCCGCCGCATCCACCCCGAACCGCTCCTGCAACACCCCCATGATCTCCACCCGCTTGATCGAATCGATCCCCAGATCCGCCTCCACATCCATATCCAGCTCAAGCATCTCCGCCGGATAACCCGTCTTCTCCGCCACCACACCCAGCAGCGCGGTCTCGACGGCGCCGGAGTCCGGTCCGGCGGCCACCGGCGCCGCGACGACCGGGGCGGGCGCGGGGGCCGGGGCCGGGACCTCGACCGGGGCCGGTGCGGCGATCGCGGGCGCGGCCACCGGAGCAGGGGCGAGGACGGGTGCCGGGCGCGCCGGTTCGACGTACGCGGCCGGCGCGGGCAGCGCGGGGGCCGGGGCGGCGGGTGCGGCGGGGGCCGGGGCGGCGGCGGGGGCCGTGCCCAGCTCCAGCCCGGCGAGGTCGCGCAGGATCTCGTTGGCCCGCAGGTGGGTGCGGCCGATGGCGAGGCCGTGCTCCTTGACCGCGGTGACCCCGGCGATCACCTGGTTCACCCGGCCCTGCTCGTCGGCGCGCTCCAGCAGCCGGGCGAGGCGCTCGGCGCTCTGCAACTGGCCGTTCAGGTAGTCGTCGTGCAGTTCGAGGTGGTCGGCCATCAGGTCGGCCAGGCGGTCGTTGTCCACGGCAGCTGTCTCCAGGACGGCGGGGTCAGGGGCAGGGGGCGCGGCCGGTACGGGGACGGCCGCGGCAGGCACGGGCAGCGCGGGTGCCGGAGCCGGTACGGGCGCGGGCCTCGGGGTGTCGGCCGGTGCGATGGCCGCGGCAGGCACGGGCACAGAAGCCGGCACCGGCACCGGTACGGGCACCCGGTAGCCGTTGTCGATCGCGTCCCGGTAGGCCGCCTTGCGCTGCGGCGAGACGTAGTTGATGCCGTTGAGCGGGATCGTCATGCCCGGCGCCGGCTCGCTGCGCCGCGCCTCGGCGACGTAGCGGTCCGCGGTGGCCAGCGGTAGGCCCAGGACGGCGAGTTGGGCCACCGCCTGCTTCAGGGTCAGCTCCGCGTCCCGCTTGGCGCCGCCGTCCAGGGCGACCGCGGTGTGCTCGCGGTCGCCGAGCACCCGTCCGACGAGCCGGGTGAGCACCGAGGCGGGGCCGAACTCCACGAACACCCGGAACCCGGCGCCGTACAGCTCCTCCACGCGGGCGGCGAAGTCCACCGGGTGGACCAACTGCTCGGTGAGGACACGGCGGTTGGCGGCGAGGTCGGCGCCGTAGACCGCGCCGCGGGTGTTGGGCAGCACCCAGCCGCTCGGCTCGCGTATCTCGGCGGCCGCCACGTGCGCGCCGAACTCGGCGACGGCGTGGGCGACATGGGGGGTGTGGAAGGCGGCGGACACCGGCAGCCGGGAGGCCCGCAGCCCGGCCTGCCCGGCCGCCGCGACCAGGTGCTCGATCTGGTCGGTGGCGCCGCCGACCACGATCTGGTCGGGTGCGTTGCGGTTGCAGACGGACAACCCGGGCCGGTCGGCGAGGAGTTCGGCGACCTTCTCCTCGGGTGCGGTGACCGCCGCCATCGCCCCGGCGTCGAAGCCGGGGTCGGCCGGGGGCGCCATGGCGGCGCCGCGGGCCCGGGCGAGCGCGAAGTAGGTGTCGCTGTCGAGCGCGCCGGCCGCCCACAGCGCGGTCAGCTCGCCGAAGCTGTGGCCGAGGAACCCCTCGGCGGTGAAGCCGAGTTCGGCCAGGTAGCGGTACTGCCCGACGGACAGCGCGCCGATCGCGGGCTGGGCGTGCGCGGTCTCGCGCAGCGCGGCCTCCTGCGCGATGCGGGCGCCTGCGTCGAAGGAGGGCGGCGGGAAGGCGATCCGGGACAGCGGCCGGGCGTCGGCGAACTGCCGGTTGGCCTCGTCGAAGGCGGCGCGAAGCGGCGGCAGCGCCAGCACGGCGGTCCTGCCGGGGTTGACGTACTGGCTGCCCTGTCCGGCGAAGAGCGCGGCGACCTTGGTGTCCTGGGCGGCGCGGCGGCGGAAGTAGACGCCCTTGGGGTGGGTCCAGGCGTCGGCGTCGGGGCGGGCGCGCAGTTCGCCGAGGGCCGTCTCGCGCAGGGCGGCGAGTTCCTCCCCGGTCCGGGCGACGAGGGCGAGGCGGGCGTGGCCGGCGGGCGCCGGGCCGCCCTGGGCGGCGGCGCCGCTCGCCAGGGCCGCGGTGAGCGCGGCGGTGTCGGGCGCGTGCCACAGGTGGACGGCGGCGACCGGGAACATCACCTCCAGGTCGTTGCCGTCGCCGTGCTCCTCCATGACGAAGTGGAAGTTGGTGCCGCCGAAGCCGAACGAGGAGATCGCCGCGCGGCGCCGGCCGAGCTTCGGGTCGCGAATCCAGGGCCGCAGTTCGGTGTTGACGTAGAAGGGGCCGCTGTCGAAGTCGATCGCCGGGTTGGGCTCGTCCACGTTGATGGTGGGCGGCAGCACCTTGTGGTGCAGCGAGAGCGCCAGCTTGATCATGCCCGCGGCGCCGGCGGCGGCCTTGGTGTGGCCGATCTGGGACTTCACGCTGCCGACGGCGGCGTACGCGCGCTCCTCGGTGGCCTCGCCGACGACGGCGGCGAGGGCGCTCAGTTCGGTGGCGTCGCCGACCGCGGTGCCGGTGCCGTGGGCCTCGAACAGCTCGATGCTCGCCGGTGAGCAGTCCGCGTCGTGGTAGGCGCGGCGCAGGGCGACCATCTGGCCTTCCTTGCGGGGCGCGTAGATGGACTTGAAGCGGCCGTCGCTGGAGGTGCCCAGGCCGCGCAGCACCGCGTAGACGCGGTTGCCGTCGCGCTCGGCGTCGGAGAGCCGGCGCAGGGCGAGCATGCCGATGCCCTCGCCGATCAGGGTGCCGTCGGCGTTCTTGTCGAACGGGCGGATGCGGCCGCCCTTGGACAGCGCCGGGGTCTTGCTGAAGCACATGTACATGAAGATGGTGTTCTCGGCGTCGCAGCCGCCGACCAGCATGGTGTCGGCGCGGCCTTCGAGCAGTTCGCTGACGGCGGCCTTGACCGCGCCGAGCGAGCTGGCGCAGGCGGCGTCGATCGTCATGTTGGTGCCGCCGAGGTCGAGCCGGTTGGCGATCCGGCCGGCGACGACGTTGCCGAGCATGCCGGGGAAGGAGTTCTCCTCCCACGGGGCGTACGCCAGGCGGAACTTGGCGGCGATCTCGTCGGCGTCCCGCTCGGACAGGCCGCAGCTGCGGACCACTTCCTTGAGCACGGGCGTCTGGAGCCGCGCGGTGAGCGGCTGGGTGAGCTGGTTGGCGCCGGTGATGCCGAGGATGACGCCGGTGCGGGCGGCGTCGTACCAGGGCTGGTCGGCCCCGGCGTCCTTGAGCAGGTCGCGGGCGACCACCAGGCTCAGCAGCTGGAGGACATCGGTGACCTCCAGGGTGTTCGGGGGCAGCCCGAACTCCATGGGGTTGAAGGGGACGTCGGGGATGAAGCCGCCGCGCCGGGCGTAGGTCTTGTCGGGCGCGGTCGGGTCCGGGTCGTAGAAGGCGTCGACGTCCCAGTGGGTGGCGGGCACGTCGTCGATGCAGTCGGCGGCCGAGGCGACGTTCGCCCAGAACGCGGTCAGGTCGCGGGACTTCGGGTAGAGCGCGGAGAGGCCGACGATGGCGATGGGGTCACGGGCGAGCCGGCGGTCGAGCGCGGATTCCTGCGAAGGGTTCACGGCGAGTCTCTCTGGGATCTGGGCGAACGGGATCTTCCGTGGCGACGTCCGCGCGGCGCTGGGCGGGCCGGTGGGTCGTCCGGTGGGACCGGCGGCGCGTCCGGTGGAGCCGGGGCGTCCGGTGGGGACCGGCGGGTCGTCCGCCGGTGCCGGGCGGGCCGCCCGGCGGGGTCCGCGGGTCAGCGGGGCGGCCGGAGCACTTCCGCGATGGCCGCCGCGGCGTCGGGGCGGGTCAGCATCGTGTAGTGGTCGCCCGGGGTGGGCGGGCGCAGGTCCAGGCCGCGGGGGGCCAGCTCCTGCCAGCCGAGCGCGTCGTCGCCCAGGATGAGGCTGTTCGTGGCCTTGACCAGGGCCAGCGGCACCGACGAGGGCACCGGCCGGTGGGTGGCGGTCAGCCGGTTGTTGCGCAGCAGGCCGTCGACATAGGTGTCGTAGAGCTTGCGCAGGCCCGGCAGCGGGGTGCTCGCCGCCAGGGCGCCGCAGCCGACCGCCGCGTCCAGGACGCGCAGCAGCCCGGTGTCGGTGTCGAGTCCGGCGGTGCCGCCGGGGCCGAGGGCGACCTCGCGGTTCCGCTTGGCGCCGAGGTACATCGCGAACCAGCGCAGCAGCATGGGCGGGTCGAGCGCGTCGTCGGCCTGCTGGTAGGCGTCGGTGGGCGCGATGCTGTCCAGGAGCACCAGCCGCTCGGGGCGTTCGGCGGGCTCCAGGGTCTCGGTCATCGCCTGCGCGAGCACACCGCCGAACGACCAGCCGGTGAACGTGGTCCGCCCCGCGCCGGACCGGGCGGCCCGGTCGGCGCGCAGCTCGGCGGTGAGCTGGGCGGTAAGGGCGGCCACGGTCAGGTCGCTGCGGCCGCCGGACAGCGCCGCCTCGAAGTACTCCGGGACGCCGGCCAGGTCCAGTACGGCGAACCCGGTGCCGTCCGGCAGCGCGTCCGCGACACCGCGCCACACCTCGGAGGGCAGGGCGCCGGGGTGGACGGCGTACACGGTGTGCCCCCCGGGCGGGGTGGGCCGGTGCCGGCGGACGATCGGCGGCGCCTGCGGGCGGGGGGCGGGGCCGCGGGCGGCGCCGGCGGCTCTAGGCCGAGGCACGCTGCGCGACCTCCTCGGCGAGGTGGGCCGCCAGGTCCTTGATGGTGGGGTGGTACCACAGCGCCGTGGTCTGGAGCTCGAAGCCGAGCCAGTTCTCCATCTCGCCGGCGAGGATCAGCGCCTCGGTACTGTCCAGGTCGAGTTCGTCGAAGTACTGCTCCGGCGGAACCGCGGCCGGCTCCACACCCAGGCGGTGGGCGATCTTCTCGATCAGCCACTCCTGGGCTTCCTGGGTCGTGATGTTCCCCATGCCATTCCCTTCCCGACGACTTGGGTTTCCCGGCGGTCCGCACGTGTGGTCCGGCGGCCTTTTCCCACGGCCGAATTCGGGGTGCGTCCGCGGTTCGGGACAGTAGGCGGGAGGTCTTCGCCCGGGCAACCGGCGGCGGTCCGGAAAACGCCCCGCGGGGCGCCCGCAGCGTTTCGTTCGGTGTGCATGGAAACCAACTGCCCGGGCTGAGCTGGGGAAATACGATACGGCGCGGAGCGTGCGGTTCCGCTGTCAGCATCGCGCCCGCGTGTCAGCGAATCCGTCAGCGGATGTCAGCGGCAGTCGGCGCCCGGCCGGCGCGGAACTCCTGGGGCCGTGCACGCCGATCCCGGCACGGGCCGACCGCATATGACACGCGGGGGGACGTCATTCCCTCCGGCGGCGGACAGCGGTTTACCGCGGCGCCGGCACAGCTGTGGCGGAACGCCGGTGACGGGATTCCGGTTGCGGAATGCCGTTCGCGGGAGGCCCGTTGCGGAAGGAGGGCGCCGCGTCGCGTGGGGCGGGGGTGAACGGGCGGGCCGGCCGCCCGCCGTGGGAGGTCGCCTACGGGCCCGCCACCGCGCGGCCGGGGTGCCCGCCCGGGCCGTTGGCGCCCGCGCCGCCGTCCGCGTCGGTGCGGGACGGCGAGCGGCGCGGGCGGGGCTGCGCCTGCCGGACCGTGGTGCTGCGCACCCACTCCCGGATCGACGCGTTCGGCCGCGCGGCCAGTTGGGCGGCGGAGCGGCGCAGCGCCAGCGGGCGGCGGCCGCACACCTCCGCGAGCGCGGCCGTGGCCTCGGGCTCGGCGGCCGTACGGGAGGCGCCCAGGAAGGCGTCGAGCAGTTCGCGTGCCTCCGCCGCCGACAGCACGTCCAGCTCCAGCGGCTTGGCGCCGTTGCGCACCACCAGGTCGGGCAGCGGATGGCGGCTGGTGACGAGCACCAGGTTGCCGGGGGTGCCCGGCAGCAGCGGGCGGACCTGCGCGGAGGTGCCCGCGTCGTCCAGCAGCACCAGGACGTACCGCCCGGCGAGCAGGGTGCGGAACAGCGCGGAGCACTCGGCGAGGTCGGTGGGTATCCGGTCCCTGGCGACCCCGAGGGAGCGCAGGAAGCCGCCCAGCACGCTCAGCGGCTCCAGGGCGGCGCCCGGCGTGCCCTCGCCGCCGCGCAGGTCGGCGTAGAGCTGGCCGTCGGGGAACCACGCGTGCGCCTCGTGCGCCCAGTGCACGGCCAGCGCGGTCTTGCCCTGCTCGGGCGGGCCGGAGATGGCCGCGATCGCCACCGACGCCTGGTCCTCGCGGTGGTGGGCCAGCAGCCGGTCGAGCGCGGCCAGCTCCGCGCGGCGGCCGACGAACGGCCGCACCACCGGGGGGATCTGCGCGGGCGAGGCGGTGGTGCCGGGCAGCGCGGCGGCCGGCACCGGGACCCCGCGGTCGGGGCCGCCGCGGGGTACGGCCGGGCGGGCGGCGCCGGTGGGGCGGGCCGGGCCGGTGGGGCGGGCCGGGGCCGCCGGTGCGGCGGGGCGGGCGGAACCGGCCGGTGCGGCGGGGGCCTCGTCACCGGGCTGCGCGAGGATGCTGCGGCGCACCTCCCAGATCTCCTCGCTCGGCTCCACCCCCAGCTCCTCGTGGAACCGCGCGCGCAGCTCGCCGAAGAGCCGCAGCGCCGCCGCCTTCTGGCCGGACCCGGCGAGCGCGAGCATCAGCCGCCCCTGCACCCCTTCGTGCAGCGGCTCCTCGTACGCGGCCGCCATCAGCTGCTTCACCACGACGGCGTGCCGCTTCTGGCACAGCGCCAGGTCGGCGAACTCGATGACCATGTCGAAGCGGTGCTGGCCGATGGCGACCACCACCGGGTGCTGGCGCAGCGCGGGCACGTCCTCCAGCACCGGGCCGCGCCAGTGCTGGAAGGCGAGCCCGAACAGTTCCAGGGCCAGCGCCGGTTCACGCTCGCGCGCGGCCACGGCCTGGGCGGTGTACTCCTCGAAGCGCAGCAGGTCCAGCCCGCCGGGTTCGGCCGAGAGGGCGTAGCCGCCGCGCACCGTGGTGACCCGGCGCTGGTCGCCGCGCCCGCCCGGGCCGCCCTCGAGGGTACGGCGCAGCCGGGCCATGTAGGTGTGCAGCAGCCCCAGCGAGGAGGGCGGTGCCTCGCCGCTCCACAGCACCTCGGTCATCTCCGCCTGACTGACCACGCGGTGCGGCTGGATGGCCAGCAGGCCGAGCAGCGTGCGCTGTTTCAGCGGGAGTTCCACCGGTCTGCCGCGGTAGGAGACGGCCAGCGGCCCGAGGACGCGGATGTCGTGTGCGCTCGCGCCGGCGGCCGCGGCCGGGCCCGCGCCGCCGGCCCGCCAGGGGGCCGCGGCCAGGTCCATGCCGACGGCCTCCGCCAGCCGGTCCAGCGAGTGGCGCCGGGGCTGGGCCACGGTGCCGGACTCGATGTAGCGCAGTGCGCGTACGCTCATGCCGGCCCGCCGGGCGACCTCGTTCTGCGTCAGTCCCGAGGCTAACCGGGCCTCGCGCAGAACCGCGCCCCACAAAGCCCCACTCATACCCAGAAGCCTCCCCGTGGAAACGGGCCGATCCGCTTCCGAATTACTGGTCATGACGCGTGGTTCCGCTCGATCATATCGAGGTGTTCCATCACGTCATCAGGGCGCCGATACCCGCGATCTTGGTTTTGGAACCGGCGATGTGACGCACCGTATCCGGCACGATACGTGGCTGTGACAGGTGGGGCCAGAGTGCTTGGCGGGCTTTCCGCCCTCCGCCCCCGCTCACCCAAGGTGACCCCGGGGAAAGATCGGTGCACGGCCCGCGCACGACCGGCGCACGCCCCGAAATCCCTTACCAGACAGGCGACTTGGCGATCCGAACGCGCCACGGTGGGGCGCGGCGGGAGCCGTCGCGGGAGCCGTGGCGGCGGCCCGTCCGGTGGCACGGCGGTGACGCCGGCGGGGCGGGCCGGCGGCGGCCGACTGCCGGTCCGGCGGCTGGAATTTCCTCTTCTTCTTGCCGACCGCTCCGGTGCCGCCCGCCGTATCGCGAGGCCAGGCCGCCAAAACGGCCGGGGAAGCGCGCGCCAGAACGGGTACAGGTACGCTCCCAGCGTTTCGCTTACCGTTCCTGTGACCTCATCAGCGGAAAACGTGCGCCCGCCGGCGAAATTCAGCAGATGGAAATGACCGGTTCACATCGTTGTGACACCAGGTATTCGCGGGCCCGGGGCATGGGGTACAGACCACCAGATCTGCGTCTTTCAGCGGGGAGTTGCGGGAGAATGCCGGTGGACACCGGGCACGACTGGCCGATGGCCGCGCGGGACAGGGAGCTGACTGCCGTCACGGCCGCCGTCGACCACGGCGGCGGGGTCCTGCTGGACGGGGACCCGGGCATGGGCAAGACCAGGCTGCTGGAGGCGGCGCTGGAGCGGGCCGCCGCGGCGGGCCGCAGCGTCGTCGCGGTCGGCGGGGCGTGGCGCGGCGGGCAGGAGGACGGTGCGCCGGTCGAGACCTTCGCCACCCTCGCCGACTGCCTGGACCGGCTCGGCCCGCTGCCGCGGCAGGCGGCGGCGCCGCGGCGCCCGCTGGTCGGGCTGGACGACGCCCACCTCGTGGACGAGGCGTCCGCGGCACACCTCTACCGGCTGGCTGCCGCGGGGCAGTTGGCGGTGGCGGCCGCCGTCCGCCGCGGCGCGCCCGCGCCGGCCCCGATCGACCAGCTGTGGGTGGCCCGGCTGGTGGAGCGGATCGAGCTGGCCCCGTTCGACCGGCGGGCGGTGGCGCGCGCGCTGCACGAGCGGCTGGCCGGGCACCTCGAGGCCGCGACGCTGGAGCGGCTGTGGGCCGACACCGGCGGAAACCCCTTGATCCTGCGGGAGTTGGTGGAGCACTCGCTCGCCGACGGGTCGCTGCGGCAGGTGGACGGGATGTGGCGGTGGCGGGGCCTGGCCGAGCCGCCGACCCGGCGGCTGGCCGCGGTGGTGCACCTGGGGCTGCGGGATCTGGCCCCGGACGAGCAGGAGCTGGTGAACATGCTCGCCCTCGCCGAGCCCCTGGAGGCGGACATCGCCGCCCACTTCGACCTCTCGCGGGCCGCGGAGTCGCTGAACCTGCGCGGGGTGGTGGCGGTGGAGCGGGCCGGGCACCGGCTGCGGCTGCGGCTGGCGCTGCCGCTGAGCCGGGTGGTGGTGGCCGCGCGGATGTCCGACCTGACCGCGCGGCGGCTGCGCCGCCAGATCGCCGCATGGATCGAGAGCACCGGCGCGCGCCGGGCGGACGACCAACTGCGGCTGATCACCCTGCGGTTGGACGCCGGGCTGGTCCCCGAACCGCAGCAGCTGCTCGGCTCGGCGCACACCGCCTTCCGGCAGCAGGACTTCGCGCTCGCCGAGCGCCTGTGCCGGCTCGCGCTGGACAGCGCCGGCGGCCGGACGCCGTACGAACCGGCCCCGTACGAACCGGCGCCGTACGGACCCGCGGGGCGCGAGGGGCCGGGGTACGAAACGGGCGGGGGCGGCGGCGCGTTCGAGGGCCGCGACGGTGACGACGGGTTCGACGGGCCGGGCGCCGCGGCGCGCGGGGGCGGGCCGGACCGGACCGGGCGGGAGGCGGACGGGCAGGAGCGGGGCGAGCCGGAGTGGGACGGGCGGGCCGCGCGTGCTTCCGCCGTGTTGCCGGCTTTCGCACGCCGTGTTTCAACGCGCGTAGCGCCCACCGGAACCTGTCCCCCGGATGCGCCCGCCGACGTCCCGGCCACACTCCTGCTCGGCCGCATCATGGCCGGTCAGGGCCGTCACGCCGAGGCGGAACGGGTGTTCGCCGCCGCGCTGGACGGCGACTGCCCGGCGCCGGACTGCGACTTCCTCGCCGCGGTGCGCGCCCGCGCGGCCAACCTCGCCGAGGGGCTGCGCCGGCTGGCGGACGCCGCGGACGTCCTGGACCGGACGACCGCCGCGGTCGGCGCGGAGCGGGCGCTGCCGCTCCAGGGCTACCGCGCGGTCATCGCGATCCTGGCCGGCCGGCTGCGGCACGCCGTCGAGATCGGCGACCAGGTGCTGCCGGCCGAGCCGGCCGCCTCCCGCGTCACCCAGGAACTGCTGCCCGCGGTCGCCTTCGCCCGGATCGAACTCGGCGACCCGGCCGCCGCGTCGGAGCAACTGGCCGCCTGCCGCGGCCAGGTGGACGCATGGGCGGACGACGCCCGGCTGCGCTACTTCGTGCTGCTGGCCCACTGCTGCTTCCTCAGCGGCGACCTCGGCGGTTACGGCGCCGCGCTGGAAGCGGTCCGGCGGCACAGCGGCGGCGACGAGCAGCAGCGCCGGCTGCACGTCGCGCTGCTGCGGGCCCGGCTCCACCGCGACTTCGGCCGGACCGGCGAGGCGGTCGTGCTGCTGCGGGAGGCGAGCGCGGTGCACGGCCACGGCGACGGCGACTGGCTGGCCACGCCCGCCTGGACGCTGGCCCGGCTCGCCGGCGCTCTCGCCCAGTCCGGGCAGCACAGCGACGCGCTGCGCACCCTCGTGGAGGCGCGGCTCGTGCAGAGCGAGGCCGCCGCGCACCCGGTGGCCGCCGACGACATCGCGCTGGAGCGCGCGCTCGTGCTCGCCTGCACCGGCGACCGGTCCGGGGCGGCCGGCCAGGCACTCGCCGTGGCCAAGCGGGCCGTCGCCGGGCAGCGGCCGGCCGCCGCGGTGGCAGCGCTGCACCTGGCGGCGCGGCTGTCCGACAGCGTGTCCGTGGCCGGCCAGGCAGAACGCCTCGCCGCCTGCACCACCTCCGAGTTGGCACGGTTGCAGGCCGACCACATCAGGGCCCTGGCGGCCGGCGACGGCGACGCCCTGACGGCCGTGTCCGTACGCTTCCGGGTCCGCGGGGCACTGCCGCTCGCGGCGGAGGCGGCCGCGCAGGCCGCCCGCGCCTACCGGGCGGCCGGACGCCGCCGCAAGAGCCGCGAGGCGCGCGCCGCGGCGCACGGCATCCTCGCCGACCACGGCGGCAGCCTGCCGCCGTGGATGGCGACCGAGCAGCCCCCCGTCCACGCTGCGGCCGCCCTCACCGCCAGGGAACGGGAAGTGGCCGCGCTCGCCGCGACCGGCCTGTCCAACCGCGACATCGCCGGCCGCCTCGTGGTGTCCGTACGCACCGTGGAGAACCACCTGCACCGCGTCTACCACAAGCTCGGCGTCACCGCCCGCGCCGAACTGGCCCGCGTCCTGGGCCACTCCCCCGCCCCGGTCCCGATCCACGACCCGCGCCCCGCCACCCCTGCGCCCCACCCGCACCCCGCCACCGAACCCCACTGCCCCGAATGCGCCCGCCTGGGCGACTGGGCCGCCTCCTGACCCGGCGGCCGGAAGAGGGGGGTGGCGGGGGCACGTTAACGTGGCGGCCACTCAGGAGGAGCAGTCCGACGGCGTGTTGGCGAGGCGGTAAGGGCGCGGCCCGTGGACCAGGACGGGGACCGGGGCCCGCGTCCTGCTGATCCGCCCGGCCGGGTACGGCGCCCGCGGCGCTCAGCCCGCGCTGCCCGCCGCGGCGTCGCGGCCGAGCCACGACCCGTCCGCCGCACCGAACCCGCCGGCCCCGGCCGCCAACCGCTCGATCGCCGACCGCAGCAGGCTCTGCTCCGACATCAACTGCTCGACCTGGAGCCGCAGTCGGAAGACCTCCAGCGCGCTCGCCGGGTCGTCGGGCGCGGGCTGGACGCTCCCGGGGCGGACCGGCGACGGGAACGGCAGTGCCACCGAGGGGAGTTGACCCGCCCGCGCGACCTTCACGGCCGTACGGTCCGCCTCGCGCACCTCGCGCCGCCGGTCCACGTCCCGCGCCGCGGACGGCACCGCGGACGGCGCCACGGCCGACGGCACCACCACCGGCGGCGCCCCGCGCCGCCCGCTCCTGCCGCGCGCGACCGCCAACTGGCGCCGGAACCGCTCCCGACCCGGGTGCGCGGCCACCAGCGCCTCCAACGGCCCCACCACCTGCCGTTCGACGCCCAGCCGCAGCGCCGCGTCGTACAGGTCCTCCGTCGCCTGCAACCGCTCCTCCTCCAGCCGAGCGGCGGCCCCGGCACACAGCGGGCCGCCGCAGCCGCCGTCCATCGCCGGGCCGCGCCACAGCTTCAGCGCCTTCGTCAGCAGCGTGTACGCGGTGCGCGGGTCGCCCGCGGCGAACCGGCGGGCCTGGGCGGCCTCCGTCCGGAACTGCGTGCTGTCGATCTCGTCCGGCCGGACCTGGAGCAGGTAGCCGGCGCCGCGGGCGACCAGCCGGGGCGCCTTGGCCCGCGCGGGCTCCACCTCGGTCAGCACCTGGCGCAGCCGTGAGACGTGCGCCTGGAGCGCGTTGGCCGCCTTGTCGGGCGCGTCGTCGCCCCACAGCTCGCGTAGGAGCAGGACCGTCGGCACCGGCGTGCCGGGCCTGGTCGCGAGCGCGCCGAGCAGCATGCGCTGCTTGGGGCTGTTCAGCCGGACCCGCCGCCCTCGCGCGTCGTCGTAGATCTCGGCGGGACCCAGGATTCTGACCTGCATGACGTCCTCCACCCCTCGGTGCGGCCCAGGTTTCCCGGTCCCTTACAGCTCAGCACGCGCACCCGGGCGCGGACCTGAGTGGGCGGTACTCAAAGCCGCGCCGGGCGCGCGGCTGGGACCGCGCGCCAGGGGTGCCGACAAGCCCCAAGCGCCCCCGCGCGGCGCCCGTCGCCGCCCCGCCCTGCTCCCGCGTCCCGTCCGGGGTGAGTACCGACCACTCAGGCCACGGCCCGCGGCCGTGTGATCGGCCGGATGCGCACGGGCCGCCGCCGCGGATGAGAAGGTATGCCGTACGGGTGGCGGACCGGGGGTGTCGACCGCGCCCTGGCGCAGCGGAAGCGGAGAGTCCTATGAGCACGCCGGACGGCGGCGACGGTCGGCGTGACCTGCACGGCGAAGGCCCGTACGGCG
This sequence comes from Actinacidiphila sp. bgisy144, assembly GCF_057708105.1. NCBI lineage: Bacteria > Bacillati > Actinomycetota > Actinomycetes > Kitasatosporales > Streptomycetaceae > Actinacidiphila > Actinacidiphila sp. bgisy144. The sequence continues at coordinate 55,108 of NZ_JBYIRM010000026.1, read as the reverse complement.
AGTACCCGCAGTACGGCGAGCAACAGTACGGCGAGCAGCCGCCCGGCCCGTACGAGCAGCCGTACCAGCCCTACGACCATTACCAGCAGGACGAACAGCCCTACGGCCGCCAGCAGTACGGCCAGGAGCAGTACGGCCCCTACGGCTACACCTCCGTGCCGCAGCAGGGCCCGCCGGCCGCGGACCCGTACGCCCACCTGTACCGGGACCAGTACCGCGGCGAGTACCGCGACGACGACGCCGACTACTCCCTCTACTACGCCCCGAACGTCTACGGCAGCGCCAGCGGCGACGTGGCGGCGGAGGCGACGGGGACGTTCCCGGTGATCGACGTCGACCGGGCGCCGCCGCCCGAGGCGGGGCGCGGGCAGACCGCCGGCGGCACCCGCAAGGGCTCGGTGCTCGGTTCGAGCGCCGTGATGGCGCTGGGCACCATGGTCTCGCGCGGCACCGGCTTCGTCCGCAACATGATGATCGCCGCCGCGATCGGCCAGGGTGTGATGGGCGACTCCTACCAGGTCGCCTACACGCTGCCGACGATGGTGTACTTCCTGGTCGGCGGCGGAGCGCTCAACGCGGTGTTCGTGCCGCAGCTCATCCGCAGCATGAAGAACGACGCCGACGGCGGCGAGGCGTACGCCAACCGGCTGCTGACGCTGGTGATCACCGCGCTCGGCGGGGTGGTGCTGGTGATGGTGCTGGCCGCGCCGCAGCTGGTGCGGCTGCTGTCGCCGTCGCTGATGTCCACCCCCTCCAGCGCGCACGTCACGGTGGAGATGGCGCGCTACTGCCTGCCGACGATCTTCTTCATGGGCGTGCACGTGGTGGCCGGGCAGATCCTCAACGCGCGGGAGCGGTTCGGCGCGATGATGTGGACCCCGGTGCTCAACAACGTCGTGGTGATCTTCACCTTCGGCATGTACATCTGGGTGTTCGGCAGCTTCGGCCACACCGCGGTGAGCCCGGGCACCATATCCCCGCAGGGCGTGCGGCTGCTGGGCGTGGGCACCCTGCTCGGCCTGGTGGTGCAGGCCCTGTCGATGATCCCCTACCTGCGCAAGTCGGGGCTGCGCTACCGCCCGCGGTTCGACTGGCGCGGCCACGGCCTGGGCCACGCGGTTAAACTCGCCCGCTGGACCTTCCTGTTCGTACTCGCCAACCAGGCCGGGCTGATCGTGGTCACCCAACTCGCCACCGCCGCGGAGAAGTCGGCGGCCGCGCACGGCTTCGCCAGCGGCACCGGCCTGGCGGCGTACACCAGCGCCCAGACCATCTGGCAGCTGCCGCAGGCGGTGATCACCGTCTCGGTGATGAGCGCGGTGCTGCCCCGGATCTCGCGCGCGGCCTCCGACGGAGACGCGGCCGCGGTGCGCGCCGACATCTCGCACGGGCTGCGCACCTCGGCGGTGGCGATCGTGCCCGCCGCCTTCCTCTTCCTGTCCCTGGGCCCCTGGATCGGCGCGCTGATCTACGGCACCGGCGCCAACGGCGGCCGCTCGGTGGGCTACATGCTCGCCGCGTTCGCCCTCGGCCTGATCCCGTACTCGGCGCAGTACGTCACGCTGCGCGGCTTCTACGCCTACGAGGACACCCGCACGCCGTTCTTCAACACGGTGTGGATCGCGGCGGTCAACGCGGCGGTCGCGGGGCTGTCGTACCTGCTGCTGCCGCCGCAGCGGGCGGTGATCGGCATGGCGTTCGGCTACGGCGTCGCCTACTTCGTCGGGCTGCTGGTGGCGCTGCCGCGGCTGCGGCGCCGGATCGGCACCCTGGACGGCCCGCGCATCCGCCGCACCTACAGCCGGCTGGTGGCGGCCGCGCTGATTCCCTCGGTGCTCGGCTACTTCCTCGCCCGCGCCACCGAGAGCGCGCTGGGCGGCGGGCTGGTGGGCGCGGCCGGGGCGCTGCTCATCGGGCTCGTGGTGCAGGTCGGGCTCTTCCTGGCGATCGCGAAGCGGATGCGGATCGAGGAGCTGAACGCGCTGCTGGGGATGGTGCGCGGCCGCCTGGGCCGCTGACCCCGTCCGCGTCCGGCGCGCATCCCGGCCGGGTCCCGCCCGCGCCCGGCGGATCGCTCGTCTGATCGTCATACAACGTGCCCCATATGCGGCAAGCGTGCCGATCCGTCCCGCGCGTCCCGGTCGGCGCCGCGGCCGCGGGACGCACCCTGGGGCCATGACGTACTGGTTCGGCCGCGCGCACGGCACGCAGACCTCGGGCGCCGGGCGCGAGCAGCTGTTCCTGCTGCTGGGCGGGCTGGTCTGCTCGTTCCTGTTCATCAGGTTCAGCACCCGGATGATCCGGCGGCAGGTGTCCTGGTGGCCGGGGAACGTGCAGCCCGGCGGGATGCACATCCACCACGTGGTGTTCGGCCAGGTGATGATGATCGTCGGCGGGGTGGGCGCGTTCGGGGTGACCGGCGGGCCGGTGGCGCACGACGTGCTCGCGGTGGTCTTCGGGATGGGCTGCGGCCTGGTGCTCGACGAGTTCGCGCTCGTGCTGCACCTGGAGGACGTGTACTGGAAGGAAGAGGGCCGCCGGTCGGTCGACGCGGTGATCCTCGCGGTCGCGGTGATCGGGCTGCTGGTGGCCGGCGAGGCGCCGCTCGGCGGGTACGTCGGCGGCCGGTCCTACGGGTCGTACGTGGTGGCCGCGGTGCTGCTCGGGTTCGTGGTGCTGTGCCTGCTCAAGGGCAAGGTGTGGACCGGGCTGCTGGGCGTGATGGTGCCGCTGCTCGCGGTGGTGGGCGCGCTGCGGCTGGCCCGGCCGCACAGCCCGTGGGCGCGCTGGCGCTACGCCGCCCGGCCGCGCCGGATGGCCCGGGCCGAACGGCGCGAGGAGGGCGCCCGGCGGCGGGTGATGGCCGCGAAGACCGCGGTGATGGACGCGGTGGCCGGGGCGCCGACCCCGGTGTCGCTGGCGAAGCGGGCCGGGCGGGCGCCGGTGGTGCCGACGGTGGTGGAGGTGCCGCCGTCCCGGCTGGAGGTGCTGCTCGCCCGGGTGCTGCGGCCGCTGCGCGCGCCCGGCGCGGCCACCGCCGTGTGGTACCTGCGGCTGGCGGGCGTGGTGGACCTGGTCACCGGGCTGGTCGGGCCGCTGCGGGACCGGGTGCGGGCGGCCACCGGCGGCGAGTACGTCACCGCGTTCCTGGTCGGGCCCGGGTTCACCGGCGCCGCGCTGGCGTTCGTGCTGTCGGTGAGCCTGCGGCGGCGCAAGCGGGCGGCGTGGCTGCTCACCACGGCGGCGGCGGCCGCGTACACGGTGGCGATCGCGGTCTCCATGGCCGCGGTGCCCGGCGCGCACCGGCACGCCGTCAACTGGCTGGCCGTCGGGCTGACGTTGCTGCTGCTGTGCGCGCTGCTGGTCTCGCGCCCGGTCTTCAACGTCCGCGGCGAGCGGCGCAACGTCGCCGTGGGGCTGCTCAGCCTGGTGGTGGGCGCGGCCGTCGCGGTCGGCGCCGGGACGCTGCTGGTGCACGCCACCGACCAGGACCCGCCGTCCCGTTGGGGCCCCAGCGCCCGGTACGCGGTGGTGCGCACGCTGACGCTGTCGGCGATCTTCGACCACCCCGGGATCAGGGTGCCGTGGTGGGCGGACGTGCTGATCAACCTGATCAGCGTGGCGCTGCTGCTGCTCGTGGTGCTGGCGTTCCTGCGCGCGCCGCGCGGCCGGGACCGGTTGCAGCCGGCCGACGAGCGGCTGCTGCGGGAACTGCTGCGGGCCGACGGCGGCCGGGACTCCTTCGGGTACTTCGCACTGCGCCGGGACCGCGCGGTGTGCTGGGCGCCGGGGCGGCAGGCGGCGATCGTGCACCGGGTGGTGAACGGGGTCACGCTCGCCGCGGGCGACCCGGTGGGGCCGCCCGCCGCCTGGCCCGCGGCCGTCGCGCACTGGCTCGCCACCGCTCGCGCGCACGCCTGGGTGGCCGCGGTCGCGCACGCGGGCGACGGCGCCGCGGGCGTCTACACCGCGGCCGGACTGCACGGCATGGACTCCGGCGCGGAACCCGTGGTGCCGGTCGGCGCGCTGCCGCCGGGACCGGCCCGGGTCCGGCAGGCGATGGCCGCCGCCGGCTACGGGGTGGTGGTGCGCCGCCAGCGGGACGTCGCCGAGCCGGAGTGGGTCCGGCTGCGGCAGCTCGCCGACGCCTGGCGGCGGCACGGGCGGGCGGCGGGCGGTGTGCAGTTGGGGCGGCTCGGCGACCCGGCCGACCCGGACTGCGTGGTCGCGGAGTGCGTGGACCGGCACGGCCGGACCTGCGCGCTGCTGGTGTTCGTCCCCTGGGGCGCCGACGGGCTGACGCTGTCGCTGCTGCGGCACGACCAGGAGTCCGGGCAGGGCCCGGTCGACCTCGCGCTGACCGAGGTGCTCTCGCGGGCCCACACCGGTGCCTCGCCGCTGGCCGGGGTGACCCGGGTGTCCCTCAACCTCGCCCCCGCGGGCGGCGATCCGGCCTACGCCGCCTACGGCCCGCACTGGTCGGCCCGCCATCTGCTGTACGAGCGCCGCGCCGAGCTCCCCCGCGTCATCGCCGCCGCGGCCTACACCGAATCCCTCCGCCTCAGCGCCGCCCTCACGCCGCACCATTCCTGACCGGCGGTCGGTTCTTCAGGTCATGTTTTCAGGTCATGTTTTCGGGATGTTTTCAGGTCATGGGCCGGGCGGAATTCGGGAGCCGACACGTCGGGCGGCACGGAGAAACACCGGAATGCGGCGGCGGGGAAAGGGAATTCGGGTCGCGAGCGGCGCCGGCCGGCCGGTCCGTTCCCGGTCCACGCCCGATGGCGCACCCGATGCGCACCCGGACCGCGGGCTTGGCGGGCACGGCGGGGCCGGGCCGCGCGGGGTGGCGGGGGCGGGCCGCACATGCCGACGGCAGCCGTCCGGGTCATTTCCGAAAACGCGGCCGCGCACGCACCGGAAGCGGCGCCGTCGAACGCACCGTCAAGGTGACGGAACATCAACTCCCTTTCTGGTGAACCGTGTTGAATACACCCGGCGAAGCCCGTGGCTCGGGCCACCAGGGGTGATCGGCCCCGCGGGGGCGGGCCGCACCCGAAAGGTGCCGCCGCTGCCGTACTCCGAGACGCCCGGCCACCGGTCACGGTAGGCTCTCGCCCCGTACCTGACCGCGACCGCCCGCGACGCCGGTCGTGAGCCCGTGCGCCCGCTCGGCGCGCCCGCCCCCACCACCCTCGCGGGCCACCGCAACACCCCCCGGAGAAGTGGAGGATTCGGTTGCCCGATCGAACGACTCCCCCGATTCCGCCGCGTTCTCCCGCACCTCCGCACGGCGTGCAATTGCAGCGACTTGGCGCCGTTCAGCCGGCTGTATATGATCGCGAAGTGGCCGCACCAGGGCCGTCCGAAATCGGCCGGGCACCTTCGAATCCAGCACGGCACCTTCCCGCACCGACCGCCCCGCGCGGCCGGTCCGCCGGGACATCACGTCCGCGCATTCCGGCCACCGGCCGGCGCGCCCGCCCGTATGGCACCGGGCCCGCCCGCCGCCGTCGCCACCTGTCAGCGTCCCCCGACCCCGCCACCGCCCGCGGCCGGGCGTCGCGCCGTGCCCTGACTCCTGATTCCCGATGAGGATCTGATGACCACGTTGATACAGGAGGCGGCCGCCGCGCTGCTGCTGGCGCTCGCCCTGGCCGGCGGCGGCACGGCCCTGCGGTTCCGCCGGAAGGCCCGCACCGGGCTGGCCCGGGCCGAGCAGGAACACGCCCTGACCCGGTCCGCGCTGCGGGCCGAGCAGGAACGCGTACGCCAACTGGCCGCCCGGCAGCGGGCGGTGGAGGACGCGCTGGGCTACCTGGCCGGCTCCGGGCTGGCCGAGGCCACCGCCGCGGCCCTGGAGCCGGGCGAGGAGCGCGAGGTCGAGTTCGTGCTGCCCGAGCCGCTGGCCGGCACCCCGCTCGCCCAGCACGTCGAGGACTTGGTCTCCCGGCACACCGCGCTGGTCCGCCGGACCCGGCGCGACGCGCAGGACACCGCGGAGCAGCAGGTGGCGCAGGCCCACGAGGACGCCCGCGACGCGACCCGCGCCGCGGTGCTCACCTTCGCCTCCGCCCTGGTCAGCCTCGGCTCCGAACTCGCCGAGGAGGTCAGCGTCGGCGTGCGCCGCCACGACGGCGACGACGCGTACGAGACGCTGATGGCGATCGACCACACCGCCCAGCAGATGCTGCGCATCGCCCAGGGCTACATGGTGCTGTCCGGCGGCACCCTCGGCCGCCGCCTGCCGGCCACCGAGTTCACCGACATCGCCCGCGCCGCGATGGGCCGCATCCAGAACTACGACCGGGTGCGCACCCAGGAGCTGGACCGGGCGGTGGTGCCGCGCGCGGTCGAGGCGCTGGTGCACACCCTGGCGATCCTGCTCGACAACGCCGTCCGCTACGCCCCGCCGACCTCCTACGCGGAGGTCTCCTTCCGCACCGGGCACAACGGCGTGACGGTGGTCGTGGACGACGCCGGGTTGCAGATGAGCCCCGAACAGCTGGAGCGGGCCCGGGAGATCCTCAGCGGCCGGCAGCCGCTGGACATCCACGCCCTCGGCGCCTACCCGCAGACCGGCTTCCGGGTCGCCGCGCAGCTCTCGGCGCGCTACGGCTTCCGGATCGACCTGGAGGCGCCCAACCTGTTCGGCGGCACCCGCGCGCTGGTCTTCGTACCGGCCGCGCTGCTGACCACGCTCCCGGTCGAGCAGCCGGGCGGGCACCTGCCGGTCCGCACCGCCGCTCAGCCCTACGTGCCGGCGCAGGCCGCGCAGGACCCGCAGCCGTACGAGGCGCCCGCGCCGCGCCGCGCCGAGGCGCGGACCGTCCCGGCCGCCGCCGACCCCCAACCGGCCACCACCGCCGGCGGGTTGACCCGGCGGCGGCGCCGGCCGCAGCCCGCACCGGCGGCCGAGCCCCCGACGCCCCCGGCCGAGGCGAGGCCCGGGCGGCCCGACATCGCCGCCGCGTGGGCCGACGGGTCGCGGCGCGGCCGGGCGCTGTCGGAGCAGCAGGAGCGGGAGCCGTCGGCGCACACCCGGTCGGAGCAGGTCCCGGCGGAGCAGGAGTCCGTACGGGACGCCGGCGCGCGGGAGACCGCCGGACCGGACACGTCGCAGCACTCGTCGGCCACTTCGAAGGGCGGTTCCTGACATGCTCAAGACTCACGACGACAACGCGCTGGGCTGGCTGCTCGACGAGCACCTCGGCACGTGCCCGGGCGTGCGGTTCGCCGTCCACATGACCTCCGACGGCCTGCTCAGCTCGTACACCAAGACCGTCGACAAGGACACCGGCGACAAGCTGGCGGCCGTCACCGCGGCGCTGCGGGCGGCGGGCCTGGCCTGGGCGGAGGTCACCGGCCGCCGCGGCGAGCCCAACGCGGTGCGCCAGCACCTGATCGAGACCGACCAGTGGATCGGGCTCGCCTCGGCCGCCGCGGAGAACTCGCTGCTCGCGGTGTGCGCCGCGCCGGACAGCGACATCGGCCTGATCAGCGAGCGGATGAACGCGCTGGCGCAGCGGGTCGGCCACGAACTGGCCAGCAGGGAGCGCCGACCCGTCGGCGAGGGCGGCAGGGCGCGGTGAGCGGACCGCGGCGGGACCCGGACCTGGTCCGGCCCTACGTCCGCGCCGGCGGGCGCAGCCGCCCCTCGCGCGACGTGCGCCTGGAGTCCCTGGTGATCGCCGCGCCCGCCGCCCCGCCCCAGGGCCTGGCCCCTGACGCCCGCCGGGTGTTCGCCCTCTGCCGGGGCGGCGTGGTCGCGGTGGCGGAGATCGCCGCCGCGCTGGAGCTGCCGCCGTCGGTGGTCAGGATTCTGGTCTCCGGCCTGATCGACTCCGGCCACCTCGCCGCGCCGGTGCGGCGCACCCGCGCCGACGCGCCGTCCACCGAACTGCTGAAGGAAGTACTGCATGGCCTCCGCTCCATCGCCTGACACCGACCGGCCGAAGGCGGCCGGCCCGCCCGGCGACTCCGCTGCCCCACCGGGTTTCGACTATCTGCCGCCCACCATCACCCGCTCGGCGAAGCTGCTGGTCACCGGCCCGTTCGGGGTCGGCAAGACCACGCTGGTGGGCACCGTGGCGCCGCTGGTGCTGCGGATGGACGAGGCCATGACCGAGGCGAGCCTCGGCGTGGACGACCTGCGCGGCACCCCGGAGAAGACCACCACCACCGTCGCCATGGACTTCGGCCGGCTGCACCTCAACGAGAGCCTGGTGCTGTACCTGTTCGGCACCCCCGGCCAGGTCCGCTTCAAGCCGCTGTGGGAGGGGCTGGCCGACGGCGCGCTGGGCGCGCTGGTGCTGGTCGACACCCGGGACCTGGACCGCTGCCACGACGTGCTGGACCTGCTGGAGGAGTACGACACCCCGTACGCGGTGGCCGTCAACCGCTTCGAGGACGGCGTCGACTACCCGCTGGACGAGGTCCGCCAGGCCCTCGACCTGGCCGAGACGACACCGCTGACCACGTGCGACGCGCGGGACCGGCAGTCCTGTGTGGGTGCGCTGATCACGCTCGTCGAGTACCTGAACTCCCGCGAACTGGAGCCGAGCCCGTGACGTCCCCGCCGTACACCGGCCCTGTGCCGGCCCCTGCCGCGCCCGGCCGGCGCGTGCCGCTGCACACCGAGGAGTTCGCCGCCGACCCGCACGGCGCCTACGCCCGGATGCGGGCGGAGTTCGGCCCGCTGGTGCCGGTGGAGCTGGCCCCCGGCGTCCCGGCGACCCTCGTCATCGGGTACGCGCAGGCGCTGCGCATCCTCAACGACCCGCAGCGCTTCCCGGCCGACCCGCGGGTGTGGCAGCGCGACGTGCCCGACGACTGCCCGGTGAAGCCGATGATGGAGTGGCGGCCGAACGCGCTGCGCTCCTCCGGCGCGGAGCACCACCGCTACCGCGGGGCGAACACCGCGAGCCTGGACCGGGTCAACCAGCACCAGTTGCGGGCCACCGTGGAGCAGGTCGCCGCCGAGACGATCGGCGCGTTCAGCCCCACCGGGCACGCCGACCTGCTCACGCAGTACGCCTGGCCGATCGCGTTCCGGGTGCTCAACGAGATGCTGGGCTGCCCCCCGGAGATCGGGCAGCGGGTCGCCGCGGGCATGGCCGCGATCTTCGAGGGCGTGGACGCCGCCGCCGGCAACCTCCTGCTCGGGCAGGCGCTGCGCGACCTGACGTCCGGCAAGCGCGAGGCGCCCGGCGCGGACATCACCAGCTGGCTGATCGGGCACCCCGCGGAGCTGACCGACGAGGAGATGGACCACCAGCTGGTCACGCTCTACGGCGCGGGCATCGAGCCGACCACCAATCTGATCACCAACACGCTGCGGCTGCTGCTCACCGACGACCGGTTCTCCGGCGACCTGCACGCGGGCAGCCTGTCGGTGCGCGACGCGCTGGACGAACTGCTCTTCACCGACCCGCCGATGGCGTCGTACTGCGTGTCGTACCCGCCGCGGACGGTGGACGTCGAAGGGGTGCTGCTGCCCGCGCACCAGCCGGTCGTGATCTGCATGTCCGCCGCGAACAACGACCCGGCGATCGGCGCCGCGCCCACCCGGCGGGTCGGCAACCGCGCGCACCTGGCGTGGAGCAACGGCCCGCACGCCTGCCCGGCCAAGTCGCACGCCTACCTGATCGCCGAGACCGCGCTGGTCCACCTGCTCGACGCGCTGCCGGAGATGGATCTGGCCGTGCCCGCCGAGGAGTTGACCTGGCGGCCGGGCCCCTGGCACCGCGCGCTGACCGCGCTGCCGGTCACCTTCCCGCCCGTCCCCGCACCGCCCGCCGCCTCCCCGAGCTGAACGGAGCACCGCCGTGTCCCAGTCCACCCCGTTCGTATTGGACCCCACCGGCTCCGACCCGGACTCCGAGCACGAGAAGCTGCGCGCGCAGGGCCCGGCCGCCCGCGTCGACGTCCTGGGGGTGCCGGCCTGGGCCGTCACCGACCCGGTGCTGCTCAAGCAGCTGCTGACCGGGCCCGACGTCTCCAAGGACGCCCGGCAGCACTGGCCGGCGTACGAACACGCCGTCGCGACCTGGCCGTTGGCGCTGTGGGTGTCGGTGCACAACATGTTCACCGCGTACGGCGGCGACCACCGCAGGCTGCGCCGGCTGGTGGCGCCCGCGTTCACCGCCCGCCGGATATCCGCGCTCGGCGCGCGCGTGGAGCAGATCGTCACCGACCTGCTCGACGGCCTGGGCACGCTCGCCGACGAAGCCCCCGGCGAACCGGTCGACCTGCGCGAGCACTTCGCCTACCCGCTGCCGATCCGGGTGATCAGCCACCTGATGGGGCTGCCCGAGGAGCAGCAGGCGGACTTCCGCACCGTGGTGGACGGGGTCTTCTCCACCACGCTCAGCCCCGAGGAGGCGATGGCCAACACCGTCCGCCTGTACGGGGTGCTGGACGACCTGATCGCCGCGAAGCGCACCGCGCCCGGCGACGACATGACCTCGCTGCTCATCGCCGCGCGCGACGACGAGGGCGACGGCTCCGCGCTGGACGAGACCGAGCTGCGCGACACGCTGCTGCTGATGATCAGCGCCGGCTACGAGACCACCGTCAACCTGCTCGACCAGGCGATCGCCGCGCTGCTGACCCACCCCGACCAGCTGGACCTGGTCCGCTCCGGCGGCGCCGACTGGTCGTCGGTGGTGGAGGAGACGCTGCGGCTGGAGCCGGCGGTGAAGAACCTGCCGATGCGGTTCGCGGTGCGCGACATACCGCTGCCCGACGGTCAGGTGATCGCCGCCGGTGAGCCGATCCTCGCCGCGTACGGTGCCGCCAACCGGCACCCGGACTGGCACGGCGAGAGCGCCGGGGAGTTCGACGTCACCCGCAGCGCGCCCGGCCCGGAACACCTCGCCTTCGGCCACGGCGTGCACTTCTGCCTCGGTGCGCCGCTGGCCCGGCTGGAGGCGGAGGTCGCGCTGCGCGCGTTCTTCGCCCGCTTCCCCGGCGCCCGGCTCGCGACGCCGCTGGGGGCGCTGCCGCGGGTGCCGTCCCTGATCACCAACGGCCACCAGACGCTTCCGGTGGTGCTGGGCCCGGCCGGCTGAGCAGCGGCGGGCCGCCCGGAACTCCCGGACGGCCCGCCGCCGTTGGGCCGTTGCGGTGCCTCAGCCCCGCGATGCCGGCTCAACGCGCGGAGACGCTCAGCCCACGGAGAGCGCGAACACGTGGATGCCGGAGTCGGCGGGCAGCGTCACCGTGGCCACCGTCTTCGAGGCGTCGAGGGCGCCCCCGGTGGTGTACAGGCTCACCGCGTGCGCGCCGATGGTGTCGGTGGCCGGGCGGTTCCAGTTCGCGGTCGTCACCGCCAGCCGGCTGTTGCCGCCGGCCGCGTTGGCGTACCAGTCGGGGAAGTCCACGCTCAGGTCCTTGCTGGTGCCGTCGGTGTAGGTGACGGTGACCGTGCCGGAGTGCGCGGAGCCGACCCCGGCGCCGAGCAGGCCCAGCTTCGTGCCCTTGCCGCTGACCTCGATGACCTGCCCGTTCGCCGCCACGTTGTCCGGTTGGCCGGGCTGGGTGTCCGGCCAGGTGTAGTCGAGCCCGTCGGCGGTGACGGTGGCGCCGGGGGTGTAGCCGACCGCCGCGAGCTGGGTGGCGGAGTAGCTGTAGCCGCCCGGGTCGAGGTTCCCGGTCGACGGGTCGCTGTCGGCGCTGATCCCCTCGTTGTCGTACGCGGCCGCGAGGGTGCGGTAGGGCACCACGGTGGTGGCGGTGCCGGTGCGGGTCTGCCGCCCGTCCAGGGTGTACGCCGCCTTGCCGGTGAGGGTGGCGGTTCCGGCGGCCGCGTCCGCGGGGGCGGTCACGGTCCAGGAGGTGCTGACCGCGGAGTGCGCGGCCACGGTCGGGTACGACGTGGTGCTGCCGGCGGCGGGCGCGGCGGTCCACCCGGCCGGCACGGTCAGCGCGAGCCGCGCGCCGCGTACCGCGGTGTCACCGGTGTTGGTGAAGGTCTGCCGCACCGTGGCGGTGCTGCCCGCCCCGGTGGTCGCCGCGGCGGTGACGGCGGTGGCCTGGACACCAGCGGTGCGGTGGACCGTCAGCGACGCGGTGAGCGGGGTGTCGGCGGAGGACTCGCCGACGTACACCGGGTAGCTGCCGTCCTGCACGGTCCAGTCGTGGTGGGCGCTGTCCCACACCCGCAGCGCGTCGGCGCCCAGGGTGAGCTGGACCCGCTTGGTCTGGCCGGGCGCCAACCGCACCTTCGCGAAGGTCTTCAGCTCCTTGGGGGGTTCGCCCGAGCCCTTGGGGTGCCCGAGGTAGACCTGCACCACCTCGGCGCCCGCGCGCTTGCCGGTGTTGGTGACGTCCACGCTCAGGCGCACCGGGTCGGTGGTGCCGCTGCCCGCGGTGAGCGTGCCCGCGCCGGGCGAGAGCACGGACAGGTGCGAGAGGCGGAACGTGGTGTACGTCAGGCCGTAGCCGAACGGGAAGAGCGGGGTCTGGTCCTCGTCCTGGTACCAGCGGTAGCCGACGTCGAGCTGCTCGCTGTAGTCGTAGACGCCGTTCACCGCCGGGTAGCGGCCGGGGGCGGCGGCAACCGCGGTCTGGGTGTCGGTGGCCGGGAAGCTGACGGGCAGCCGGCCGCCGGGCGAGGCGTCGCCGGTGAGCAGGGCGGCCAGCGCGTTGCCGTCCTCCTGGCCCGGGTACCACATGTCGAGCACCGCGGGCACGTCCGCGAGCCACGGCATCAGCACCGGGGCGCCGGCCCGCAGCACCACGACCGTCTTCGGGTTGGCGGCGGCGACCGCCTCGATCAGGTCGTTCTCGTTGCCGGGCAGCGCCAGCGTGGTGCGGTCCGACCCTTCGCTGGAGTAGTCGCCGACCACCACGACGGCGGCGTCCGCGCTCTTCGCGGCGGCGACCGCGGCCTGGATCGAGGGGTCGGGCAGGCCCGGGGCCGACCAGCCGACGCTCACCGACGCGCCGCCGGCGTTCTCGTAGTACTCCACGCGCAGGGTGTGCGGCTCGCCCGCGGTCAGCTGGACCGGGCTGCTGGTGGCCGTCTGGGCGCCGTGGTCGCCCCAGTTGTCGACGATCAGCTTGCCGTCGAGGTAGATCCGGCTGCCGTCGTCGCTCGTCGCGGCGAAGGTGTAGGCGGCGGTGGCCGGCGCGGTGACCGTACCGGTCCAGCGGGCCGAGAACCCGTCGGCGGGGATGCCGTCGCCCGGGGAGCCGTTGCCCCAGTCGAAGTCGATGTCGGTGTCGCTGCGGGTGAGGGCCGGGGTGCCGCTGAGCGTGGTGTTGGCGAAGTACTCGCCTTTCAGCCCGGTCAGCGCGGACGCCGGGATCGCCGGATACCCGCTGCCGTGCCCGGCCTTGACCGAGGTGATGTCCACGCCGCTGCCCAGCCGCGCGGTCAGCCCGCTCAGCGGGTCGACGGTCTTGTACGGGGTGACCGCCGAGCTGCCGCCGCCCCCGGTGACCGCGGTGTCGGCGTTCGGGCCGATCACGGCGAGCGAGCCGAGCTTGCCGGTGTCCAGCGGGAGCACCGAGCCGCTGTTCTTCAGCAGCACGCTGCCGTCCTCCGCGGCGGTGCGGGCGAACGCACTGTCCGCGTCGAGGTCGGCCGTGACCGGCGCCTTCGGGTCGAACTGCCCGGTGCGGAACTCCAGCCGCAGGATGCGGCGGGCCGCGTCGTCCAGCACCGACTGCGGCACCTGCCCGGCGGCGACGGCCGCGGGCAGCTGGGCGAAGTACGTGGTGCCGGCGAACTCCTGGTCCAGGCCGGCGTTCGCGGCCGCGACGGTGCTGTGATTGGCCGGGTAGTCGGTGTCCACCACCCCGTCGTACTTCCACTCGTCGAGCAGGATCTCCCGCAGGATCTGCGCGTTCTCGCACGCGTAGGTGCCGTTGACCTTGTTGTACGCGCACATCAGCGACCAGACGTGGCCGTCCTTGACCGCCTTCTCGAACGCGGGCAGGTAGATCTCGTGCAGGGTGCGCTCGTCGATGTCCGAGCTGGACGTGGTGCGGGCGTTCTCCTGGTTGTTGCCCGCGTAGTGCTTGACCTGCGCGGCCACGCCCTGGTCCTGGATGCCGCCGATCTCGGAACTGGCGATGTCGCCGGCGAGTTCGGGGTCCTCGCCGAGCGTCTCGAAGTCGCGGCCGCCCAGCGGGGTGCGCACGATGTTCACCATCGGGCCGTAGATCACCTGGTAGCCGCGGGACCTGGCCTCGGTGCCCATCACCGCGCCGTACCGCTCGGCCAGTTCGGTGTCGAAGGACGCGGCCAGCGACACCGGGGCGGGCAGCGCGGTCGCCGGCTGCCCGTCGCGGACCCCGCTCGGCCCGTCGGTGAACTGCATCCCGGGGATGCCGAGCCGGTCGACGCCCGGGATGTAGCCGGTCGCGTGCGAGCCGCTCGGCTTGGCGACCGCCGTCATCAGCGACGCCTTCTCGGCGTTGGTCAGCTGTGCCAGCAGCAGGTCGACGCGCTTCTCCAGGGGCAGGTGGGCGTTGAGCCAGGGCCGCGCGGTGGCGGCGTCCTGCGGGTGTCCTGCGGCGACGGCCGCCGGCATCGCCATCGGTACGGTCAGAGCGACCGCGGCGGTCGCAGCGGCGACCGCGAGTCGAGCCATGCGCATACGATTTCTCCCAGGTGGGAACGATGCCCCGACCGCTTACGACCGGGCCATCTGCGGGTACCGAGTCGCGCTGTGTCCGCGTTCACAGGGTTCACAGGATGAACGCAAACGCCTGGAAGTGTGCGCCCGACGCATGGCAGCGTCAAGGAAGTGAACAGACCCGCACAACGCGGCGGCCCGCGGCCCAGCCGCCGCTGTCGCCGCGTCAGGCCGGCTGCGACGGAGTGATCTTGCGCAGGAGGTCGCGGAGCGTGGTGACCTCGGCGGAGGTCAGACCGGCGAACGAGCCGGGCGGGGTGGCATCGGCGAGTTGGGCGCGGCGGGTGAGCGCACGGCCCTCGTCGGTCAGGACGATCACCTTGATCCGCCGGTCGGTGGGGTGCTGTTGGCGCGTGGCCAGCCCGCGCCGTTCGAGCGCGTCGACCAGCGAGGTCACGTAGGAGTTGTCGCAGCCCAGCCGCTTGGCGAGCTGCCGCATCGGGACCGGCTCGTCGAGCGGGAGGACGAGCAGCGCCCGTAGGGGCGCCAGCGGCAGCCCCGTCTCCTGGACGATCTGGTGGAAGGCCGCCATCGCGGCCGGATTGTGGCTGATCGCGCGGATGCGCTGCCACGCCTCGGCCGCGGCGTCGTCGCCGTGGTCGTCCGGGACCGGGATCGGAAGGTCTGACGCCGTGATCACAGCGCCACCATAGCCCATGTCGCTGGCATCATCAATAGTTGAGTATGTCAGTGATAGTGCTAGCGTTTTTCCCATGAGCCTCCGCCTGGATCAGAAGCCCGTCGTGGCGACGGTCTACGTCGCCGCCATGTTCATGGCCGTCATGGACACCACGATCGTCAACGTCGCCCTGCCCACGATCGGCAGCGACCTGCACGCCCGCGCCGGCAGCGTCGGCCTGGTCTCGATCGCCTACCTGGTGAGCCTGGCGGTTTTCATCCCCGCCTCCGGCTGGCTCGGTGACCTGATCGGCGGCAAGCGAGCGCTGCTGGGCGCGATCGGCCTGTTCACGCTCGCCTCGGCCCTGTGCGGGATCTCCACCGGCCTGGACGAGCTGGTCGCGTTCCGCGTCCTGCAAGGCGTCGGCGGCGCGGTGATGACCCCGGTCGGGCTGGCGATGCTCTTCCGGGTCTACCCGCCGGCCGAGCGGGTCCGGATCTCCGGTGTCCTGGCGCTGGTCACCGCGCTGGCACCGGCGCTGGGCCCGATCCTGGGCGGGGTGTTCACGACCTACGCATCCTGGCGGCTGGCGTTCTTCGTCAACGTGCCGATCGGCGCGGCGACGTTGGCGTACGGCGTCGCGGCCCTCGCCGGCCACGTCCCCGCCCGCCCCGGGCGGCTGGACGTCAAGGGCCTGCTGCTGTCCGGGCTGGGGCTGGGCTCGGTCATGTACGGCATCTGCGAGGGGCCGTCGCGGGGATGGACGGCCGCACCCGTCCTGGCCGCGGTCGGCGCGGGCGCGGCGCTGCTGGCGGCACTGGTCCTCGTCGAGTCGCGGGCGGCGCACCCGCTGGTCGACCTGCGGCTGTTCGGCAACCGCATGTTCGCCTGCGCGACGGGCCTGTACGGCCTCGGCTCGGTCGCCTACCTCGGCGCGCTGTTCCTGGCCTCGCTGTTCTTCCAGGACGCGCTCGGCCTGTCCGCGGTGCGCGCGGGCCTGACGGTGTTCCCGTCCGCGCTCGGCGTCATGGCCGGTGGCCAGCTGGTGACCCGCGTGCTCTACCGGCGCTTCGGACCGCGTCGGATCGCGGCCGCCGGGCTGCTGGTCATGGCGGGCACGCTGGCCTCGATGACCGGGGTCGGCACCGGCGCCGCCACCGGGAGCGGCACCGTGCCGGTGCTGCTGGCCATGCTCGGCCTGGGCCTGGGCGTCTCCTTCGTGTTCATCCCCAGCCAGGCCGCGTCGATGGCCACGGTCTCCAAGGAGCGGACCGGGCGGGCGTCCTCGCTCTTCAACGCGGGCAAGCAGCTCGGCGGCGCCGTCGGGGTGGCGCTCCTCAGCAGCGTGCTCGCGGCCACGGGTCCGGCGCGGGGCGGCAGCGCGGGCCGCGCCGCCGCGGACCTTGGCGCGTACCACGCCGCGTTCCTCGTGGCCGCGGCCGTGTCGCTGCTGGCCCTTCCGGTCGCGCTCGCCGTCCGCGACGCGGACGCCGCCGCGACCATGGCGCCGCGTCAGGCCCCGCGCCCCGCACGGCAGTCGGGCTGACCGTCGCGACGTACCGCCGGCCGCCGGACCGGAGTCGGTGCGGCCGCGGTCACCCGGGGCCGTCGCTCGCGGCGGCCAGCAGCGGGACGAGGACGTCGCTGATCGGGGTGGGGATGCCGTGGGCGCGGGCGCGGCGCGGGATGACGCCGTTGCGGATGTCCCACTCGAGCGGGCGGCCGGCCTCGCGGTCGGCGAGGATGGAGGTGCCCAGGTCCGGCGGGAACGCCCGGAACGCGTCGACGATCTCCTGCGGCACCTCGTCGCCGAGCACCGCGCCCTCGGCCCGGGCGACCCGCAGGCACTCGCGCAGGTAGTCCGCCGTCAGCCGGGCGATGTCGGCGCGGGCGTACATGCCGGCGCGGCGCCCGGCCAGGACCATCAGCCCCGCACCCGCGTTCTGGAGCAGTTTGCGCCAGGCCACGGAGGTGAAGTCCGCGGCGAGGTCGACCAGGCACCGGGTGCCGTGCAGCGCGTCGACGACCACGCGGGCCGCGGGCACGTCCGGCAGCGTCAGGCGCGCCTGGCCCCGCAGCCGCACCGCGCCGTCCGGCTGGGCCTCGGCCGGGAACCACACGACCGAGGGCAGCACCGGGCAGCCGGGCGCGTACGGGGAGATCGCCGCTTCCTGCTCGACGCCGTTCTGGAGCGCGCAGACCACGGTGCCCGGTGCGCACAGCGCCGCCAGCCACGGTGCCGCGGCGGCGACCTGGGTGGACTTGACTGCCAGCAGCACCAGGCCGACCGGTTCGGCGTGTGCCGGGTCGGTGCGCACCGGGCCGGGCACGGCCACCAAGCCGTCCTCGTCCCGCAGTTCGAGGTGCGCGCGGGGTGTGCGGCCGTAGAGCGCCGGGGTGCGGCCGGCCTCGTGCAGGGCCGCCGCGACGGTGGTGCCGATCGCCCCGGGGCCGACCACGGCGACGGCCGGGCCGGTGGGCGGGTGCTGGGGATCGCCGGTCTGAGCCATGACCGCCACGTTACTCTGTTACACGTGGACGACAAAAGAGGTAACGATGTTTCGTCGCGGGCGGACGACCCGCTCACCCGCTGGCTCGGCACCGTACGGGCGCGCAGCGGCGCCCTGCCCGCGAGCGAGGCGAAGGTGGTCGAACTCCTCCTCGCCGACCCGCTGTTCGTCGGCACCGGCACCACCGCGCAGGTCGCCGCACGCGCCGGGGTGTCCGCCCCGAGCGTGGTCCGCGCCGCCCGCGCGATCGGCTACCAGGGCTTCACCGAACTCAAGTTGGAGATCGCCCGCGCCCGCGGCACCACCGAGTTCTTCGCGCCCTCCGCCGCGCTCACCGAGGACGCCACCCCCGCCGCGGTGGTCGAGGCGGCCGTCCGCGCCGGCCACGACGCGCTGACCGCGCTCGCCGGCGCCCTGGACCCGGCCGCCGTGGACGCGGCGGCCGACGCGGTGCGGGCGGCCGGCCAGGTCCTCGTCGTGGGCGCGGGCACCTCCGCCGCGGTCGCCGCGGACGCCGTCTTCCGGCTGCGCGCGCTCGGCGCGCGGGCCACCGGCATCGCCGACCACGAGTCGGCGATGATCGCCACGCGCCTGCTGCACGCCGGCGACGTCGTCATCGCGGTCAGCGCCACCGGCCGCACCTCCTCCACGGTCGCCGTCGCCGACGCCGCCAACTCCGGCGACGCCACGCTGATCGCGATCACCGACCACTACGGCACACCACTGGCGTCCCTCGCGGACGTCGCCCTCGTCGTCGGCGGCTCGCCGCTGCCCGCGCAGATGGCCGCCGCGGGCAGCCGCCTCGCCCATCTCGTCACCGTCGACGCCCTCGCCGCCGCGCTCGCCCTGCGCGACCCCGAGCGCCGCCGCCTGGCCGACCGCGCCGGCATCGACCTCCCCGACATCTCCTGATGCGCCCGGGCACGATATCGATCGTCCTCGTCGCGGCCGCCGCCCACGCGGTGTGGAACACGGTGTCGAAGTACAAGCGGGGCGACACCGCCGTGTTCGTGTGGGCCTACACCTGCGCCGCGACCCTGCTGTGCGTACCGATCGGGGCCGTCCCCCTCATCACCGGTGCGCAGCACGCCACTTGGCGGCTCGGGGCCACCTGCCTGGTCTCGGCCGGACTGCACGCGGTGTACTCGCTGACGCTCCAGACCGGTTACGACCGCTACGAACTCGGCGTGGTCTACCCCGTGGCCCGCGGCACCGGGCCGGTGCTGACGATGTGCTTCGCGATCCTCCTGCTCGGGGAGCGGCCCACCGCGGTCGCGGTGCTCGGCGCGGCCGTGGTGGTGGCCGGGGTGGCCGTCGTGACCGGCAACCCGTTCCGCGGCGGCGGGGCCGACCCCCGCGGGGGCGTGCTGTGGGGCGCGGCCACCGGTGCCACGATCGCCGCGTACACCCTCTGGGACGGCTACGCGGTCGCGTCGATCGCGCCCGTCACGTACTTCACCGGCACGTTCCTGTTGCAGAGCCTGGTCCTCACCCCCCGGGCGCTGCGCCGCCGGGAGCGGATACCAGCCGCCCTGCGCACCGACACCGGACCGATCCTGACGGTCGCGGTGTTCTCGCCGCTCGCCTACATCCTCGTCCTCACCGCGATGCGCACCGCGCCCGTCGCCCTCGTCGCCCCGCTGCGCGAGTCCTCCATCGTCCTCGGCTCCTTCCTCGCCTGGCGCCTCTTCCACGAGGGCGACCTCGCCCGCCGCGTCCTGGGCGCCGCCATCGTCCTGGCCGGCATCGCGGCCCTCAGCCTCTGACGGCCGGCGCGGCGCCCAACACGCCCGCGAGCCCGCGCTGTTCGGGGAGTGGTTGGGGCGTGGGGGCGGGGCTAGGGTGGCGGGCGTGACGGAGCGGGCGGGGAGCGTGGTGGCGGGGCGGTACCGGCTGGTCGAGGTGGTCGGGCGGGGCGGGATGGGGCGGGTGTGGCGCGGCCTGGACGAGGTGCTCGGGCGCGAGGTGGCCGTCAAGGAAGTGGTGCTGGCACCGCAGTTGGCGGAGGACGAGCGGCAGGCGCTGATCCGGCGGGCGACGGCGGAGGCGCGGACGGCGGCGCGGCTGAGCCACGAGGGCATCGTGACCGTGCACGACGCGGTGGAGGACGACGAGGTCCCCTGGATCGTCATGGAGTTCGTCCGGGGCGGGTCGCTGGGCGACGCGGTCCGGCGCGAGGGACGGCTCGACCGGCACCGGGTGGCGGCGGTCGGCGCGCGGATGGCCGAGGCACTGGCGCACGCGCACGCCGCGGGCGTGGTGCACCGCGACCTGAAACCGGACAACGTGCTGCTGGCCGCGCAGGGCGCGGTCCTCACGGACTTCGGCATCTCCCGCATCCTGGACGCCACGACCCGGCTGACCCGCACGCACACCATGGTGGGCACCCCGCAGTACATGGCGCCCGAGCAGTTGGAGGGCGGGCCGGGCGGACCGGCGAGCGACGTGTGGGCGCTGGGGACGACGCTGTACACGGCCGTCGAGGGCCACCCGCCGTTCGACGGGCCGACGTTGACCGCCGTCATCGCCGCCGTGCTGACCCGCGAACCCGAAGCGCCGCGCGAGGCGGGGCCGTTGGCGCCGCTCATCCTGGCCGCGCTGGCCAAGGACCCCGAGCAGCGCCCCGACGCCGCGACCCTGGGGCGCCGCCTGCGCGACCTCGCCGGCACGGAGGACGCCGTCCCGGCCCCCGCCGACCCGACGCCCACCGCACCGGCCACCCCGGCGCACCCTCCCACCGCATCTCCGGCCCCCGCCTCCGACCTCACCACCGAAACCGCCCTGGTCCCGCCCCCGGTCACCAACCCCCCGGCCCCGCCCGCCACCCGCCGCCGCGCCCTCCTGCTCGGCGCCGCCGGCCTCGCCGTGGCCGCCGCGGGCGCGACCACCGCCGCGCTCCTGGTCCCCGGCGGCCACCACGGCGGCGCCGACGCCAAGTCCACCCCTGCCCCCGGCGCCAAGTCCACCGCGACAGGCAGCGCCGCGGACTTCACCAGTTACCAGGGCGGCGTGAACTCGATCGCGTTCAGCCCCGACGGCAGGACCCTCGCGGGCGGCTGCGACGACCACGCCGTACGCCTGTGGGACGTCGCCACCCGCCGTACGGCCACGCTCACCGGCCACACCGGCGCCGTGAAGGCCGTGGCGTTCAGCCCCGACGGGACCATGCTGGCCACCGGAGGCGAGGACAGCACGGTGCGGCTGTGGCACGTCGCCACCCGCACCGCGTTCTCCACCCTGTCCCCGGGGGACACGGTGGAGCACCTGGCGATCAGCCCAGACGGGAAGACGCTGGCCACCTCGGGCACCCTGTACCCGGCCCTGTGGGACCTGCCGTCCGGCGCGTTCCGCACCCTGCTCACCGGGGACGGCGTCATCCTGGACTCGCTGGCCTTCTCCCCCGACGGCCGGACCCTGGCCAGCGGCGCCTTCGACAGCCGCGACTACCAGGTGGGCCTGTGGAAGGTCACCGCCCACCCCGGCCGCACCCTCGACTACACGGCGCTCCTCGTCAGCGGGAAGACCGGCCTCGTCGCCACCATGGCCTCCGTCGCCTTCAGCCCCGACGGCAGGAACCTCGCAGGCGGCGGCAGCACCCTGTCCGGCAACGGCACCACGGTGTGGGACCTGGCCGGCCGCTCGGTGGTCACCACCGTCACCACCCCCTCCGGCGCCCCGAACGCGGTCGCCTACAGCCCCGACGGCAAGGCGCTCGCCGGGGGCATGAGCGACGGCACCGCCTGGCTGTGGAACCTCCCCACCTACGCCGTGATGGCCACGAGCAAGGGCCACCCGGGCGGGGTGCGGTCCCTCGCGTTCAGCCCCGACGGGAAGACGGTCGCGCTCGCGAGCAGGACGGTACGGCTGTGGGACGTGGGCTGAACCCGGGCCCTACCGGCGGTCGGAGCAGGCGATCAGAGCCGGCGGAGCCCGCTGGGGCAGCCCGCGGTCAGAGCGCCGCGGTCACAGCGCCGCGAGCGCGGGCAGCAGGAGCGTGGCCGCGGTCACGTCGGCGGTGAGCGCGCGGTCCCCCGGCGCCGACGGCAGCCCGGGCGAGTCCAGCACCGCGCGGACCGGCGCGTCCGCGGCGAGCAGCGCCGACGGCTGGGTACGCAACGCCCGTACAGCCGCGACGAGTTCGCAGGCCAGCACCAGCCGGTAGGCGCCCGCCGCGCGCAGCGCCTGCCGCGCCGCCTGCGAGGCGAAGCTCGCCGCCTCCTCCAGCCCGCGGGAGATGACGGCGTGCCCGGCCGAGGCGGGCGCGGACGCGGCGGCCCGCAGCTCCGCGAGCGCGGAGTTGGCGCTGTACTCCAGGATCATGATCCCCGAACTGGCGGCCGGGCCGTCGGCGAGGAAGGGCCGCAGCCCGGTGATGTCGGGGTCGCCGAGGTGCCCGAGGCGCGCGGCGGACAGCCGCGCGGTCTGGAGCACCGACAGCGCGAGCTGGTCGAGCCCGAGGCCGAGCGGCGCGGCGAAGAACCCGCCGTGGTGGTGGACCGCGGGCCCGCCGTCCGGCCCGCCGTCCTCGCTGATCAGCGGGTTCTCCGGCGGGCAGTTGATCTCGACGCCGACCACCCGGCGCAGCGCCCCGACCGACTCCAGCGCGGGCCCGTGCACCTGCGGGAACGCCCGGAAGCCGTACGGGTCCTGGATGCGCCGACCCGGCACCTGCGGCCGGTCCGGCTGCCCGAGCAGCCGGCGCACCTCGGCGGCGGCGTGCCGGGTCCCGGCGTACGGGCGCAGAGCGTGCACCGGCGCGGCGTACGCCTCCAGGGAGCCGCCGACCGCGGCGAGCGAGAGCGCGGCGACCGCGTGCGAGGCGCGCAGCAGCACGTCGATGTCGTGGCAGACCAGCGCGGCCTGGCCGAGCGCCAGGGCGTTGCTGCTCATCAGGGCGAGGCCGTCGCCGCGCTGGAGGGCGACGGGCGCGGGTCCGGGCGCGGTCGCGCTGGTCCGCGGCGGCACCAGCGGCCCGCCGCCGGGGTACGGATCGGCGTGCACCCCCACCGGCGCCTGGTCGTACGCGCCCGCGCCGTCCGGCGAACCGCCGCCGTACGCACCGGCGCCGCCGTCCGCACCCGCGCCGGCCTCCGGCCCGATCGGGTCCAGTTCCGGGCCGAGCGGCCCCACCGGGTCGGCCAGCCAGGGCCGTTCACCGATGAGCGTCAGCCCGGTCTGCGCCAGCGCCGTCAGGTCGCCGGTGCCCACCGCCCCGAACTCGTTGACCGCCGGGTGCACATGCAGCCGCAGCGCCTCGACCATCGCCCGCACCAGCGCGGGTTGCAGTCCGGAGCCGCCGGCGAGCACCTGGTTGGCGCGGACCGCGAGCATCGCGCGGACCTCGCGGGCCGGCAGCAGCGCGCCGACGCCCCCGGCGTGGCTGCGCAGCAGCCGCAGGTCCTGCTCGTCCTTGTCCTCGTCGCTGAGGAAGACCATCCGGTTGGCGCCGACGCCGGTGTCGCGGCCGTAGATCCGGCCGGAGGCGGCGAGCCGGCGGGCAGTGTGCCAGGAGCGCTCGGCCCGGGCGTACGCCTCGGCCGGGACGGCGGGCTCGGTCACGCCGTCGGCGAGGAGCGCGACGCCGTCGGCGTCGAGGCCGAAGCCGTCGAGGACCGCGTTTCCGGGCGCCGCACCCGCGCGCCGGGGCGCGGGGGGAGCCTCGGGGCCGCGGTGCGACGACGACTCAGGGGGTGTTCCCATGGTCGCCTCCGGCGGGGCCCGTGCTGAGAGGTGGAGGGTGAACTCGCGTGCCGCACGGCCGGATCGACCGTGCGCGTCGAGATGCTACGCCGGGCCTTCGGCGCGTCGCGCGCCGCCCCCGGGGTTCCGTGGTAGCGGGACCCCGGGGCCCGGGACGGCCGGCGACTCGGCCGGCGGCCCGGGTGGTGCGGCGCCCGGTTCAGCTGGTGATGCCGATGGACTTCAGCCACGCCTGCGCGACGGCCAGCGGGTCCTTCTTCTCCGTCTGCACCTGGGTGTCGAGGTCGAGCAGCTTCGCGGTGTCGAGCTTCGCCGACACGTTGTTGAGCGCGTCGATCCCGGTCTGGTTCAGCCCGGTCTTGTAGTACAGCGGCAGCACGTTGCCGAAGCCGAAGAGGTTCTTCGGGTCCTGGAGCGTGACGAACTTCTCGGCGGTGATCGTCGGGTCCGTGGTGAAGATGTCCGCGGCCTGGACGTTGTTGTTCTTCAGCGCCGACTCGGTGAGCGGGCCGCCGGCGTCCAGCGCCTTGAACGACTTGGGCACCACGTTGTACTCGGACTTCAGGCCCACCAGGCCCTGCTGCCGGGTCTGGAACTCCGGCGAGCCGCCGATCACGATGTCCTTGCTGATCGCGGCGAGGTCGGCGATCGAGGACGACCCGGTCAGGTGGTACTTCTTCGCGGTGGCGGCGTTGACCGTCACCGAGTCCTTGTCCTGCGCCGGGGAGTCGGAGAGCACGGCCAGCTTCGGGTCGAGCTTGGCGGTGATCGCGGCGTCGGTCTCGGCCGCGGTCTTCGCCACCGCCTTCGGGTTCAGGTACGACAGCAGGGCGCCGTTGAACTCCGGCAGCACCGTGAGCGTGCCGTTCTTCAGCATCCCGTAGGTGGTCTCGCGGGTGCCGATGTTGAGCTTGTAGCTGACCTTGATGCCCTTGGCCTTGAGCGTCTCGCCGTAGATGTAGGCGAGCACGGTGCTCTCGGCGAAGTTGTTGGAGCCGACGACCACGGTGCCGCCGGACGCCTTCTTCCCGGCCAGCGGGTCGCCGCCGCTGCCGCTGTCCGACGAGGAGGAACAGCCTGCCAGCAGTGGCGCCGCCACGGCAGCGACCGCCGCCACCGCGGCAAGTCGGCGGTAGCTCGGGCTGGTCCAGGTGCTGTTCTCGCGAGTTGTCACGGTTTCCGCTTCCGCCTCGGTGTTCGAAAGATGATCAACGGTGTTCGAAACATGCCTGCCGACGATCCAATCCAGCAGCTTCCGTCGCAGTCAAGCGAACCCTGGTCACTGATTGGCATCGGCGCGACCGCGGCGGCCGGCCGGGCGGTCGGAGCGCACCGCGCTGACCTGCGACAAAGTCGATTTTCTGCCGACTCGGGCGGGTACGTGCGTAACAGGATCTTGATCTGCCGGCCAGTTGCCGTACCGCAAGACGAGGTAGTCTCCGGGCAGTTGGCGACCATTCCCGGACTGGCACGGGAAGTTTTTCGGCCACTTCCACACAGCTAGAGTGCTCCGGGTGGTCGAAGTCACGGAGGAGGGCGCGTCGTGTCCGCGAACGGAGCGAACGGACCGGAGCAGGAGCATCCGGTACCGGATGTCCCGGCACCAGGGGGCCGTTCACCGCGAACATCCGCACTCGCCCGGTTCGCCGACCGCCGGCCCTTCCGCCGCAAGCTCGACGTCCTGCTCGGCGTTCCGCTCGTAGTGATCGCCCTGCTGCTCGGCTATGTGATCTACGGATTGGTCGGGCAGGCCAGGGACGCGGGCTCCGCGGCCCAGCTGGTCCGCAGCAGCCGCCAGGTCGCCACGCTGGTCGACCGGGTCGAGTCCGAGCACCAGCAGGCACTGCTGCTGTCAGTCCGCTACGAGTCCGCCACCAACGGCTCCCGGCCCTCGCTGACCGCCTACCGCGGCGCCCAGAGCGCGGTGGACCGCCAGGTCACCGCGGTCCGCAAGGCGTTCGGGTCGCGACTGCCGTCCGCCGAGAGCCAGGTCCTCAAGGAGATCGCGGGCCTGAGCAGCCTGCGCAGCACCGTCGAGCAGAGCTACCTGCCGGCCGACAACATCGACCCGGCGTACACCTCGGTGATCGACGACCTGATCGACGGCCTGGGCCTGGACACCGACACCAACCTGTCCACGTCCCGCACCGGCAACCTGCTCGACTCGCTGCTGCGCGCCGAGGCCTCGCACAGCTCCTTCGAGACCAGCGTGTTCTCCGCCCAGACCGGCGACGCGAACGCGCTCATCGAGTTCGTCAGCGCGGTCGGCGCCGAGCAGGTCTACACCACCGAGGCGGCCCGGTTCGGCCGGTACGCCACCGCGCGGCAGGCGTCCGAGCTGGGCGCCATCGAGCAGGGCACGGCCTGGAACACCATCTCGCAGCAGTACGCGGGCCTCCAGGTGGACCCGAGCACCCTGGTGGCCAACGGCCCGGGCGCGATCAAGGCCGCGTTCACCTCCGCCCTCAAGGCGTACCCGCAGTACCAGCAGCAGGCCGAGAGCCGGCTGCGCGTCACCAACTCGCTCATCGGCCAGATCGCCGACCGGGCCGACAGCGCGTCCAGCAACGCCTGGTACCGGGCGGCCTGGCTGCTGGCCGCCGCGCTGGTCGCCTTCGCACTGTGGCTGGCGCTGTCGGTCGCGATCCGCCGCTCGGTCATCCGGCCGGTGCAGGCGCTGACCGGGGTGGCCGCGGAGGTCGCCGAGGTCGCCGGGCGCGAACTGGCCCGGGTCGCCGACGACGACGCGTCGGACGACAGCCCGGCGCTGCTGCGCGAGATGCCGGCCACCGCCCGCGACGAGATCGGCGACCTGGCCGCGGCGTTCAACCGGGTGCAGACCACCGCGGCCGCGCTGCTGGAACGCCAGGTGCTCAGCCGCCGCAACACCGCCGAGATGTTCGGCAACGTCGGCCGCCGCGTCAGCAACCTCACCGCCCGCCAGCTCTCGCTGATCGACGCGATCGAGCGCGGCGAGACCGACCCCGCGCTGCTGGAGCGGCTCTACCGCATCGACCACCTCGCGGTCCGCCTCCAGCGCAACGCCGACAGCCTGATGCTGCTCGCCGACATCCGCGAGTCCGGCTCGGAGACCGAGCCCACCCCGCTGACCAACGTGGTGCGCGCCTCGCTCGGCCAGATCGAAGGCTACGAGCGGGTCGTCCTGCACGCCGAGACCGAGGTCACCGTCGCGCCGGACATCATCGCCGACCTGACGCTGATGCTCGCCGAACTCCTGGAGAACGCGGTCGCGTTCTCCCCCGCCCGCAGCCCCGTCGAGGTGGTCGTGGGCGCCCGCGCGGACGGCGCGGTGGTCGAGATCGCCGACCACGGCCTGGGCATGAGCGCGGACCGGCTCGCCGAGGAGAACGCCCGGCTGGTGCGCCGCGAGCGCCTCGACCTGGTGCCGACCAAGGTGCTCGGCCTGTTCGTGGTCGGCAGCCTGGCCCGGCGCTGGGGCGTGCGGGTCGTGCTGACCCGCACCCAGGGCGGCGGCGTCACCGCGCAGGTCGCGATCCCGGCGGCGCAGCTGCTGTCGGCCAGCCCCTACGCCGAGTCGCAGCAGCCCTCCGGCGCGCAGGCCGGGGCGGGAGCCGGCATCGGAGCAGACGGCCGAGCTGCTGGGCGAGCCGGCGGGCGAGCCGGTTTCGAGCACCCGAGCGGCGCCGGACGCGAGCCGCGCGGCGGCAGGTCGTACGAGGTCGCCCCGTACGACAACAGCCCGCGCGAGGTCCGGCCCTACCGCGAGGAGCCGCAGCCCAGCGGTACGTACGACAGCGCCCCCTACGGCAACGGCGCGTACGGCGGCGGGGCCTACGCCAGCGGCGCCTACGGCAACGGCCGGCCGCAGGGCGAGGCGTACCAGGCCGGCCCCGCGTACGGGGACCTGCCGTACGGGGGCCGGGCCGCGGAGCTGGAGCGCGGCGACCTGGCCGAGCGCGGCGAGCGGGCCGCGCGCACGCCCCGCCACGCCTCCCGGATGCCGCAGTTGACCGACGGCCGCGAGCACCCGGCCCCGCCGGCCGAGTCGCGCCGCGGCGGCGGGCGGCACGCCGCGCCGCCGCGCGAGGACGACTTCCGCGGTGACGCGCCGCGCGAACAGGCCCCCCGCGAGGAGCCCTTCCGCGGCGAGCAGCCGCACCGGCCTGAGCAGCACCGGCCTGAGCCGCGCCCGTCGGCGCCCCGCGAGGAGGCACCGCGCGAGGGCGGGCCCGCGCCGCTGCCGCGCCGGGTGCCGCAGCGCACCGCGGCGATCAGCTCCGCCGCCGTGCCGTCCGCGCGGGTGCAGCCGGGCGGCGGCCCGGTCCTGGGGTACGGGATGGGCGTGGACGGGGTGATGGGGGCTCCGAACCTGCCGCGCCGCTCCGGAGCCGGGGCCGGGGCCGGGGCCGCGCCTGGCGCCGTACCCGGTGCCGGGTCCGGGTCCGGCTCCGGTGCGAACCGTCCGGGCGCCCCCGCCGGCTTCGCCGGGCCGCAGGGCGGCGCGGGCGCGCCCGCCGGCCGGCCGGCCCAGCCGCAGTCCCAACCCCGTCCGCAGCAGCCCCAGCAGCCCCAACCCCGGCCGTCGGCGGCACCGCTGCCGCCCATGGCCGCCACCGGTCCCCACTCCCCGCGTCCCCCCGCGTCGCCGATGTCGCCGACGTTCCCCACGGCACCGTCCGCCCCGTCGTCACCCTCGTCCGGTCCGTCCGGCTCCTCGCCGGTCGACCGGGGCGCGCCGCGCCCGCTGCGGCGCCGGGTGAAGGGCGCGACCCTCCACGCCACGCTCGGCGCGGCCGCCGGTGCCGGCCCCTCCCCCACCGCCCACCGCCCCGCCGCCGACGCCGAGCAGGTCCGCTTCGAGCTGGACGAGTTCGAGGCCGCGGTCGAGCGGGCCAACCGCGACAGCGCGGCGGCCGACACCGGCCACAGCCGCCACACCACACCGACCACGGGGTTCCCGGAAGGAGCCGAAGAGTGACAACGCCGACAGGTGGCCGGCCCGACGATCTGCGGGCCGCCGCAGCCGATTTCACCTGGCTGCTGAACCGTTTCGCCACGGAGACCGCGGGGGTGGTCGACGCCATCGCCGTCTCCTCCGACGGCCTGCTCATCGCGGTGTCCCAACTGCGCGACTCGGCGGACTCCGAGCGGCTGGCCGCGATCGTCTCCGGCATGACCAGCCTCGCGGCGGGCGCCGCCGGCAGCTACGGACTCGGCCCGCTGAACAAGGTGATCATCGACCTGGCGCAGGGCCACATCCTGGTCTCGGCGATCGGCAGCGGCGCCGTCCTGGGCGTGGTGACCTCCAAGGAGGCCAAGCTCGGGAACATCGCCTACGAGATGACGGTGTTCGCCAACCGGGCCGGGGCCGCGCTCAACCCCGAGCTGGTGCTGGAGTTGAAGAACTCGGTCGGCCTGCCGTCGCGCCGTTGACGTAACGGCCGTTCCCGTATGGGGTGTCCTCGTACGGACCGGCGCCGTGCGGGTGGTCGACGCACGGGTGGCCGCCGTGCGGGCAGTTGACGTAAGCGCGGCCGCGCGTGCCGCCCCCGCCGGGGACACGCCGGCGGCTCACGACGAGGAGGTGCAGGCCCATGGGCGCCGGTGACGAACCGGTCGGCCGGGCACCCGCCGTACGGCCGTTCCTGGTGACCGCCGGCCGGGTGGCCGGCACGGACGCCGGGACCGGAGCCGTGCCGCCGATGCCGGTCGAGACCCAACTCGTGGCGACCGCCACTGGGTTGGAACGGCTCAACCTGATGTCGTTCGAGCGCCACGACATCGTGGCGTCCTGCCGCCGGCCGCAGTCGGTGGCCGAGATCGCGGCACGGCTGCATCTGCACCTGAACGTGGTCCGGGTGCTGGCCGAGGACCTTTCGGCCGGCGGCCACCTCTCGGTGTACGTGCCGAAGGCCGACATCGGCCGCGACGTTTCCGTATTGCGAAGGGTTATTGATGGTCTCCGCACCATCCCCGATTCCCGGGGGACGCTCCATGACACCGCCTACTGAGGCGCCCGGCGGCACCGCACCGCTGCCGGTGAAGATGGTGGTGGCCGGCGGGTTCGGGGTCGGCAAGACGACCGCGGTCGGCTCCATCTCGGAGATCAGCCCGCTCACCACCGAAGCGGCCATCACCGAGGTCGCGGCCGGGGTCGACGACCTCAGCCACACCCCGTACAAGACCACGACCACCGTGGCGATGGACTTCGGCTGCATCACCATCGACGCCGGTCTGAAGCTGTACCTCTTCGGCACCCCGGGCCAGGAGCGGTTCGGCTTCATGTGGGACGACCTGGTGGAGGGTGCCCTCGGCGGCCTGGTGATCGTGGACACCCGGCGGCTCGACGACTGCTACGCCGCCGTCGACTACTTCGAGCACCGCCAGATACCGTTCGCGGTCGCCGTCAACGCTTTCGACGGGCGCGTGGAGCACTCCCTCGACGAGGTCCGCTGGGCCCTCGACGTCGGCGCGCACGTCCCCGTCATCGCCTTCGACGCCCGCGAGCGCGGCTCGGTCCGCGACGCCCTCCTCGTCGTCCTGGACGTGGCCCTCACCCGCGCCGAGAGCTGACCGCGCGCGGCCGCGGGCGCGGGTGGTTGGATGGGGGGATGAGCAGAACGGACATGCCCGCGCGTTTCGACGAGCGGACGATGCTGACCACGTTTCTGGACTACGCCCGGGCCACCGCGGTGGCCAAGTGCGCGGGGGTGTCCGCGCAGGACGCGGCCCGGGCACCGCTGCCGGGGTCGCCGCTGATGACGCTCGGCGGGCTGCTGAGCCATCTGCGGTGGGTGGAGTACTGGTGGATGCAGGTCATCTTCCTCGGCGAGGAGGACACGCAGGCGCCCTGGACGGACGAGGACCCGGACCGGGAGATGCGGGTGGGCGCGCAGACGCCGCTCGCGGAGCTGGTGGCCGCGTACGAGGAGCAGAGCGCCCGCTACCGGGAGCTGGTGGCCGCGACGGAGCTGTCCGCCATCGCCAAGCGCCCGGTGCGGGACGGCACCCATGTCACGCTCGGCTGGGTGCTCATGCACCTCATCGAGGAGACCTCGCGGCACAACGGCCACATCGACATCCTGCGGGAGATGGCCGACGGCACCACCGGCGACTGAGCCGCCCGTTCCTGCTCAACCCGCCGCCGGATAGGCGTCGTTGAGGAAGCCGGCCACCAGTTCCGCGGTCTCGGCCGGCCGCTCCATGCCGGGGAAGTGCCCGGCCCAGGGCAGTTCGACGTGCCGGACGTCCGCGCCGCGCAGCACCTGCGGCAGCCCCGCCGCGATCGCGCGGAAGTCGGCGAGGTCCTGCCCGCCGGACACCGCCAGGCACGGCGCCGCCACCGCCGCGAGGTCGACCGGCACCTCGCGCCGCCCGGCGCCGTCGGGCGCGGCGAGCTGGACGTCGAAGGCGCGGCGCTGCATGGTGCGCAGCGCCGTACGGGCCGGCTCGTCCGCCTCGGGCCCCAGCCAGGTCGCCACGTTCAGCTCGACGGCGCCGGCCACGTCGCCGGCGGCGAGCAGCGCGTCCTCCCGCTCGCCGAACGCGCGGAGTTCCGCGCTGGGTTCGTACCCCGGCTGCCCGGCGCACAGCAGGGCGAGCGCGGCCACCCGCTCGGGGTGGCGCGCGGCGATCTCCAGGGCGACGTGGCCGCCGTAGGAGGAGCCGAGCAGCGCGGCGCGGGCGATGCCGAGGGTGTCCATCAGCGCGAGGACGTCCTCGGGGTCGTTGTGGGGCCCGCCGGTCAGCGGGGACGCCCCGAAGCCGCGGAAGTCGCAGCGTACGACCCGGTATCCGGCGCCGGCCAGCATCGGCCACTGCGGGTCCCACATGCGGCGGTCGCACACGCCGGAGTGCAGCAGCACCAGTGCGGGGCCGTCGCCGGTCACGTCATGGGCGAGGGTCATGCGCCGGCCTGCTTCCCGCGGTCCGCGCGCACCCGGAACTCGTTGCCGTCGGGGTCGAGGAGGTCCACCCACCCGGGCTCGGCCGCGGTGGTACGGCCCCGGGTCGCGCCCAGCGAGAGCAGGCGCCCGACCTCCGCGTCCAACTCCTCGCCCTCCCCCGCGACCAGTTCGAACCTCACCCGGTCCCGGCCGGAGCGCGGCATCAGCGGCGGGCCGCCCCAGGTGAGTTTCGGGCCGCCGCGGGGTGAGCGGATCGCGGTCTCCTCGTCCTGGTCCCACACCAGCGGCCAGTCCAGTGCCCGGCTCCAGAAGTACCCCACCTCCCGGGTGCCGTCGCCGGCCAGGGCGCCGACGAAGCCGCAGTCCGCGAGGAAGGTGTTGCCGGCGGCGATCACGCAGAACTCGTTGCCCTCGGGGTCGGCGAGGACCACATGCGTCTCCTCGGGCCGCTGCCCCACGTCCGTATGCCGCCCGCCGAGCTCCAAGGCCCGTGCCACGGTGCGCCGCTGCTCGTCCGGGGAGCTGCTCGTCAGGTCGAAGTGCGCCCGGTTCTGGCCGTCCTTGGGTTCCTTCACCGGCAGGAAGCGCAGCAGGAAGCCGGTGTCGTCGCCGGGCACCAGTACGGTGCCGGCCCCGCCCTCCTCCGGTTCCCACCCCAGCAGGGCGGACCAGAAGCGGGCCAGCCGCTCCGGCGCGGTCGCGTCGATACTCAGGGCGAGGAGCTGTGACGTCATGACGGCAGTACGTCTCCGATGCGCGAGGGCAGGCCGGCCGTGGCCGCGCGGAACGCCGTTCCCGCCCCGCCCCCGCACCCTAGCCACCGCCCCCGCCCCGCGCATCCGGGTTAACGGCATGCCGCCGCCCCTCCGATCGGACGAAGGCGGCCGTCAGCTCCGCCGGTGCCCCTCACCTCCCCCGGCCAGCCCCGCCCGGTACGCCAGGACGACCGCCTGGACGCGATCGCGGAGGTCCAGCTTGGTGAGGATGCGGGAGACGTAGGTCTTCACCGTCTCGTGGCTGATCACCAGCGCGGCGGCGATCTCCGCGTTCGACAGTCCCTCGCTGATCAGCAGCAGCACCTCCTGCTCGCGGGGGGTGAGGACCTTGAGCCGGTCGCGCTCGGGGGAAGCGGCGGCGGCCGAGGGGCGGACCCGTTCGGCGAAGCGGCCGATCAGGGCGCGGGTGACCGCGGGGGCCAGCAGGGACTCGCCACGGGCCACGGTGCGGACCGCGTTGATCAGTTCGGGCGGCGGGGCGTCCTTGAGCATGAAGCCGCTGGCGCCGGCCCGCAGCGCCTCGTAGACGTACTCGTCCACGTTGAAGGTGGTGACCACCAGGATGCGCGCGGGACTTGCCGACTCCGGGCCGGCCAGGTGGCGGGTGGCTTCGATCCCGTCGAGCAGCGGCATCCGGATGTCCATCACCACCACGTCGGGCTTCAGATGCTCCGCCTGCCGGATCGCCGCCCTGCCGTCCACCGCCTCGCCCACCACCTCGATGTCGGGCTGGGAGTCGAGAATGGTGACGAAGCCGGCACGCACCAGCCCCTGGTCCTCGCAGACCAGCACCCGGGTCACCGCGGCCGGCACACTCATGACGCCTCCTTCTGATCGCACTGCGCTTCGGCCGGTTGCCCACCGCGCCGGCCGGGCAACGAGCTCCCGGTGGGAATCCGCGCATACACCCGGAACCCGTCCGGCCCCGGCCCTGCCGCGAACTCCCCGCCCAGCATCTCCACCCGCTCCCGCAGCCCGGTCAGCCCCCGACCGCCGGAGAGGTGCGGGCCGCCCGCCCGTACCGCCGCGGACGGGGGCACGCCGTCGGCGGTCCCGGCCGTGGTGACCTCGACGTCCGTCCAGTCGGCGGTGTGGATCAGCCGCACCAGCGTGCGCCGGCCCGCCGCGTACTTCACCGCGTTGGTGAGGGATTCCTGTACGACGCGGTAGGCCGTCAGCCGGGCGCCTATGGCCATGGCCGGCTGCTCTCCGTCCTCGACCAGTTCGACCGGCTGGCCGCCTGCTCGGGTCTGCTCCACCAGATCGGGCACCCGGCCCGGCACCGGCGTACGCGCTCGGGGGTCCGCGTCACCGGTCGCCTCCAACACGCCCAGCAGAAAACGGAGTTCGGCCAGGGCGCGGCGGCCGGTGCCGTTGATGGCGGCCAGGGCCTCGCCGACGCGGTCCGGCGCCCCGGTGAGGTACTGGGCCGCTCCCGCCTGCACCACCATCGCGGTCACATGGTGGGTCACCACATCGTGCAACTCCCGGGCCAGCCGGTGCCGTTCGGCAGCGACGGCGGCTTCGGCGGACAGCCGCCGGCGCTCGGCCTCCTGCGCCCGCCGCCCCCGGACCAGCAGCCCCAGGCCCCAGACCGCGGCCAGCGCCAAGTAGAACAGAACGTAGTCGGTGAGCCCCTCGGGCGACCCCAGCGCGTGCAGCACGACGCTGAAGACCACGTAACCGCCGGTCGCCAGCGCCGGCACCACCCGCCGCAGGCGCGGCTGGAGGGCGCCCACCGAGTACAGCGCGATGTACAGCCCCAGGCCGCCGACGGTCGGCGGGCAGCCGAGGGACTCGTGGACCGCGAACGAACTCCCCGCCACCGCGAGGCAGATGGCCGGCCAGCGGGTGCGCACCACCAGCGGCAGGGTCTGCCCCAGGGTCAGCAGCACGCTCGCCACCGAGGCGCCGTGCGTGGGCAGGTCGCCGAACCGCGCCCCGATCCGGGAGAGCGGCTCGGTGAACGACAGCACGCTGAAGACGACGGCGAACTCGCGGTCCCTGGTCGCCGCCGGGCGCGACCCCCACCACCGCGCCACCATGCGGAGTCGGTCGACCGCGGCGGCCAACGGGCGTACGCCCGCCGGTGTTTTTGGCACTTGCCCTGCCATGGTGATCATCCCGGTCCGGTAGTTCCCGCTCTGAAACGGCGTCGCCGGGGGCCGGAAAGTGGTCCAGGACCCGTCCGCGCGGTGCCGCCGGTCCGGCCCCACTGGGCCGGACAGTCTTACACGGCGAACGTAGCGCCCGGTGGCCGGGGCCGGGGTCCCTCGGAGGAGGACATCCGGTAGCTCGCTCGGGGGACCCGCGGGGGCGCCGACTGCCCACCCGGCGGTGACGATCCGAGGGTGCCGCCGCCCGTAGTTTTCCGTCATCGACAGCGCAGACCGCTCACCAGGAGCGGCCCCTGAGGAGGCAGCCATGCCGGCCGACATCCACCCGTCATCGATCCGCCTCGACGACCACGGACCCCAAGGGACCGCGTCGACCGCTGCGGCCGCCTCCCCCTCCACCGTGCGGGACGGCGCCCGCCGCCCGGCCCGCTGGGCGAGGTCGACCTGGGTGCGGCTGGCGGTGCTCTTCGTGGCGATGCTGGGCGTGGACGCGATCGCCGGCGGGATCAACAAGGTCGCCGACGCCACCCCGCTGACCGCCCTGATCGGAGGGGTGGCCACCGGCGGTCTCGCGCTGGCCGCCTACCTCTGGCTGGTGCGCTACCTGGAGGGCCGCACCCGGCTGGAGGAACTGGCGCCGGCCAGGGCGCGGCCGGAGCTGCGCCGGGGGTTCCTGGTCGGGCTCGGCCTGTTCGCCGTCACCATCGCGCTGGTGGCGATGACCGGCGGCTACCACGTCCACGGCTGGGGCTCGTTCGGTGGCGCGCTGACCACGTTGGGCCTGATGAGCTGTGTGGCGGTGACCGAGGAACTCGCCTTCCGCGGCGCCCTGTTCCGGGTCCTGGAGGAGAAGACCGGCACCTGGGGAGCGCTCGTCGTCTCCGGCCTCGCCTTCGGCGGCCTCCACCTGGTCAACCAGCACGCGACCCTCACCGGCGCCCTGGCCATCGCCGTCGAGGCCGGCCTGATGTTCGGCGCCGTCTACGCCGCCACCCGCTCCCTGTGGCTGCCCATCGGCATCCACCTCGGCTGGAACCTGGCCGAGCAGGGCGTCTTCGGCACCACCGTCTCCGGCTCCGACACCCGCACCGGCGGCCTCCTCCACGCGACCGTGACCGGCCCCCACACCCTCACCGGCGGAAGCTTCGGCCCCGAGGCCAGCGTCTTCGCGGTCCTGGTCTGCCTGGTCCCCACCGTCTTCTTCCTGCTGATGGCGAAGCGCCGCGGCCGGCTCCGCCCGCGGCCCGCACGCAAGCACTGACCCGAAGCCGAACCCGAAGGGGCGGGCCCTGCGGCCCGCCCCTTCATCCGCGCCCGTACCACCCCGAGCGGTCAGCTGAGGGCGCGGCGCAGGGTCGTGGTGACGTCCAGGCCCGGGAAGTGCCGGGAGATCTCCGCTCGGGCCTGCTTGATCAAGTCCTCCAGCAGGACGGGCGCCGCGCCGTACAGCACGTCGTGGAGGTAGGGGACGAGCGCGGCCTCGTCGGCGGGCAGGACGAGTTGAACGGCCGGGGCGGTGCCGTCGCTCTTGTACCGGCCCGCCGGGAGCCCGACCTTCTCCGGATGGACGCACACCGGCACCCGTTCCGCGGTGTACCGGTTCCCGTCCGCCGGGTCGAACGGGCAGTCCCGGGTGGGCCGTTCGTACACGTCGAACTCCCCGACCGGAAAACGGCGGGAGGGGCAGATCCCGCACGCCAGGTGGTGAACGTCGTCACCGACGAAAGCGTCCGTCACAGCCCGAGGCTATCCCGTGACAACCAACCCGCACCGACGCGCCCCGCGCTTCAGGCGGCACTGCCGTGCGGGGTGAGGTTGATCGTCAGATCCGCGTCGAGCGCCCGGGCCAGGCGCCGCAGGAGGGGAATCGTGGGCACGGTGCCGCCGCCCTCGATGCGGGAGATCTGCGGCTGCTTCATGCGGCAGCGGTCGGCGAGTTCGGCCTGGGACAGGCCCAGCGCGATCCGCCGGTCGTAGACCATCTGCCCGAGATCGTGCGCGAGTTCGGCCTCTTCGTACAGCCGGTCGTACTCGGCGTTCTCCTCGGTGGCCTCGCCCAGCAGCTCACGGCGGCGGCGGGTCTTCCACTCAGCGTGGTTCATCGCGGTTCCTCCTTGATGTCGCGGCTGTAGACGGCGTGCTCGGCAGCCGGTTCATGGCCTGCCTCGCAGACGGCCTGAGCGGACCGGGCTCGCACCACCTCCGCCGCCTCGCGCATCCTGGTCTTGCGGAACACCGTCAGGAGCACGATGCGGCGGCCCGGCGCGAGCCAGTAGGTGAGGCGCTGGGCGTTGCCGTCGAGGTCGAAGCGCAGCTCACGGAGCTTGCCGCCGAGATGACGAGTGTACGGCTCGCCGAGCGTCGTGGGGTTCTCCGACAGCCGGTCGACCTTCTGCTCGGTGACGACGTAGTGGTGGGCAGGGATGTTCGCCAGCCAGAGGCGCACCTCGGGCTCGATCTCGAGCGTGTACCACTCATCCCCCATAACGTCGATGATATATAACATCGATGTTATGGGCCAGTCGCGCCCCGCCGGAGACCCGGCGCAGCCGCGCCTGGAGGTCCGCGCTGGTGACCGGTGCGTCCCGGTCGGCCGGCGGGCCGCCGAACTCGACGGTGACGATGCGGCCCGGCATCGGCCCGTACGCGTACACGCCGGTGTCCGTGGCGGTCCAGCCGACCTTCAGCTCCTCGGCGCCGGTCATCCCCACGACCGCCTGGTGGCAGGTGGTCTCCGGGTCGGTACCGGGAAACGCGAACCCCGCGTGCTTGCGGACCGTGCTGCGGCCGCCGTCGCAGCCCACGAGCCAGCCGGCACGTATCGCCCCGCGGCTGGTCCGCACCGTGACGGCGCCGCCGTCCGGGTCGAAGCCGGTCACCTCCACTCCCCGGCGCACGTCGACGCCGAGGACGTCCGCCCGGCGGCCGAGCAGCCGCTCGATGTCCTGCTGCGCGACGAAGGCGATCTCAGCGGCGGGTCCGGCGTCGCCGAGGTCCGGCTCCGTACGGTCGACGAGGTCGGCGCGCAGCATGATTCCGGCGAAGTGCCCGACGATCCCGAGCCCTTGGCCCCCGTCTCCGCCCGCGGCTCCGTCCCCGCTCCCGCCGTCCTGTGCGCGGATGAAGGCCCGGAACCGGTCCACCGTCCGCCGCTGCACCTCGGCCAGCGCGGGCAGCATGCCCCGGCGGTAGAGCGCCTCGGCGCAGGGCGTGGTGATCGCCCCGCCCTTGATCGTCGGGTCCACGTCGGGCAGGCGCTCCAGGACGGTCACCCGCGCGCCCCCGAGCCGCAGCTCGCACGCCAGCATCAGTCCGACCGGGCCGCCTCCGGCCACTACTACGTCTACGTCACAGTCCACGGCGCCGACTATGGACCAGGGGCGAAAAGGCCAAGAAGCCGCCGCGATGTCAAGGGAGCGGACCGGGGGAACGGCCGGAGGAAGAGCTCCCGCGTGCTCGTCATGCCCCGGCGGGCGGGCCGTCGAGGGGGAGTTTGAAGCCGACGTGGCTGGGGTGGAAGCCGAGCCGTTCGTAGAAGCGGTGGGCGTCCTCGCGGCCGGCGTTGGACGTCAACTGCACGACCGAGCAGCCGCGTTCACGCGCCTGCTGCACGCACCAGCCGATCAGCGCGCTGCCGAGGCCGGCGCCCCGGGCGGCGCTGCCGATGCGGACGGCCTCGATCTGGGCGCGGGTCACGCCCTGGTGGGACAGGCCGGGCAGGAAGGTGAGCTGGGCGGTGCCGACGACCTCGCCCGCCCGGTCCGCGACGAGCAGGAGGTGCTGGGGGTCGCGGTCGATCTCGGCGAACGCGGCTTCGTACGGGGACAGGTCGCCGGGTGACTCGCGGGTGCTGCCGAGGACGTCGTCGGCGAGCAGGGCCACGATGGCGGGGAGGTCGGCGCGGGTGGCGCGGCGGAAGGAGACGTCCGTCGTAGAGGTCACAGCAGGAACCGTACGAGGTACGCGGCCGAGCGGCGCGGCCCGGGCTCCGTCGGCGCACGGAACCGCCGTACGGCACCCGGGCACCGGACCCGGGTGCGGCGGCTCCCCCGGCGGGCTACTTACGGGTGCGGAAGAGCAGGCGGATGAAGTACGGCGTGCCCACGACCGCTGTCATGAGGCCCGCGCCGAGCTGCGCGGGGGCGATGACGGTGCGGCCGAGCAGGTCGGCGGCGCAGACCAGGGCGCCGCCGAGGAGCATCGCGACCGGCAGGACGCGGACGTGGCGGCGGCCGACGAGCGCGCGGGCGGCGTGCGGGGCGACGAGGCCGACGAAGCCGATCGTGCCGGCCGCCGCGGTGGCGGTCGCGCTGAGCAGGACCGCGACCGCGAGGAAGCCGAACCGGGTGGGGGCCAGCCGCAGTCCGAGGAGGTGCGGGGTGTCCTCGTCGAGCGCGACGAGGTCGAGCGCGCGGCGGCGTACGACGGCGTAGCAGGTGCCCGCGGCGAGCACGACCGCCACCGGCAGCAGGTCGGGGGCAGTGCGCCCGTAGGTCGAACCGGACAGCCAGGTCAGCGCCTTGGTGGCGTTGAAGGGGTCGGTGAGCACGATGACGAGGCTGATCAGCGCGGTGGTGGCCGCGGACACCCCGACGCCGACCAGGACCAGCCGGTTCTGCCGGAACCCGCCGCGCGCGGCGAGCCCGAAGACGACGAGCGCGGCGAGCGCGGCCCCGCCGAACGCGGCCCCGGCGATGCTCCACGCACCGGCCGCCGGCACCGAGGTCACCAGCAGCACCGCGCCGAGCCCGCCGCCCCCGGAGACCCCGAGGATGCCGGGTTCGGCGAGCGGGTTGCGGGTGACGGCCTGGACGAGGGTGCCGGACAGCGCGAGCGCGGCGCCGGCCAGGAGCGCGGCGAGCACCCGCGGCACCCGGGTGTCCAGGACGAAGGTGACACCGCGGCCGGCGCGCCCCAGCGCCCAGTTGGTGACGTCGCCCATCAGCAGCTTGGTGTCGCCGAGCAGCACGCCCGCGACGACCACGCCGACCAGGACGGCGGCGAGCACCGCCACGCACAGCGCGAAGCCGGCCCGGCCGGGGATGCGCATCCGGTCGGTCTCGGCGGCGCCGCCGGACTCGCGGGCCCGCATCGCCATCGCGATGAGGAAGACCGCGCCGAGGATGCTGGTGACGACGCCGGTCGGCACGGAGGGGGCGACCTGCTTGGAGACCATGGCGCGCAGCAGCACGTCGGCGCCGAGGACGAGCGCGGCACCGACCAGCCCGGCGAAGGGCACGGCGGCCCGGGCCCGGACGAGGGCGCGCAGCCGGCGGGCGAGCGGCCGGGCCAGCGCGGGCGCGCACAGCCCGACGAAGCCGATCGGTCCGGCGAGGGTCACGGCGGCGGCCGACAGCAGCGCGGCGAGCACCACGACGGTGATGCGGGTGCCGCGGACCGGGATGCCGACGCCGCGGGCCGCGTCGTCGCCGAGGGCGAGCGCGTCGATCCGGCGGGCGACCAGCAGCAGGCCGAGCAGCCCGGCGGCGACGACCGGCGCCATCTGGTCGACGCCGCCGAACCCGTTCTGGCTGATGCTGCCCTGGCTCCACTGGTAGAGGCCGTTGGTGCGCTGCGGGAAGAGCAGCAGCAGCGCGTCGGTGACGGCGCCGAACCCGAGCGCGAGGGCGCTGCCGGCCAGCACCAGCCGTACGGTGCCGGCGCCGAGGCCGGACAGCCCGAGGACGACCGCCGCGGCGGCCAGGCCCCCGACGAAGGCGACGCCGGAGGACGCGAGGAGCGGCATCGACGCGCCGGTGACGGTGAGCACGCCGAGTGCGAGGTAGGAACCGGCGTTCACCGCAAGGGTGTCGGGGGCGGCCAGCACATTGCGGCTGACCGCCTGGAGTGCGGCGCCCGCGCTGCCGAGGGCGACGCCGACGAGCACGCCGGCGACCATCCGCGGCAGCCGCGAGGCGATCACCACGGAGGAGTCGGTCTGGTCGGCCTGGCCGGTGAGCGCCTTCCACACCTCGTGGGCGCCGACGGCGGCGGTGCCCTGGGTGATGTCCACGACCGCGAGGGCGGCGACCACCAGCAGCAGCCCCGCCGCGGCCGCGGCCGCCGGCAGGCCGGACCTGGCGGCGGCCGCACCGGCGGCGGGGGCGGTGGCGGTTGTCTCGGTGACGGCCACGGCGCTACTTCGTGAGGGCGGCGACGAGGCCGTCGATGTACGCCTCCATCGACTCCGGGCCGCCGAACATCCACATGCCGTCGGGCAGCCGGTGGACCTGCCCGGCCTTCACGAACGCCAGCGACTTCCACACCGCGTTCTTGGCGAGGTTGGTCGCGAACGGGTCGCCGTCGGAGTCGTTCTGCTCGTACACGAACTGGACGTCGCCCAGGCCCGTGAGCCCTTCGACGTCGGTGCTGGCCAGGCCGTACGCCTTGTCGCCCTTGAGGGTCCAGGCGTTCTTCAGGCCCAACTCCTCGTTGACGGCGCCGATGAGGGAACCGCTGGTGTAGCCGCGGACGGTGACCTGGTTGGAGACCACGTAGCTGTCGGCGAAGGCGACCTTCTTGCCGGCCAGGCCGGCGGCCTTCAGCTTCGCGGCGCCGTCGGCGACCTTGGCGGTGAAGGCGTTCTTCACCTCGGTGGCCTTGGCGGTGGTGCCGGTGGCCTTGGCGATCAGGTCCAGGCCCTTGGTCATCGTGCCGATCTGGTCGGCGGCGTCGGCGGGCTTGACCACCAGGACGGTGGAGACCTTGCGCAGCTGCTTGATCACGGACGCCGACAGGTCGGTGGTGGCCACCACGAGGTCGGGGGTGAGGGCGGCGATGGTGTCGGTGCTGGGTTCGCCGCGGGTGCCGATGTCCTTGGGCGAGCCGGTCAGCGGGGCGGCCTTGTCCCAGGTGGTGTAGCCCTTGACGTCGGCGACGCCGGCCGGGGCGACGCCGAGCGCGACCAGGTCCTCGACGACGTCCCACTCGGTGGCGACGACACGGGTGGCCGGGTGGTCGAGGTGGACGGTGGTGCCGGAGGCGTCGGTGAGCGTGACCGGGCCGGCGGCGGCCGTCGAACTCCCGGCGGTCGACGAGGACTTCGCGGAGTCGTCGGACTTCTCGGTGGTGCCGCAGCCGGCCAGCACCAGGGCGGCGGCGACGGCGGCGGATACGGTCGCGGCGGCGGGAAGACGTCTCATGACGGGGTGTGGTGCCTTTCGCTTCGTGCGTGGTGGCGGCCGATCGCGCGGGTGCGCGGCCGGCCGGTCGCGGGGTCGGTGTCCACGGTGATCCGGATGCCGTAGACCTCGGTGAGGCGGTCCGGCGTCAGCACCTCCTCGGGGGTGCCGTCGGCCACGATGCGCCCGTCGTGGAGCAGGGCGACCCGGTCGGCGACGGCCGCCGCCTGGTCGAGGTCGTGCAGGACCACGCCGACGGCGATGCCGTGGTCGTCGGCGAGGTCGCGGATCAGGTCGAGGAGTTCGACCTGGTAGCGCAGGTCGAGGTAGGTGGTCGGCTCGTCGAGCAGCAGGACTCCGGTCTCCTGGGCGAGGCAGCCGGCGAGCCAGACCCGCTGGAGCTGCCCGCCGGACAGGTGGTCCACGCCGCGGCCGGACAGCTGCTCCAGCCCGGTCAGGGCCAGCGCCCGCGCCACCGCCTCGGTGCCGCCGGGGTCGGCCCGCCCCCACCGGCCGCGGTAGGGGTAGCGGCCGAACTCCACGACGTCGCGCACCGTCAGGCCGCTCGGCGTGGGCCGGCTCTGGGTCAGCAGCGCGATCCTGCGGGCGAACTCCCGCGCGGACAGCGCGATGCAGTCCGCCGCGTCCTCGGTGCCGCCGTCGAGCGTCAACGACCCGGTGCGCGGCTGCTGGAGGCGCGCGAGGGTGCGCAGCAGCGTCGACTTCCCGCTGCCGTTCGGCCCGACGAGCGCGGCGACCTCGGCCGGCCGCAGGGTGATCGCGACGTCGTGGACGACGTCGACGCCGTCGTACGCCACGGTCACGCCCTCGGCAGCGAGCTCGTGCCCCCGCCGTGGCGGCGCTGCCGCCGGCCTGGATGTCCCTTCCCCAACTCTCACGCGAATTAGGATAGCCTTACTTTACTTTCTGCTGTTCAACGGGGGTGTTCCCGGCGGTGAACGGCCACGCAACAGGCGCCGCCGCTCCCGGAGTTCGGAGCGGCGGCGCCTGGGGGAAACCGCGGTGCGGTGCGGCGGTACTACGGCGGTACGGCGGTACTACATCGGCTTCGGCTTGATCATCGCGAACGCGGCGCCCTGCGGGTCGGCCACCACGGACATCCGGCCCGCGACCATGTCGAACGGCGGGAGCAGGACGCTGCCGCCGCCCCGCACCAGGGCGTCCAC
This sequence comes from Actinacidiphila sp. bgisy144, assembly GCF_057708105.1. Lineage (NCBI taxonomy): Bacteria > Bacillati > Actinomycetota > Actinomycetes > Kitasatosporales > Streptomycetaceae > Actinacidiphila > Actinacidiphila sp. bgisy144. The sequence continues at coordinate 12,541 of NZ_JBYIRM010000026.1, read as the reverse complement.
GGTGGAGTCCACGTCGTCCACCGCGAAGTACGACAGCCAGTGCGCGGGGGTACCGGGCGGGTCGTTGTCCAGCTGGGTGGCGCCGCCGACGGTCCGGTCGCCGGCGCGCAGCTCCCAGTAGCCGTCCGCGCCCTCCATCGGCTTGATCTCCATGCCGAACACCTCGCCGTAGAAGGCGGTGGCGCCCGGCACGTCGGTGGTGTGCAGGTCGTTCCAGATCAGCGCGCCGGGCTCGTTGGCGATGCCGACGCCGGAGAAGTCGCCGGGCTGCCACACGCCGAAGACGACGCCCTGCGGGTCGGCGGCGATCAGCATCCGCCCGAGGCCGCCGACGTCCATCACCGGCGCGATGAGAGTGCCGCCCGCGCCGACGATCGCGTCCTGGGTGGCCTGCGCGTCGGTCGTGGCCAGGTAGGCGGTCCACACGGTCGGCGGCACCGGCTGGCCCTCGGCCGCCATCGCCCGGCCGATCCCGGCGACCGGCCGGCCCTTCAGCTCGCAGACCGCGTACCCGCCGAACTGCTCCCCGCCGACCTCGCCCTGCCAGCCGAGCAGGTCGCGGTAGAAGTCCAGCGCGGCCTGCTGGTCCTGTGCCATCAGATCGATCCAGCACGGGGTGCCGGTCGCGAACGGAGTGGTGACTTCGGACATTCTCGCCCTCTCTGGGTGCGGCCTCGGTACGGCTCACCGCGTACGGCCCACGGCTCTACGGCTCACGGCTCACCGCGTACGGCTCACGCTTTACGGCTTGACGGCTCCGGGCGCCCAGCCTCCCGCCGCACCCACCGCCCCCGGGCCCCCGACACGCGGGCGCAGCCGGCACGCCCCCCGGAAGGCGGTCCGCCGCCGGGCACCACCGGCGGCGGGTACGGCTACCGCCCGCCGTCGCGCCCGTCGTACTCCTCGCGCGCCGCGAGCACCTCCTCGACGTGCCGCACCGACCACTCCGTCAGCGCCTTGAGCGGCTCCCGCAGCGTCTGCCCGAGCCCGGTCAGTTCGTACTCCACCCGGATCGGCACCTCCGGGTACACCGTCCGCCGCACCAGCCCGTCCCGCTCCAGCGTCCGCAGCGTCTGCGTGAGCATCTTCTCGCTCACCCCGGCGAGCGCCTGCCGCAGCCGCGTGAAGCGGCAGGCCCCGTGCCGGGCCAGCTCGCCGAGCACGAGCACCGCCCACTTGCTGCCGATCTGGTCGAGCAGGTCACGCGACGGGCAGCCCCGCGTGTACGGGTCCCAGGACGGTGTGGGCTCGATCACCTCGCCTACGCGCACCACGCGCCTCACCTCGTTCCTTTCGCAGAGGTGGCCACCTTACCCGGAAGTGGCTCCTTACTGAAGGAGAGCGACCAGGTCATCCTGGGTTTCTCGGCGCGGAAAGCCCGCGTCGGAGAGGAGTTGAAGACCTATGACGACCGTGGTCACCGCGGCCTCAGGACAGCTGGGGCGGCTCACCGTGGAAGCGCTGCTGGCCCGCGGGGTGGCAGCCGCCGACATCGTGGCGACCAGCCGCGACCCCCGCCGGATCGCGGACCTCGCCGATCGCGGCGTGACCGTGCGCCGGGCCGACTTCGCCGACCCGGCGAGCCTGCCCGCGGCCTTCGAGGGCGTGGACAAGCTGCTGCTGGTCTCGACCACGACCCCGTCCGAGCGCGTCGCCAACCACCGCCGGGCCGTCGACGCGGCGGTGGCGGCGGGCGCGTCACTGGTGGCGTACACGAGCATGCTGCGCGCGGACACCTCCGGCACGATCCTGGCGGCCACCCACCACGCCACCGAGCAGTACCTGCGCGAGCGCGTCCCGACGGTGCTGCTGCGCAACGGCTGGTACCTGGAGAACTACACCGTCCAGCTCCCGCAGGTGCGCGCCGCCGGGGCGCTGGTCGGGGCGGCCGGGCGGGGCCGGATCAGCGCCGCCACCCGGGCCGACTACGCCGACGCCGCCGCGGTCGCGCTGAGCACCGACGGCCACGCCGGGCAGGTCTACGAACTGGGCGGCGACGAGACGTTCACCCTCGACGAGCTGGCCGCGGTGGTCGCCGCCGCCACCGGGGAGCCGATCGCCTACCGCGACCTGGCGCCCGAGGTGTTCGCGAAGGTGCTGGTCGAGACCGGGGTGCCCGCCGAACTGGCGGAGGTCCTGGTGGACGCCGATCTGGCCGCGGGCCGCGGCAAGTTGTTCACCGACTCCGGCGATTTGCGCCGCCTGATCGGCCGCCCGACCACCACTCCCGCCGAGGCGGTCGCCGCCGCACTGGCCTGACCCGCCGCCGGGCGCCGCCCCGCCGGACCCGGGCCCGTAAGCACCACCCGCCCGACGGCACCCACCCGGCGGCGCCTGCCCGGCCGCGGGTCCCGCCGGTCCCCTCCCCCGGACGGCGCCTTTCGGTGCGGCCGCCCGGACGTATCCACTTCCTCCCGGCCGCGACGGCCGGGGAAAGGTCCCATGCCATGTCCCACCGCACGCTCAACCGCACCGTCGCACCCGCCACTTGGCGGCGCGGCGCCCTCACCCTCGGCGCCCTCGCCGCGGCCTCGGCCGCGCTGGTCACCACCGCGTTCCCCGCCGCCGCGACGCCCGCCCACCGGCCCGGTGACGCCTCCGCCACCTACCCGATCACGGTCGACGGCAGCGACGCGTTCCCCGAGAGCATCGCCGCCGACCGCCACCACGTCTACACCGGCAGCATCGCCGACGGCACCGTCTACCGCGGCAGCCCCGGCGCGAAGAGGCTCGAACCCTTCCTGCCCGCGGGGCAGGACGGCCGCACCCAGGCCACCGGGATCAAGACCGCGGACGACCGCCTGCTGGTCGCCGGCGCGTTCACCGGCCGCTTCTTCGTCTACACCGACGCCGGGCAGCTCGTCTCCTCCTACCGCGTCCCGGACACCGGCGAGAAGACGCTGGTCAACGACGAGGCCGTGGCACCGAACGGCGACGTCTACCTCACGGACTCCCTGCGCGCGGTGGTCTACCGGGTGCCGGCCGCCGAGGTGCACGCCCCCGCCACCGGCGCCCAGCGCACGCTCCAGGTCGCCTACCGCCTGCCGGACTACGTGGCCGGGCAGTCCAACGGCAACGGCATCGTCACCAGCCCCGACGGCAGGTCGCTGATCATCGGCTACTGGTACAGCGGCGCGCTCTACCGGCTCACCCTCGCCACCGGCGAGGTGCACCGGATCGCCGCGCCCGCGCTGCCCAGCGCCGACGGGATCGTCCGGCGGGGGAACACGCTGTACGTCGCGCGCTCCGTCGACAACGAGGTGGACACCCTGCGGCTGTCCGCGGGCGCCGACCGGGCCGACGTCGTCGCCACCCGCACCTACCCCGGGGCCGACACCGTCACCGGCGTGGCGGTCAGCCGCGGACGGCTGCTGGTGACCAACTCCCAGATGGACACGTACCTCTACGGTGATCCGCAGACCAGCCCCGACTTCACCGTCGAGAGCCTGCCGCTGCGCTGACCCCGCGGCGCGGTCAGGTGCGGGCGGACGCCTGCCAGGCCGCCTCGACCATCACGAAGACCTCGTCCACCGCGGCCTGCGGGTCGGGCGCCTCACGCGCCACCGCGTACGCGTCGATCACGAACCTGGCGATCGCCCGGCAGGCCGTGGGGGTCCGGGCCAGGGCGGGGTCGGCGGCCATGGCCGCCGCCAGCGACTCCGCGTGCCGCAGCCGCATCGACTCCTCGTACTCCCGCAGGGCGGGCGAGGAGTCGATCATCCGCCAGGTCGGGGCGGCGGCGTCGGCCGTGCAGTGCCGCACCAGCGCCTGGATCTCGCGGCGCAGCGCCGGGACGAGCGGTTCGTCCGGGGCCCGTTCGCCGACCGCCCGCAGGAGGCTCTGCTCGAACTGCGTGTCCTGCTCGAAGACCAGCGCCTCTTTGGCGGCGAAGTGGGAGAAGAGCGTGGTCACGGCGACATCGGCCTCGGCGGCCACGTCGCGGATGCCCACCGCGTCGTATCCCCGCTCCAGGAAGAGCCGCATCGCGGTGTCCGCGATCTTCTGGCGGGTCGCGGCCTTCTTGCGCTCGCGGCGCCCGGGCGGCGTGGTCATGATGATCACCCTAGCAGATCCAAAACAATAACCGTTTCGAAAACCTAACCGTTAGTGCTACCGTCGGCGGCATGAGGAAAGTGAGCTACGCCGAGTTCGGCGGTCCCGAAGTGCTGCGCCTGATCGACGCCGAGGAGCCCCACGCGGGCCCGGGGCAGGTGCGCGTCGCCGTGCGGGCGGCGGGCGTGAACCCCGTCGACTGGCGGATACGCGAGGGCCAGAAGCTGTCCGCGCACCCGGTCGAACTGCCCGCCGGGGTCGGGCTGGACGCCGCCGGGGTGGTGGACGAGGTCGGCCCGGGCGTGACGGGCGTCGCCGTCGGCGACCACGTGTTCGGCGAAGGGACCGACACCTACGCCGAGTTCGCGGTGCTGTCCGCGTGGGCGCGGATGCCCGCGGGCCTGAGTTTCGAGGAGGCGGCCGGATACCCGTCGGTCGTGGAGACCGCGCTGCGCGTCCTGCGCGAGGTGGGGATACAGCCCGGGCAGACGCTGCTGGTCAGCGGCGCGGCCGGCGGCGTCGGCTCGGCGGTCCTCCAGATCGCCCGCGAGCGCGGCATCGCGGTGGTCGGCACCGCGGGGGCCGCGAACCAGGACTACCTGCGCGAGCTGGGCGCCGAGGCCATCACGTACGGCGACGGCTGGGCCGAGCGGGTCCGGCGGCTCGGCCGCCCCGTCGACGCGGCCCTCGACCTGGCGGGCGCCGGCGTGGTCCGCGAACTCGTCGAACTGACCGGCGACCCGGGCGCGGTGCTCACCATCGCCGACCTCACCGCCCCGCGGTACGGCGTCCGCTTCTCCGGGGTGGCCGGGAGCGTGCCGGACGCCCTCGCCGAGGCGGCCGACCTCATCGCGCGCGGCCGGCTGCACATCCCCGTCGCGCGGTCGTACCCGCTCGACGAGGCGGCCGCCGCACACGTCGACAGCCAGGCGGGCCACACCCGGGGGCGCCGCGTCATCACCGTCTGATCCCGCGGCACCCGGCGGCCCGGAGTATCGTCCGACCGCCGCCGTCCACTTCGGCGACAGCACGAACATGACGCTGCGTCAGTAGGGGGCAACGGGTGGGCGGAGTAGCCGGGTTGGCCGGATTGGCCTACACGGCGGCAGGCGGTGTGGTGGGGGCGGCGGTCACCACGTACGTGTCCCGCGTGCACGAGCGGCGCCGGCTGCGCGCGGACGTCATGCGGCAGTTCCACCAGATCACCGCGGTACGGGACGCGGTGAGCGATGTGGTGCCGCGCCCCACCGGGCGGGTCGGCCGCGGAATCGGCACCCAACGGCGCACGGCGTCCCTGGAGTTGGGGGTCATGGCCGTGCTGGAGGACGGCGCCGACGCGGAGCGCGCGCTGCGCGCCGCCTTCTCCGGGCTCGTGGTGGCGGCGCTGTCGGCCGGAGTGCCGCGCCGGGTGCTGGACTTCGCGGGCGGCGCGGAGGAGCGCGCCCTCCAGTGCGAGGCGATCCGGCTGGCGGACCTGCGGGCCGGCGGCGTGCTGGGCGAGTCGCTCGACGTCCTGGTGACGGCGTGCGAGGAGTACCGGCGGGCCACCGCCCAGCTCCTGCTCCAGGCGCTGTGGCACCCCTGGCAGGCCAGGTGCCTTATGTACGGGCGGCTGCGCGGGCTGCGCCGGGCAGTGGACGCGCTGCACCGCCGGCAGCAGGAGGCGGTGGCCGCGCTGACGGCTGAGCTGAGAGGTTCCTGAGAGGCTGCTGAGAGAACGTGCCGCTTGAGTGGTCGCATGCCCGGCGGTGAGCAGGACGGACGGGGGACGGCAGTCGTGCGGTCATGGCTGCCGCGTCGTCCTGGGCCGCCGGGCGTCCGAATCCGCGTCAAGCTGAGGGAGAACGATGACCCGGCACACCACCCGGTTCCGCAGCCGCGCCACAGCGGTGGCGGCCGTCGCGACGGCGGTCCTGGCGCTCGGCGGCCTGTCCGCCGCCACCGCGCAGGCCGCCCCGCAGAGCGCCGGGACGCGGGCCGCCGCCACCGCGGCGCCCGCGACGCAGGCGGCGCCGATGACCACGACCACGGGGTTCTTCACCGCCGGCGGCGTCAACATCCGCTCCGGGCCCAGCACCGCCTACACCATCCTCGGCCAGGGCCAGCAGGGCCAGGCGGTGTACATCTACTGCGAGGCCCCCGGCGACTGGTACCACATCCTGGACCGCGCCACCGGCGTCAACGGCTGGTCGTACTGGCCGGACAACATCCTGATCGACTCGCTGTCGCCGAACCCGCCGGGCTGCTGACGGGCCGCGCCCCTCGTACGCGCCCGAGGCCGCACCTGGTCCGCGCACGAGCCGGGCCCGGCCGATCACCCCGTTCCGCCCGCAGGTGACGATGCGGGCGGGTCTGCCGGACCCTCGCCCCCTTCTCCGCCGCCATGGACGGAGGAGGGGGCTCGCCGCGTGCCCTCGGCCCGACCACGTGTGCCCTCCGCCCGACCGCGCCCGCCCGGGCGCCCGCTCCGCGTAAGGTGGTCGTCCCATGCGGGCGTCCACCGCCCCGCCGTGGCTCCGGTCCGCCCCGCATGGCGCTACGCACCGGGGTACGGCAGGAGATCCATGGCCACGTTGGACATCGCCGTACTCGGCCCTTTCCTGCTGCGCCTGGACGGCCACCCGGTGGAACTGCCCAGCATGCGCCAGCGCGCACTGCTCGCCGCGCTCGCGCTGCGGGCCGGCCGTACCGTGGCGAAGGGCGAACTCGTGGAGTGCGTCTGGGCGCAGCAGCCGCCCCGGCATGTGGCCTCCAGCCTGTACACGCTGGTCAACCGGCTGCGGACGCTGCTCGGTGAGGAGTCGGTGCGGACCGCGCCCGCGGGCTACCGGCTGGACGTGCCGCCGGACCGGGTGGACGCGCTGCGGTTCGAGCGGCTGCTCGACGCGTCCCGGGCCGCGTGCCCCGGCCTCCCCGCACCCGGCGCGGCCTCGCCTGCCTCGCCCGCCGCGGACGTCCCGGCGGCGCACCGGCTGGTGTGCGACGCGCTCGCGCTGTGGCGCGGCGCCCCGCTCGCGGACGTCGGCTCCCCGCACGTCGAGGACGCGTACGCCGCCGCACTGGTCGAGCAGTACCTCGGCGCGGTGGAGCGCCGCGCCGACCTGGAACTGCGGCTGGACCGCGAGCCGTCGGCCGAACTCCTCGCCGACTTGCAGCAGTTGACTTCCCGCCACCCGTTGCGGGAGTCCCTGTGGCTGCGGCTGCTCACCGCCCTGGATGCCGCGGGCCGCCTCGCGGAGGCGCTGGAGACGTACGAGGCGGTGCGGCGGCTGCTGGACGACCAGCTCGGCACGCTGCCGTCGGCCGAACTGCGCGCCGCCCATGAGCGGTTGCTCCGCCAGGACACCGGACCCCGGTCCGCCCGGGGGATCGCGCCGACCGGCTCGCCCACCCGACTCCCGCCGCAGGCGCCGGAGTCCGGCCCCGCCACCGCTCCTGCCCCCGCGCCGCCCTCGCTCCTGCCGGCCCGCACCGACGGCTTCGTGGGCCGCACGGCCGAACTCGCCCTGCTCGACGCGCTTCCGGCCGCCGTGGGCGACGGCAGCGGGCGCGCCGCCGTCGCCGTCGTGCACGGCATCGGCGGCGCGGGCAAGACCACGCTCACCGTGCACTGGGCGCACACCGCCGGGCGGCACTTCCCGGGCGGCCGGCTCTACGTGGACCTGCACGGCTTCGGCCCGGACACCCCGGTCGGCGCGCACCACGCGCTCGGCCTGCTGCTGGCCCAACTCGGCGTCGACCCCGACCGGATGCCCGCCGACGCCGACGAACGGCGCGCCCTGTGGCGGACGTCGCTGGCCGGGCGGCGCGCGCTGGTCGTCCTGGACAACGCGCACAGCGTGCAGCAGGTGCGGCCGCTGCTGCCGGGGGCCGGCTGCTGCGCGGTCGTCACCAGCCGCAACCGGCTCAGCGGGCTGGTCATCCGCGACGGCGCCCGCTCGGTGCCGCTGGGCGAGTTGACCGACAGCGAGGCGGCGGCGGTGCTGGCCACCGCCGTGGGCGGCGACCGTACGGCCGCGGAGCCGGAGGCGGCGGCCCGGCTGGCCCGGGTGTGCGGGCGGCTGCCGCTGCCGCTGCGGATCGTCGCGGAGCAGGTCTCCCGGCAGCCCGGGGCGACGCTCGCCGGGTTCGCCGCCCAGTTCGAGCAGGCCGCGGCGGCGGGCGGCACCGGGCCGGGCGGCAGCCTGGACGCGCTGGCCGTCGCGGACGACCCGCTCAGCGACGTACGCACGGTGCTGTCCTGGTCCTACGACCAACTCGACCCGGCCGCCGCCCGGTTGTTCCGGCTGCTGGGCCTGGTGCCCGGCGGCACCGTGGACGTCGCGGCGGCCGCCGCGCTCGCCGGGCGCCCCGCCGCCGAGACCCGCGCCTGCCTGACCGGGCTCGCCGGGCTGCACCTGCTGGAGGAGGACGGCCCGGGCCGCTACCGCGCGCACGACCTGCTGCGGGAGTACGCCGCCGAGCGCACCACCGCCGAGGACCCGGCCGAGGAGCGCGCGGCGGCCCTGGAGCGGCTGCTCACCTGGTACCACCACGCGGTGGACGCCACCGTCCGCGTCCTCGCGCCGCGCTGGAACAGCCTGTGCGCGCCGGCCGGCACCCCCGCGGCGCCGCTGCCCGCGTACGACGGGGACGTGGTCGGCGCGCGCGGCTGGCTCGACGAGCGGCGCGGCGCGCTGGTCGCCGCGGTCGAACACAGCGCGCGCCAGGGGCCGTACGCCTTCGCGTGGCTGCTCGCGGACCGGCTGCGCGGGTACTTCTGGCGCAGCGTGCGGGTCGCGGAGTGGCAGGCCGTCGCCGATGCGGCGCTCACCGCGTCGGCCGCGCACGGCGACGCGGGCGCCCGCGCGGTGGCCGCTCTCAGCGCGGCCGACATGCACATGCACACCAGCCGGCCCGCCGAGGCGGTGCCGCTCTACCGGCGGGCGGGGGCGCTGGCACGGGAGGCCGGGCGGCCGGACCTCGCGGCGACCGCGCTCAACAACCTCGCCGGGACCCTGTGGCGGGCCGGGCGGCTCGCCGAGAGCGCGGAGTGCCTGCGGGAGGTGCTGGTGCTCAACCGCGAACTCGGGCGGGCGCACAGCGAGTTCGGCGCGCACCTGAACCTCGCCGCGGTGTGCTTGCCGATCGGCCGCACCCGGGAGGCGCACGAACACCTGCTGAAGAGCCTGGAGTTGGCCGACGGGCCGCAGGAGCGGGCCCGCGCGATGGTCAACCTGGTCGGTACGACACACGCGTTGGGCCGCCTGGACGAGGCGCTGCGGTACGCGGACATGGCGCTGCCGGCCGTCCGCGCGTCGCACGACACGACGTGGCAGGCCGACTGCCACTCCCACCTCGCGGCGATCCACTGCGACCGCGGGGCGCGGGAGCCGGCGTGGGAGGCGGCCGAGGCCGCGCTGCGGGTCGCGGGCACCACGCAGGACCCGCTGGTCCAGGCGGAGTCCCTGCTCACCGCGGGCGCGGTGCGGGTGCGGTTCGCCGCCGGCGAGCCGTCGGGCGCCGAGCCCTTCTACCGCCAGGCGCTGTCCGTCGCCCGGGAGAACGGCCTGCCGTATGTGGAGGCCGGGGCCAGGACCGGGCTGTCGGAGGTCGCGGCCGCCGCCGGGCGGCTCCAGGACGCTTCCGTGCACGCGTCGGCGGCCGCCGCCTTCGCCGAGGAGCACGGGTTCGTCGTCCGCGCCGCCGACGCGCTCCTCGCGCTGGCCCGGGTCCGGCTGCGCCAGGACGACCCGGCCGCGGCGGCGGGCCTCGCCGACCGCGCCGCCCGCGGCTACGCGTCGGCCGACCGGCCCGTCGGCGCGGCCCGCGCCCGCCTGCTGCGCGCCCGCGCGCTCGCGGCCCCCGCCGACCTCGCCGAGGCCGAGGCGGCCCTGACCCGCCTCGGCTGCCCCGCCGCCGACTGACCGCGCGGGGCCGCCGCACCCGAGGCTGCGGGCGGCCGCCGGGAAGCAGCCGGCACCCGCCGTACCGCCGGGTCCCGAGAGCGTCAGCCCTCGCGCGCGATGGCGGTCATCAGCGCGTCCAGCAGGCCCGGTGCCGCTTCCTGGAGGGTGGAGCGGCGCAGCCGGTGCCCGCGGGACGGGCCGACCATGACCGGGTGGAGGACGCCCGCCTCGACCAGGACCTTGAAGTGGTGGGTGGCGGTGGACTTGTTCAGGCCGTCGTAGAGGTCCGAGCAGGGGGCTTCGGCCGCGGGGTGCGTCGCCAGGCGGCGGACCATCTCCAGGCGCACCGGGTCCGCGAGGGCGCGCAGGAGTTTCTGGACGGGGGCGACGGGCGGCAACTGGTCGGGCGGGATCTCCCAGGACGGCATCAGACGGCTCCAAGTTTGACGTTCATCGTACTTCTCCCTAGCATCCCCGAAGTACGACCCACATCATACTTTCCTGGAGTCCTCGTGAAGGCACTCTCCCCGGGCCGCCGCGCCCAGCCATGGCGCTACGCGGCCCTCCTCGCCCTGCCCATGCTCGGGCAGGCGACCTCCGCCATCCCCTCGCCGCTCTACTCCCTGTACGCCGACAAGTGGCACTACCCGCCCTTCCTGACCACCGTCATCTTCGCCGCGTACGGGGCCGTGGCGGTCGTCGCGATCCTCGTCTCCGGGCCCCTGTCCGACCGGTACGGCCGCCGGCCCGTCCTCGTCGCCGCCGTCCTGCTGCTGCTCGCCGGGCTCGCCGTCTTCGTCGGTGCCGCGGGGCCCGGATACCTCGTCGTGGCGCGGATGCTCAACGGCCTGGGGATCGGCACGATCGTCGTCGTCGGCGGGGCCGCGCTGCTGGACGTGGACCCCGAGCGGGCCGCCCGCAGCGGGACCCTCACCGCCATCGCGTTCAACGTCGGCATCGCCGTCGCCGCGCTCGGCACCGCGGGCCTGGCCCAGACCGGCTTTCACCCCCTGGTCCTGCCCTACCTCGCCGACGCGGCCATCGCCCTCGTCCTGCTCGTCCTCCTCCTGGCGATGCGCGAACCGCACCCCTCGGCCGGTGCCGCGCCACTGGGAATCCCCCGTCCGCAGGTGCCCCGGGAGATCCGCGGGCGCTTCGTCTTCGCCGTGATCGGCGCCAGCGCCGCCTGGGCCGTGCTCGGGGTCTGCTTCTCGCTGGAGCCGTCGATCGCCGCCGACGCCGCGCACGTCCACGGATCGTTCTTCGGCGGTGTCGTCATCGCGGCCGTGACCCTCGCCGCGGCGCTCACCCAGGTCATCAGCGCCCGCCACCCGGCCCGCACCGTCGCCCTCGTCGGCGACACGGCGCTCGCCGTGCTCATGCTGGCCGGGGTGGGCGGCTTCGCGACCGGCAACGCCGTCGTCATCATCGCCACGGTCGCACTCCAGGGCGGCGCCTACGGGCTCGCCTTCGGCGGCTCCCTGCGCCACCTGACCGCACGCATCCCCGCCGAACGGCGCGGGGCCGTCATGTCCATGTTCTACCTGCTCGCGTACGGTGCGCTCATCACGCCCACGCTTCTCGTCGGCATCGGCGCGACCGTCTGGAGCGCCACCGCGATCTTCCCGGTCTTCTCCGTGCTCGCGGCCCTGCTGTGCCTGTCCGCCGTGGCCGTCGAGCGCGCGCCGGGGCGCCGAGCAGGGCGCCTCACGCCCACGCAGGCGCCGGTGGCCGAGGCGGCGCGGATGAGCGAGGTCGACTGACCGCGCGGCCTCACCGGATGCGGTGGGTGGCCCGGTCGAAGGTCAGCCGGAACTGCGGCAGCCGTATCCGCTTCGGGTCGAGCAGGTCGATCAGCTCGACCAACTGCTGCTGGACGACCTGGAGTCGGGCCACGGCGGGCGCGGTGTCCGCCGCGAGGCGGTCCACATCGGCCAGCAGCACGGCGAACCAGCCGGCGAAGGCGGCGTCCTGGTCCAGCTTCGCGCAGAACTCGGCGTAGCCCAGGCAGCGCCTACGGCCCGGCTCGCCGTCGGGGTGGATCATCAGCTCGCCGATCGCCCGCTGCTGGGCGCGGAACAACCGCAGTTCGCTGCTCGCCGCGTCGATCTTCGACAGGCTCGACCCGATCCGGGAGATGTGCAGCGTCACCTGCGAGTTGAGCCGGCTGGTGCCCAGGTCGAGGAACTGCACGTCCCGGCGCAGGATCTCCACCCAGCCCAGGTACTCCGCGAGCACGAACACGGTGCTGCGCCGCACGAACTCCGCCTCGCGGTCGGTGCCACGCGTCAGGAAGGACGTCAGGAAGCCGGACCCGCGCGACGTTTCGCGGTCGAGCACGTGACCGTGCAGGATGTTGTACAGCCGGGTCTGGAGGTCGTACGCGGCCCACACCAGCGACGCCCCGTACCGGTCCATGTACGTGCGCTGCTCCCACGAGCGCAGGCGCCGCTGCTGCCATTGACTTCCGCTCCCCGGGCTAAAGCCCGGGGATTCCTACCACGGTCGACTGACCGTCTCGGTGGGTTCCTGCTTCACCGCGCTGGGCCGGTACGCGTACCGGTCTTACCTGCGCTCCACAGGCTGACACCGCCAGTCCG
>NZ_JBYIRM010000025.1:0-124191 GCF_057708105.1 Actinacidiphila sp. bgisy144 | reverse complement strand
TGTCTTACGGGTGTTGCCTTGTCGGCGTTCCCTTGTGCGGGTCCCTTGTGCGGGTCTCTTGTGCGGTTGCCCTCAGGCGGCGAAGCGCGCGGCGAGCGTCTTGGCCTTCTCCGCCGCGTCCTCGTGCGCCTTCGCCTTCGAGGCGTCCGCGGCGTCGATCAGGGAGGCCATCGCCGGGTTGACGCGGGCGAGCGTCAGCTCGGGGATCACGAAGTGGACCTCCAGCGACAGCATCCCGGTGAGCACCTTCTCCAGGTAGGTCGCCGCGAACTCGAAGCTCTCGCGCGGGGTGCCGGGGCCGTAGCCGCCGCCGCGCGCGGTCACGACGGTGACGGGCTTGCCGGCGACCGAGCCGCCCTCGCCCGCGGTCCGCCCGACCACGATGACCTGGTCCAGCCACGCCTTGAGGGTCGAGGGGATCGTGAAGTTGTACATCGGGGTGCCGATGAGGATCGCGTCCGCGCGCTCCAGCTCGTCGGCCAGCTCCTCGCGCAGGGCGACCGCGGCGGCCTGCTCGGGGGTGCGCGACTCGGCCGGCACGTTGGTGCCGATGATGCCGTCCGCGGTCAGGTGCGGCACCGGCGCGGCGGCCAGGTCGCGGTAGATCACGGTGCCGCCGGGGTGCTGGCTCTCCCACTCCTTGCGGAAGGTCGCGGTGACCTCGCGGGAGACGGAGGTGTCGTGGAAGGCGGACGAGTCGATGTGCAGCAGCGTGGCCATGGTGAAGCCTCTTCGTCATCAAGGGATAAGGGCTGGGATCGGCGCCGCGCTCGGTGGGCTGATGACGTTCTCCGACGTCAGCGGTGCCGCAAGTTCGTACGTAGCTATTTTTAACACAGAGACTTACTTTTTTGCAGCGCTAGGGGTGTGACGGAGTACGCTGTGGCCATGGAACGGGGACAGCAGGTGCGCCCGGGTGCCCCCTGTCGAGGCGTGGATGTCGCGCTGACCAGGGTTTTCGAGTTGTTCGGCAAGAGGTGGACCGGGCTGATCGTGGCAGTGCTCACACACCGCCCCGCGTACTTCGCCGAGATCCGCCGGGCCATCCCGCGGATCAGCGAACGCATGCTCTCCGACCGGCTGACCGAACTCGCGGACGCCGGACTGGTGGTCCGCGAGGTCGATCCGGGCCCGCCGCTGCGGGTCAGCTACGGACTGACCGAGGCGGGGCTCGCGATCCGGCCCGCGCTGGGCGAACTCACCCGCTGGGCCGAGATCTACCTGCCCGACGTCCCCTGCACCGAGCCGGACCCGGCCGCGCTCGACGGCGACCAGGAGGCGGGTGGGTGCGCCACTGCCTGACGGTGCGCGCCGGGAAGGTCACGGGTGTACCGCGGCGTCCTCGTTGTGGCGCACCAGGTAGGCGGCGAACCGCTCCAGGTCGGCCGGGTCCCACCCGGCGAGCCGCTCCTTGAACGTCTCCTGCCGCCGCACCCGGGCCGCCGCCAGGCTCGCCACGCCGCGCGGCGCGAGGTGCAGCACCTGCACCCGGTGGTCGGTGGGGTCGGTCCGCCGCTCCAGGAAGCCGTCCCGCTCCAGGGCCGCCACCTGGCGGCTGACCGTCGACTTGTCCAGCAGGTAGTGCGCGGCGAGGTCGGTGGCCCGGCAGCCCTGCTGCTCCTCCAGGTGCGCGAGGATGGTGTACGCGACCAGGGACAGTTCGGGGTGCATGCGGGCGGCGGTGGCGCGGGCGCGCCGGGCGAACGCGGTCAGCTCGCGCTGGATCACCTCGAGCGAGGCGGTGGTCTCGGCCGGCGGGGCGGGGGTCGCTGCTGCGGACATCGCGGTCACACTCCTGCCGGGGCGGCCGCGGCCGGGTGCCGGCGGCGCAAGGTTGTAAAATGCAACGATATCAGCGGTCCCCGTCAGGAGGGCAGCGGCAGCTCGAACCACACCACCTTGCCGACGGCCTTCCGGCTGGTACCCCAGCGCCGCGACAGGTTCGACACCAGTCCGAGCCCGCGGCCGGTCACGTCGTCCGCCTCCGCGCGCCGCAGCTGCGGCAGGTTGTGGTTGTCGTCGCTCACCTCCACCAGCAGTTTGCCCACGCGCATCAGCCGCAGCTCCACCTCGTAGGACGCGGCCCTGATCGCATTGGTGACCAGTTCGCTGACCAGCAACTCCGCCACGTCCGCGAGGTGTTCCAGGCCCCACTCGGACAGCTGGCGGCGGGTCAGCTCGCGGGCCCGGGCCACCTCGGCGTCCTCGATCAGCAGGCTCCAGCGCACCACGTCCTGCGGGGCGACCCCCTCGAAGCGGGCGACGAGCAGCGCCACGTCGTCGTTCCGGTCGTCGGAGTGCACCTGGGCGAGTATCTGCGCGCACACGTCCTCGGGGGACTGCTGCGGCTCGATCACGTTGGCGCACAGCGCCGCCAGCCCCGCGTCGATGCCCTGGCCGCGCACCTCCACCAGTCCGTCGGTGCACAGCACCAGCCAGCTGCCGTCCGGCGCCGGGACCTCCACCGTCTCGAACGGCACCCCGCCCACCCCGATCGGCGCGCCGCCGGGGATACGCAGCAGCTCGCCGCGCCCGTCGGAGCCGGCCAGCACCGGCGGGATGTGGCCGGCGTTGGCGAGGGTGAGGGTGCGGTGGATCGGGTCGTAGATCGCGTAGACGCAGGTGGCCAGGTGCTCGGTGCCCAGCCGGTGGGCGAGGTTGTCGAGGTGGCGCAGCAGCTGCGCCGGCGGCAGGTCGAGCCCGGCCATGGTGATGACGGCGGTACGGAACTGGCCCATCACGGCCGCCGCCTGGAGCCCGTGGCCCATCACGTCGCCGACGATCAGCGCCACCCGGCCGCCGGGCAGCTGGATCGCGTCGAACCAGTCGCCCCCGACCTGGGCCTGCCGGTCCCCCGGCATGTAGTGGTGCGCGATGCGGACGCCGGGGATGCGCGGCGGCCGGGTCGGCATCATCGACCGCTGGAGCGTGGCCGCGGCCCGCGACTCCTGGCGGTGCAGCCGGGCGTTGTCGATGTGCACGGCGCCGCGCGCGACTACCTCGGCGGCGGTCGCCGCGTCCCGGACGTCGAACGGGCGGCGGCCCGGGCCACGCAGGAAGTAGACCCGGCCGAGCACGGTGCCGCGGGCGGTCAGCGGCGCCACGATCAGCGAGTGGCCGGCCATCAGCGGCCCCAGCGCCGGCACGCCGAAGTCGAGCGCGATGTCCGGGGAGAGCGCGGGGTCCACCACGGGCACCAGCACCGGGTCGCCGAGCCGGGGCACCATGTCCCCGGCCGGGAGGGCGACCAGCTCGCCCTCGGGCACCGCCACCTCCCACACGCCGGCCGGTTCGGGCAGGGCGGTGGCGACCCGCCGGACGAGCACGGTGTCGGACGGGCGGTCGCCCTTGGGCGGCTCGGTGTCGGAGAAGAGCTGGTCCACGACGAGCACCGAGGCGAGGTCCGCGAAGCGCGGCACGGTGACGGAGCACAGCTCGCGGGCGGTGGTGGCCAGGTCGAGGGTGGAGCCGATGAAGGAGCCGGCGGCGCGCAGCAGGGCGAGCTGCTCGTCGAGGGCGTTGCCGGGGTGGGGGACGGTGGCGGGCGCGTGCCGGTCGCCGCGTCCGGCGACCGCGGGGCCAGGGGAGCCGTCGTCCGACGGCGGGGACGGCGCGCGGTTCGGAGCATGATCCGGTGCGTGGTCGTGGTCCGGCCGGTTTCCGGGCTGATGATCGGACGGTACGGGCGCGGCCGCCGCCTTCCGCTTCCTCTTCCGCCCGGCCGGGGCGGGGTACGGCGTGAGCGAGGGCGGCGGCACCGCCGTGAGCGCGGACGCGCTGGACGCGTCGCCGTTGCCGTTGCCGCCGCTGCCCCCCTGCTCCGCGGCGGCGACCGTACGGCCGCCGGGCGGCAGCTCCCTGCGGACCGCGCGTACGGCGCTCTCCGCGCGGGCGGCCGCGGCGAGAGCGGCGTGCTCCTGCGGGACGACGGGCAGCCGGACGCCGTCCTCGACCTCCAGCGCCGGTGGCCCGAGCGCCGCGATCTGCCGCACGATCCGGTCCAGCCGGCCCGGGCTGGCGCCCGGCAGCACCGCGGCGAGCCGGCCGGCCGCCGCCTGCCCCGCCGCCGGGTCGGCGCTCGGCGCGAGCACCGCGGCGACCGCGATGTCCTGGCGCTGCGGCCCCTCCGCGCCGTACGGCAGCAGCCGGCCGCCGAGCGCGAGGCGCAGCCCGCCGGTGCGCAGCGGCTTGGCGTGCACCGCGATGGCGAGCAGGCTGCGGCCGCCCGGCTCGACCAGCCGGTAGGTCCACCACAGCACGTCCTTCAAGGTGCCGTCGCGGTCGGTGGCGGCCAGCGCCCCGGCCCAGGAGGAGACGGTGACGTCGTCCAGCAGCTCCAGGGTGTCCTGGCGGGCCGCCGCGGGCCGCTTGTCGGTGTGCCCGGCGGCCGGGCGGGTGGTGCTCAGCAGGCCCGCCGCGCGGTGGCCGAAGACGTGCTCCCAGCGGTGGCCGAACAGCTCCTCGGCGCCGCGGTTCCAGTACGAGATCCGGCCGTCGGGGTCCACGCAGAGCACGGCCAGCCGCAGCAGGGCGGCCAGACCGGGCGGGGCCGCGGTCGCCGGTGCGGGGGCCGCCGCCGGCGCGGAGGCCGCGGCCGGTGCGGGGGCCGCGGCCGGCGGGGGCAGCGGCGGTGCGGGCAGGCGGACCGGCGGCAGCGGTGCGGGCCGTATCACGGGCACGGCCGCCGCGGCGGGCCCGGCCGGGGGCGTGGCACCTTCGGAACGAGCGGTGGGGCGGTCGGTGTGGCGGTCAGGTTCGGTGGCATCGGGATGCCGAGTGATCTCGTCCAACGTCGTGCACCTGCGGTCCGGCGCTGTGGTTCCGCGCTGAGTGAGCTGGGTCAGGGGTCGTCCGGCTTTCAAGGCAAGCACGAAACGGCCGATTCGGTCGGCAGATCGGCCGGATTGGTGCCCGTGTGGGGCATGGTGACGACCCGTCGGATCGTAAGACCGCCGCCGGGCGCGCGGGCCGGGACGGGCGCCCGGCGCCTGCCCCGCACCCCGCGGACCGGGCCGCCCGCGGGACCGGTCGGGGTGCGTAGTCCGCGGCCGCGCGCGACCGCGCTCCCGGCATGATCGACCGTAGAGGGCCTACGCTGTCCGGGTGACGAACACCTCCGGACCCGGACCGTCCGCCGCCTCCGCGCCGTCTGCCGCCGCCGACGGGACCTCAGCCGACCCGAGCGCCGACCCGGCCGCAGACCGGTCCGCCGCCGCGGGGGCCGCGTACGTGGACACGGAGGGCCAGGAGCGCTTGGCGAAGGCGGTGCGCGCCGCCGAGCAGGCGCTGATCGAGTTCGAGATCGCGGTGGAGACCTTCCGCGTCGAGGTGGAGAACTTCTCCCGGCTGCACCACCAGCGGCTCGGCCCGATGTACGCGCGGCTGGACGAGCTGGACGCGCTGATCGCGGAGGCCGTCGCCGCGCACAGCGGCGACCGGGCCGACATCGAGCGCGCCTGGGAGGCACGCGCCCTGGTGATGCCGATGCCCGGGGTCGAGGAGCTGTTCGGCGGGCTGCTGGGCGCCGACGGGGTGCGGCCGGTGGAGGACCCCAACCCGCCGCGCCGGGTGCGCCCGGGCAAGGAGGCCCAGCGGCTGTACCGCGAGCTGGTCCGCAAGGCGCACCCCGACCTGGCGCAGGACGACGCCGAGAAGGAGCGCCGCAGCGGCTTCATCGCGCGCGTCAACGAGGCGTACGCCTACGCCGACGAGGCGGGACTGCGCGAACTGGCCGCCGAGTGGGACGCCGGACCGGTGCCGGTCGCGGACCTGCCCAGCGAGGCCGAGGTGCTCTACGCCCGGCTGGAGTGGCTGGCCGAGCGCAAGGAGAAGCTGGCCGCGCTGGCCGCGGAACTCGACGAGAGCGCCATCGGGCAGATGATGAAGCTCGCCCCCGACGACCCGGACGCGCTGCTCAACGAGATCGCCGAGCAGCTGCTCACGCAGGTGTCGCAGCGCGAGGCCCGGCTCGCCGAGCTGGTCCACGGCGCCGCCGGCGGCTGAGGTAGCTTTCCAGTAGCCCGCGGCGCCGCCTTGGTGCCCGCGGCCGCCGTACGTCCCTGATCGTGCAGTTCCGTGTCCCAGGAGGCCGCGTCCGATGTTCCACTCCCAGCTCCCCGCGGTGGACGCCGCCGCCGTGCCGGCCGACGCGACCCTCCTGGACGTCCGGGAGGACGACGAGTGGGCCGCCGGCCATGCCAAGGGCGCGCTGCACATCCCGATGGGCGAGGTCGTCGGCCGGCTCTCCGAGCTGCCCGAGGGCGGCACCGTCCACGTCGTCTGCCGGGTCGGCGGGCGCTCCGCGCAGGTCGCGCAGTATCTGATCGCGCAGGGCGTGGACGCGGTGAACGTCAGCGGCGGCATGCTCGACTGGGAGGCCGCCGGGCGCCCGGTCGTCGACGACAGCGGCGCCGAGGGCTACGTCCTGTAGCGCGCCACCCCTACCGCATCCGTGCCTTGGCGCGTCCGTATCTTCCTGCGCCTGTGGATAACTCGGTAAGGTCACCGCCGGGGTCCCGGGGTGGCTAGGGTCGGCACCCGGGCGCAGCGGAGAGCGGGGAGAGTCGGATGGGGCCAACGGAGGGGCCGCCGCCCAGTGTGGCGGGGTTGTCGCTGCCCGGGCGGATAGTGGTGGCGCTGGTCGTGGGCGCGGTCGCGGTCGGTGCGCTGTTCCACCTGGCGATGGTGTTCCTGTACGTGGCGCCCTCGAACACGCTCAGCAAGGAGCACGCGGCCGCCGTCAACGACTACATCTACCCGGAGTTCGAGCAGAACTGGAAGCTGTTCGCCCCGGACCCGCTCCAGCAGAACGTGCACATCCAGGCGCGCGCCGAGGTGAGCAAGCCCGGCGGCGGCACCGAGACCACCGGCTGGGTGGACCTGACCGGCATGGACATCGCCGCCATGCGGCACGACCCGGTCCCCAGCCACACCCAGCAGAACGAGCTGCGCCGCGCCTGGGGCTACTACACCGACACCCATGACGCCCAGGAGCAGCCCACCAATCCCGTGGGCGGCGACCTCAGCCGCACCTACCTCCAGCGCATCGTCCAGGGGCGGCTGGGCACCGAACTGAACGGGGGCACCGTGGTCCGGGTCCAGGCCCGTGCGGCCACCACCCCGGTCGGGCAGCCGACCTGGAGCGCCGCCGGACTCTCCCGGCCGACCACCCAGTACCGCACGCTCCCCTGGTGGGTCGTAGACGGGTCCACGGGGACGGGTACGACCACGACTTCCACGACTTCCACGACTCCCACCACGACCCCGACCACGACTTCCACCTCCACCACCACCGCCCGGCAGGGGGCCTCCTCATGAGCACGCCCGGCGGCCGCACCGAGGCCCGCGCCGGGCGGCACGTCCCGGCGACCCCCAGCTTCGCGAGCGTCAGCTCCGCGCTCGACCGCGCCGTCACGCGCGGGCTCACCCGCGTCACCGGCACCTCCATCGGCGCGTACCAGAGCGCGGTGGTGCGGATCGGCGTCTCGCTGACCTGGCTGCTGTTCCTGCTGCGGGAGTTCCCGCACCGCGGCGCGCTCTACGGCCCGCACAGCGCCTGGGGGTTCGACCTGGCGCAGCGGCTGCTGGCCGGCAACCACGCGTTCAGCGTGCTGATGTGGAGTGACAGCCGCGCCTGGTTCGAGATCGGCTACGCCTTCGCGATCCTGTCCAGCGCCGCGCTGGTGCTCGGGTGGCGGACGCGGACGTCCGCGCTGATGTTCATGGTCGGGGTGCTGTCGCTGCAGAACCGCAGCGTGTTCATGGGCGACGGCGGCGACAACGTGGTCCACATCCTCGCGATCTACCTCGCCTTCACCCGCTGCGGGCTGGTCTGGTCGCTCGACAGCCGCCGCGCGCGGCGCCGGGCGGAGGCGGCCCGGGCGAAAGCGGAAGCGGCGGAGGCGGCAGCGGCGGAGGAAACGGCGGAGCCCGTCGGGGCGGACGCACCCGCACCCGTAGCCGCGGCCGCCCCCGTCGCGGCGCGCGCCGGTGTCGATCCGGTCGGCATCGCGCTGTGGGTGGTGTTCGGCGCCGTACTGCTCGGCGCCACCCTCGGCGGCAAGCTCAGCAACGGCTGGGACCTGGTCTTCTGGGCCTGCTGGGCCGGTCAGGCGGTGTGGTGGGCGGTACGCCGCTACGCGCCCGGCGAGCCGCGCACGGTGCTCGAGATCGTCGCCAACGTCGTGCACAACGGCGCGATGCTCGTGATCGTGGCCGAGGTGTGCCTCATCTACTCCACTGCCGGCTGGTACAAGATCCAGGGCAGCCGCTGGCAGGACGGCACCGCGCTGTACTACCCGCTGCACCTGGACGACTTCACGCCCTGGCCGGCGCTGTCCCACACGATGGCGAGCCATGCCGTGGTGGTCATGCTGATCACCTACGGCACGGTGATCGTCCAGGTCGCCTTCCCCTTCACCCTCTTCAACCGCCGGGTGAAGAACGTGCTGCTGGTCGGGATGATGATCGAGCACGCCTCGATCGCCGTGGTGCTGGGGCTGCCGTTCTTCTCGCTGGCGATGATCTCCGCGGACGCGGTGTTCCTGCCGACCGGGTTCCTGCTGTGGGCGGAGTACCAGGCCGTCAGCCGCCGCCGGGTACGGGAGTCCGCCGCCGGGGTGCTGCCCAGGCCGCGTGTCGAGGACCCGGCCGAGCCGGCCGTCGGCCCGCCGCCGTCCGCCCTCACCTGACGGCCGTACGGGTCAGGCGCCGGCCGGCCCGTAGGGTGGGCGCATGACCGAGGACGAGGCCGCGCGGGCGGAGGGCGGCGCGGCCGCGGTGCGCGCATGGCGGGCGGCGGGGCCCGGCTGTGTGCTGCTCGACGGATTCCACGCCCTCAAGCACGCGCTGCGCTTCGGCGCGGACGTGGCGGTCGCGGTGACCGCCGACCGGCCCGGGCTGCTGCGGCTGGCCGACGAGCTGGCGCCCGACCTCGGCGCGGAACTGGCCGCGCGGGTCGCCGAGGTGCCGGGCGAGGTGCTGCGCGACCTGGTGCCCCGGGTGCATCCGACCGGGGTGGCCGCGCTCGCCGTCCGCCGGGATCGGGCCGCGAACCTCGCCGCGCTGCACCGCCTGCCCCGGCTCGCCCCGCTGGTCGTGCTCGACCGGCCGCGCAACCTCGGCAACGTCGGCGCCGTGGTCCGCCTCGCCGCCGGCTTCGCCGCCACCGGGGTGGTCACCACCGGCGACCTCGACCCCTGGCACCCCAACGCCGTACGGTCCGGCGCCGGGCTGCACTACGCGACCGCCGTCGAGCACGCCGGTCCGGCCGAGCTGCCGCCGGGGCCGCGCTACGTCCTGGACCCGGAGGGCGCGGACATCCGCGACACCGGGCTGCCCGACGGCGCGCTCGTCGTCTTCGGTTCCGAGCGGCACGGCGTCTCCGCCGAGCTGCGCGACCAGGCCGACGAGCTGGTCTCCCTGCCGATGCGCGCGCAGGTCTCCAGCTACAACCTCGCCACCAGCGTGGGCATGGCGCTCTACCACTGGGCGGCGACCTCGCGCTCGCCGCTGGTGCCCGGGCGCGGCTGAGCCGGGAGGCGGCCCGGCCCGCCGCGGTCCACGCGCGCCGCGCCGGGCGCCGCTCAGGCCGGGCGGCGCACCTCCACCACCCGGAAGCGGTTGGCGACGAAGGCGCCGTCGCACAGTGCGGCGTTCGCCGCCGGATTGCCGCCCGAGCCGTGGAAGTCGGAGAACGCGGCGGTCTGGTTGACGTACACCCCGCCGGTGAGGTTCAAGGACAGCTGGGCGCACTCCTCGAAGCAGACCTCCTCCAGCTCCCGCTCGACCTCCTCGGACGTGGTGTAGCCGCCGACGGTCATGGCGCCCTGGTCCCGGATGCTGCGGCGCAGCAGCTCCAGCGCGGCGGTGGTGGAGTCGACGGCCACGGCGAAGGAGACCGGCCCGAAGCACTCCGAGAGGTAGGCGGACTCGGCCTCGGGCTCGGCTCCGTCCAGCGCGATGATCGCGGGGGTGCGGACCACGGCGTGCGGGAAGTCGGGGTGGGTGACCTCGCGGGAGGCCAGCGCCACCCGGCCCAGGCCCGGGGCGGCGTCGAGACGGGCCTTGACGTCGGGGTTGACCAGCGCGCCGAGCAGGGCGTTGGCCCGGCTGTCGTCGCCCAGCAGCTTGTCGACCGCGGCGGCGAGGTCGGTGACCACCTCGCCGTAGCCGCGGTGGCCCTGGTCGGTGTCGATGCCGTCGCGGGGGATCAGCAGGTTCTGCGGGGTGGTGCACATCTGGCCGCTGTACAGCGACAGCGAGAAGGCGAGGTTGGCGAGCATGCCGGGGTAGTCGTCGGTGGAGTCGATCACCACGGTGTTGACGCCGGCCTTCTCCGTGTGGACCTGGGCCTGCCGGGCGTGGGTCTCCAGCCAGTCGCCGAAGGAGGTGGAGCCGGTGTAGTCGATGATGCGGATCTCGGGGCGCAGTGCGAGGGTCTTGGCGAGCCCTTCGCCCGGGCGGTCGACCGCCAGGCAGACCAGGTCCTTCGGGTATCCCGCCTCGGCGAGCACCTCGCGGGCGGTCTCGACGGTCAGCGCCAGCGGCAGCACGGCCCGGGGATGCGGCTTGACCAGCACCGCGTTCCCGGTCGCGAGGGAGGCGAACAGGCCGGGGTAGCCGTTCCACGTCGGGAAGGTGTTGCAGCCGATGACCAGGCCGATGCCGCGGGGCACCGCGGTGAACGTCTTGCGCAGCCCGATCGGCTCCCGCTTGCCCTGCGGCTTGGTCCACTCCGCGCTCTCCGGGGTGCGGACCTGCTCCGCGTACGCGTACGCGACCGCTTCCACGCCGCGGTCCTGCGCGTGCGGGCCGCCGGCCTGGAGCGCCATGGTGAACGCCTGGCCGGTGGTGTGCGTCACGGCGTGCGCGAACTCCTGGGTCCGCGCGTTGATCCGCGCGAGGATCTCCAGGCAGACCAGGGCGCGGACCTCGGGCCCGGCCACCCGCCAGGCGGGCACGGCGGCGCGCATGGCCGGCAGCAGCACGTCGGGGTCGGGGTGGGGATACCGGATGCCCAGCTCGATGCCGAACGGCGACCGCTCCTCGCCCACCCATGCGTCGGTGCCCGGCTGGTCGAGCGGGAACTCGGCGCCCAGGCGCGCTTCGAAGGCGGCGCGGCCCGCCTCCGCGTCGGGGTACGCCTTGGGGTGCTCGGGGTGCGGTGACCAGAACGCGCGGGTCCGCACGGCCTCCAGCGCCCGGTCGAGGGTGCCGCGGTGGCGCTCGACCAGGAGCTCGGTGGACAGATCGGCGGTCATGGGACCAACTCCTCGTCGAGCTGGGCTGAGTGGTGGGGACAGGGCTAGATTAACCGAATGTTCGGTCGGGACAAGGGGGACCGTCCCGGCCTGTGGAAAACTTCCGCGTCCGCGCCGCGGGCGCCGCGCGGACGACGTCGTCGACCCCGGCGAGGAGAGAGCGAACGTGACCGCACCAGATCTGACCAGCACCGTTGCCGTGGTCGGCGCCGGCACCATGGGGCAGGGGATCGCGCAGGTCGCGCTGGTCGCCGGGCACCGCGTCCTGCTGCACGACGCGGTGCCCGGCCGGGCCTCCGCCGCGGTGGAGGCGGTCACCGCGCGGCTGGACCGCCTGGTGGAGAAGGGCCGGCTCGGCACCGAGGAGCGCGCCGCCGCGCTCGCCCGGCTGGCGCCGGCGGCCACCGTCGCCGATCTGGCGCCCGCCCGGCTCGTGGTGGAGGCCGTGGTCGAGGACCTGGCCGTCAAGCAGGCGCTCTTCGCCGAACTGGAGCAGGTCGTCGCGGACGACTGCCTGCTGGCGACGAACACCTCCTCGCTGTCGGTGACGGCGGTGGCCGGCCGGCTGCGCCGCCCGGGCCGGCTGGTCGGGCTGCACTTCTTCAACCCGGCGCCGCTGCTGCCGCTGGTCGAGGTCGTGGCGGGCGCCGCGGGCGACCCGGCCGCCGTGACCGCCGCCTTCGACGTCGCCGCCGCCTGGGGCAAGACCCCGGTGCGCTGCACCGACACCCCCGGCTTCCTCGTCAACCGAGTCGCCCGCCCCTTCTACGCCGAGGCGCTGCGCGTCTACGAGGAGCGCGCCGCGGACCCGGCCACCATCGACGCGGTGCTGCGCGGCAGCGGCGGCTTCGCCATGGGCGCGTTCGCGCTCACCGACCTGATCGGCCAGGACGTCAACGAGGCGGTCACCCGCTCGGTGTGGGAGGCGTACGGCCGCGACCCGAAGTTCGGGCCGTCGCTGGCGCAGCGCCGGCTGGTGGAGTCCGGGCGGCTGGGCCGCAAGACCGGGCGCGGCTGGTTCCCGTACGGCCCGGCGCACGCAGCGGCCGAGGTGGCGGCCGCCACCGAGCCGCACACCGCGGACGCCGCCATGGCGCCGGAGTACGTCACCCTGCGCGGCTCGCTCGGCCCGGCCGCGGAGCTGGCCGCGCTCGCGGCGGAGGCACGGGTGGAGGTGCGCCGGCAGGAGGCCGTTCCCGGGGCGCCGGACGGGTTCGTGCTGCCCGGCGGCGTCACCCTGCGGCTGGCCGACGGGCGGCTGCCGGGCGAGCCGTCGATCCAGTTCGACCTGGCGCTGGACTACCGGGCCGCCGCCAGGGTGGCGATCGCGCCGGGCGCCGGGGTGCACGCGGACGCCGTGGCCGCGGCGACCGGCCTGTTCCAGGCCATGGGCAAGGAGGTCAGCGTCATCAGGGACGTGCCCGGCATGGTCGTCGCCCGCACCGTGGCGATGCTGGTGGACTTCGCGCTGGACGCGGTGGCCCGCGAGGTGGCCTCCGCGCACGACGTGGACACCGCGATGCGGCTGGGCGTGAACTACCCGCTCGGGCCGCTGGAGTGGGGCGAGCGGATCTCGTTGCCCTACGTGCGGGACCTGCTGGACGGCCTGCACGCCTGGTACCCGACCGGACGCTACGCGCCCAGCCCGGAGCTGAGGCGGCGTGCGGCGGCGGCCCCACCTGTGGTCTGCTCATGACCATGCCCAAGCGCGACACCTACACGCCGGACTCGCTGCTCGCCGTAGCGGTCGAGGTCTTCAACGAACGCGGCTACGACGGCACCTCCATGGAGCACCTGTCGCAGGCGGCGGGGATCTCCAAGTCCTCGATCTACCACCACGTCCGCGGCAAGGAGGAACTGCTCAACCGGGCGGTCGGCCGCGCCCTGGAGGGCCTGTTCGGCATCCTCGACGAGACGGGCGCGACCGCCGGCCGCGCGGTGGACCGGCTGGAGTACGTCACCCGGCGCACCGCGGACGTGCTGGTCGAGGAGCTGCCGTACGTCACCCTGCTGCTGCGGGTGCGCGGCAACACCGGCACCGAGCGGTGGGCGATGGAGCGGCGCAGGGAGTTCGACCAGCGGGTGGCCGCCCTGCTGGGGGACGCCGTCGCCGAGGGCGACCTGCGCGCGGACGTGGAGCCCCGGCTCGCCACCCGGCTGCTCTTCGGCATGATCAACTCGGTGGTGGAGTGGTACCGCCCGGACGGCCGCGGCTCCGCGCAGGCCGAGCAGCTCGCGGACGCGGTGGTGCGGCTGGCCTTCGACGGGCTGCGCATACCGCCGGACGCCTCTCAGACCACCGGGTAGCCGCTCGGACCGCCCTCGCGCTCCGGCCAGTCGCCGACCACGAGGTCGGTCTCCTCGAAGACCAGCAGCGTGCGGCTGCTGAGCACCTCCTCGATCGCCTGGAGCCGGGTGAGCACCAGCTCGCGCAGACTGCGGTTGTCGACCGTGTGGACCAGCAGCAGGACGTCGAAGTCGCCGCTGACCAGTGCGATGTGGACGACCCCCGGAAGGGTGACGAGTTTCTGCCGTACCGTGCGCCACGAGTTCTGGACGATCTTGAGCGTGATGTACGCGGAGGCGCCGTGCCCGGCCCGCTCGTGGTCGATCCGGGCGCTGAACCCCCGGATCACCCCGTCCTCGACGAGCCGGTTGATCCGGGCGTACGCGTTGGCGCGCGAGACGTGCACCCGCTCGGCCACGGAGCGTATCGACGCCCGGCCGTCCTCCTGGAGCAGCCGAAGGATCATGCGGTCGATCGGGTCCAGCGGGCGGACCCCTCGTGCGTCGTCGGCCATTCGTTCTCTCGCCATCCCCCCGCGACTGCCTAGCATGGACGTACTGGTTCCATCTCAGGCTGTGCAGAACCGTTTGTCCACAGGCCGAACCACCCCGTAGCCAAAATGCCTCCGGCGACCGAACAATCGGTTGGGAGAGCGGGACCCGCTCGCCGACCCGACCGACACCGGTCACCGATCACGAGGAGGTGCTCGCGATGACCGTCCTGGACACCCCCGCCTGGCGCCCGCGCACCGAGGCCGGGCCGCTGCTGCCCGACCAGGAGCCGTTCCGGCTGCTCGGCACCCCCGAGGCCGCCCGGCTCGCCCCCGAGCTGCTCACGCGGCTGTACGGGCAGCTCGTCCGCGGCCGCCGGTTCAACCGGCAGGCGACGGCCCTGACCAAGCAGGGCCGCCTCGCGGTCTACCCGTCGAGCACCGGCCAGGAGGCGTGCGAGGTCGCCGCCGCGCTCGCGCTCGACCCGCTGGACTGGCTCTTCCCCAGCTACCGCGACACCCTCGCGGTGGTCGCCCGCGGGGTGGACCCCGTCGAGGCGCTGACACTGCTGCGCGGGGACTGGCACACCGGCTACGACCCGCGCGCGGCGCGGGTGGCGCCGCTGAGCACCCCGCTGGCCACCCAGCTGCCGCACGCGGTGGGTCTCGCGCACGCGGCCCGGCTCAGCGGGGACGACGTGGTGGCGCTGGCGATGGTCGGTGACGGCGGCACCAGCGAGGGCGACTTCCACGAGGCGCTGAACTTCGCGGCCGTCTGGCAGGCCCCGGTCGTCTTCCTGGTGCAGAACAACGGCTTCGCGATCTCGGTGCCGCTGGCCAAGCAGACCGCCGCTCCCACCTTCGCCCACAAGGCGGTCGGCTACGGCATGCCCGGCCGTCTCGTGGACGGCAATGACGCGGCTGCCGTCCACCAGGTGCTCACCGAGGCGGTGGCGCGGGCCCGCGCCGGCCGCGGCCCCACCCTGGTCGAGGCGGTCACCTACCGGATCGACGCGCACACCAACGCCGACGACGCGACGCGCTACCGCGATGAGGACGAGGTCGCCGCCTGGCGCGCGCACGACCCGGTCACCCTGCTGGAGCGCGAGCTGACCGGCCGCGGCCTGCTCGACGACGCCCTGCGGCAGCGTGCCGCCGACGATGCGGAGGCACTCGCCGCCGACCTGCGCGCCCGCATGCACGACGACCCCCGGCTGGACCCGGCGGACCTGTTCGCCCACGTCTACGCCGAACCCACCCCGCAGCTGCGCGAGCAGCAGGCCATGCTGCGGGCCGAACTGGAAGCGGAGCAGCGGTCATGAGCCCTGCCTCCCAGGCGGCCGCCCCCGCCGCGGCACCGGACGCTCCCGCCGCGTCCGCCGCCCCCGCGGCCAAGCCCGCCACCATGGCGCAGGCGCTCAACCAGGCGCTGCGGGACGCGCTCGCCGCCGACCCGGCGGTCCATGTGATGGGTGAGGACGTCGGCACCCTCGGCGGCGTCTTCCGGATCACCGACGGCCTGGCCCGCGACTTCGGCGACGACCGCTGCACCGACACCCCGCTCGCCGAGGCGGGCATCCTCGGCGCCGCGGTGGGCATGGCGATGTACGGGCTGCGGCCGGTGGTCGAGATGCAGTTCGACGCCTTCGCCTACCCGTCGTTCGAGCAGTTGGTCAGCCATGTGGCCCGGATGCGCAACCGCACCCGGGGCGCGCTGCCGCTGCCGATCACGATCCGCATCCCCTACGGCGGGGGCATCGGCGGCGTCGAGCACCACAGCGACTCCTCCGAGGCGTACTACCTGCACACCCCCGGGCTGCACGTGGTGACGCCCGCGACCGTCGAGGACGCCTACGGGCTGCTGCGGGCGGCCATCGCCTCCGACGACCCGGTGGTGTTCCTGGAGCCCAAGCGGCTGTACTGGTCGAAGGCCGACTGGTCGCCGCAGGCGCCGGCCCCGGTGCCGCCGATCGGGCGGGCGGTGGTGCGGCGCGCCGGCCGCGGCGCCACCCTGATCACGTACGGCCCGTCGCTGCCGGTGTGCCTGGAGGCCGCCGAGGTGGCGAAGGAGGAGGGCTGGGACCTGGGCGTGGTGGACCTGCGCAGCCTGGTGCCCTTCGACGAGGAGACGGTCGCGGAGGTGGTGCGCGGCACCGGTCGGGCGGTGGTGGTGCACGAGTCGTCCGGGTTCGGCGGCGCGGGCGCGGAGATCGCGGCGCGGATCACCGAGCGGTGCTTCCACCACCTCCAGGCGCCGGTGCTGCGGGTGGCGGGCTTCGACATCCCCTACCCGCCGCCGATGCTGGAGCGGCACCACCTGCCCGGTGTGGACCGGATTCTGGACGCGGTCGGCCGCCTCCAGTGGGAGGAGGGGTGATGGCCGCCGTCAAGGAGTTCACCCTGCCCGACCTCGGTGAGGGGCTCACCGAGGCGGAGATCGTGCGGTGGCTGGTGGAGGTCGGCGAGGTCGTCGCGGTGGACCAGCCGGTGGTCGAGGTGGAGACCGCGAAGGCCGTGGTGGAGGTGCCCTGCCCCTACGGCGGGGTGGTCACCGCGCGGTACGGCGCGCAGGGCGACACCTTGGCGGTCGGGCGGCCCCTGGTGACGGTGGCGGTCGGCGCGGACCCGTCCGCGGAGCAGCCGTCCGGGAAGGACACCGCCGCCGAGGACGAGGGTTCGGGGAACGTCCTGGTCGGCTACGGCACCCAGGCGGCGGTCAGCCGCAGGCGCGCCCGGGTGCGCGCGGTGAGCGCGGCGGTCGGACACGAGACGGCGGCGGCCCCGAGTACGGCCGGGCCCGCGACGAGTGCTGCCGGGCCCGCGGCGAATACGGCCGAGCCCCCGCGCGGGGACCTCGCTCACCCGGACGGCGGACCGGTCGCGGTCATCTCGCCGCTGGTGCGCCGCATCGCCCGGGAGAAGGGCCTGGACCTGCGGACACTGACCGGCAGCGGCCCCGACGGGCTGATCCTGCGGGCCGACGTGGACCGCGCGGCGAGCGCCCTCGCGGGGGCCGGGACCGAGGGCGGCAGCGTTCCGGCGGCAGCGGCCCGGCCGGCCGTCGACGGCGAGGTGCGGGTCCCGCTGCGCGGGATACGGGGCGCGGTCGCGGAGAAGCTGGCGCGCAGCAGGCGGGAGATCCCCGACGCCACCTGCTGGGTCGACGCCGACGCCACCGCGCTGCTCGCCGCCCGCGCGGCCATGAACGCGGCCGCGGGCGAGGCCGGCACCCGGATCTCGGTCCTGGCGCTCCTGGCCCGGATCGTGACCGCCGCGCTGGCCCGCCACCCGGAGCTGAACGCGGCGGTCGACACCGCGCGCGGCGAGATCGTCCGGCTGCCCGCGGTGCACCTGGGGTTCGCCGCGCAGACCGACCGCGGGCTGGTGGTGCCGGTGGTGCGGGACGCTCAGGCCAGGACCACAGCCGAACTGGCCGCGGAGATCGCCCGGCTGACCGAAGCCGCCAGGACCGGCGCGCTGACGCCGGCCGAGCTGACCGGCGGGACCTTCACCCTCAACAACTACGGCGTGTTCGGCGTGGACGGCTCCACGCCGATCCTCAACCACCCCGAGGCGGGCATGCTCGGGGTCGGCCGGATCGCGGCCAAGCCGTGGGTGCACCAGGGGGAGCTGGCGGTGCGGCAGGTGGTGCAGCTGTCCTTCACCTTCGACCACCGGGTGTGCGACGGCGGCACGGCGGGCGGCTTCCTGCGGTTCGTGGCCGACTGCGTGCAGGACCCGGCGGTGCTGCTCGCCGCGGTCTGACCGGCATACTCGCGGGCATGACGACGCGCTACGACGCGGTGGTGCCGGCCGGCGGCGCCGCCCGCCGGCTCGGCGGCACCGACAAGCCCGCGCTGGCGGTCGGCGGCCGCCCGCTGCTCGACCGGGTGCTCGCGGCCTGCGCGGCCGCGGGCGCCACGGTGGTGGTCGGCCCCCGGCGGCCGACCGCCCGGCCGGTGCGCTGGGTCCGGGAGGAACCGCCCGGCGGCGGACCGGTCCCGGCGCTGGCCGCCGGGCTAGCCGCGCTGGACGCCCCCGGGCCGGACACGCCGGGCGCGGACGTGGTCGTGGTGCTCGCCGCCGACCTGCCGTTCCTGACCCCGGCCGCGGTCGGCGCGCTGGCGGACACCGCGGCCGCCGCCGAGCGCGGGGCCGACGGGGTGCTGCTCACCGACGCCGACGGGCGGGACCAACCGCTCGCCGCCGCCTACCGGGTGGAGCCGCTGCGCCGCGAACTGGCGCTGCTCGCGGGGGAGTACGGCAGCCTCGGCGGGTTGCCGCTGCGGCTGCTCACCGGCGGGCTGGCGCTGCGCAGGATGGCCGACCCGACCGGCGACGCCTCCTTCGACTGCGACACCTGGGCTGACGTCGCGGCGGCCCGGGCCCGCCTGGAGCGCCGGCCCGAGGGGTGAGCCTGCGTGGCGCCCGCGCCGGGATCAGGGACGATGGGCCTGTGTTGGACGAATGGATCGCAGCAGCCAAGACCGAACTGGGCATCGACCTCGACGTGGACACCGGCGTCCTGCTCGACCTCGCCCGCGACGCGGCCCACGGGGTGGCGCGGCCGGCGGCGCCGCTGACCACGTTCCTCGTCGGCTATGCCGCAGGCCGCGCGGGCGGCGGCCCGGACGAGGTGCGCGCGGCGGCGGAGAAGGCCGCGGCACTGGCCGTACGGTGGGCCGAACAGGCCGAACAGGCTGAACAAGCTGCCGCGGCGGAGCAGGACGGACCGAGGGCCGGCACCGAGGGCGCCCCGGAATGAGTTCGCCAGGCCCCGGCACCGGACCCGACGGCAACGGCTCCCCCGAAGCCGGACCCGACGGCAACGGCTCCCCCGAAGCCCCGCCCGCCGCCGAGGACATGGACCCCAGCCTCGCCGAGCTGACCGCCGACCCTTCGGTGCGGGCGTACCTGGAGGGCCTCGGCCTCACCGACTACCTGCGCCGCCGCACCCACCCGGCCCCCGCCGCACCGGAGACCGGCGCCGACCCCGGGCCCGACCCCGACCCCGACAGCGCTCCGCACCTGCACGCCCCCGCCTCAACCGTCTTCCGGCGGTCGGGCACCGCCTGGCTCAGGGCGCGCCACACCGCGCTGACCGCCGCGCGCCGGCTGGACCCGGTGCATGTCCCGCTGAGCGACGAGGCGTTGGGCTCCGCACTCGCGCACGGCCTGGCGGCGCTCACGGACCTGCCGCCGTTCGACTCCTCGGCGATGGACGGCTGGGCGCTCGCCGGCCCCGGGCCCTGGCACCTGACCGGGCAGGTGCTCGCCGGCCAGGCGCCGCATGCCCGCCTCGCCGACGGGCACGCGGTGCGGGTGGCGACCGGCGCCGAACTCCCCCCGGGTGCCGTGGCGGTGCTGCGCAACGAGCACGGCGCGGTCGAACTGCGGCCGGACGGCGAGTGGTTGCAGGTCGCCGCGGACCAGCCGGTGCCGGTGCCGGGCCAGGAGGTGCGCAGGCGCGGCCAGGAGTGCCGTGCGGGCCAGGAGTTGCTGCCCGCGGGGGCGACGGTGACACCCGCGGTGCTGGGGCTCGCCGCGGCCGCCGGGTACGACGACCTGGCGGTGGTGGCCCGGCCGCGGGTCGAACTGCTCGTCCTCGGCGACGAGTTGCTTGCCGCGGGCCGCCCGGGCAAGGGCCTGGTCCGCGACGCGCTGGGCCCGATGCTGCCGCCGTGGCTGCGCGCACTGGGCGCGGACGTGGTCGCCGTACGGACGCTGCCGGATGACGCGGAGGCGCTGCGCGCGGCGATCGCCGATGCCGTCGCGACCCGCGGCGCGCACCTGGTGGTCACCACCGGCGGCACCGCGAGCGGCCCGCGCGACCATGTGCACGGCGCGCTGGCCCGGCTCGGCGCGCGGCTGCGCGTGGACGGGGTGACCGTACGGCCGGGGCACCCGATGCTGCTCGCCGAGTTCCCGTGCGGCCCGGGCGGGACCCCGGGCCCGGGCGGTACCGCGGCCGCCGCGGAGGGGGAGGACACCGGGGCCGAAGTCCCGCCCCGCAGAAGCCATTTCATCGGCCTGCCGGGCAACCCGCTCGCCGCCGCCGCCGGGGTGCTGACGCTCGTCGCGCCCCTGCTGCGTACTCTGGGCGGCCACCCCGCCCCCGCGTCGTACACCGCGCCGCTCACCGAGGACGTCGGCGGGCACGCCAGCGACACCCGCCTGGTGCCGGTGGTGTTCGACGGCCGGGCGGCCGCGCGGCCGCTGCGCCACGCCGGTTCGGCGATGCTGCGCGGGCTGGCCGGCGCCCACGGGATGGCGGTGGTGCCGCCGGGCGGGGCGGCGGCGGGTCAGGAGGTCAAGGTGCTGGACATCGGGATGGCCGACACGGCTCGGGGGAGCGCGCGGTGAGGCTGTCCCGTGGTTCCCGCGGCGCGGACGGGACGGGCCCGGAGCCGTATCCGCCGTACCCCGAGGGCGACTTCGCGGGCCACGGCGGTGCCGAGGGCGGCAGTGGGGTCCGCACCGCGTACCGGGTGCTGCTCCCGCGTCCGGCGGCCGGGCCGCTCAAGCAGGTGATCCGCCGGCTGCTGCTCGCGCTGCTGGTGCTGGCGATCACTGTGGCCGTCGTCTACGTCGGCCGCGGCGGCTACCACGACGCCGCGGGCGGCTCGTTGTCGTTCCTGGACGCGCTCTACTACTCGACGGTGACGCTGTCCACGACCGGCTACGGCGACATCGTCCCGTACAGCAACGCGGCGCGGCTGACCAATACGCTGCTGGTGACGCCGCTGCGGGTGATCTTCCTGATCATCCTGGTCGGGACCACCCTGGAGGTGCTGACCGAGCGCACCAGGGAGCAGTACCGGCTCAAGCGCTGGAGGAGCGCCTTGCACGACCATGTGGTGATCGTCGGGTTCGGGACGAAGGGGCGGTCCGCCGCGCAGACCCTGATCGGGCGGGGCGTGCCGCAGGGGCGGATCGTGGTGGTGGACCCGGTGCCGAAGGTGGCGCAGGCCGCGGCCGACGAGGGGTTCGTGACGGTCAGCGGCGACGCGACCCGCAACGAGGTGCTGCTGCGGGCGGAGGTCGGCCGGGCCCGGCAGATCGTGATCGCCGCGCAGCGCGACGACACCGCGGTGCTGGTCACGCTCACGGCGCGGCAGCTCAACGGCACGGCGCGGATCGTGGCGTCCGTGCGCGAGGAGGAGAACGCGCCGCTGCTGCGGCAGTCCGGGGCCGACGCGGTGATCACGAGTTCGAGTGCGGCGGGGCGGCTGCTCGGGATGTCGATGCTCAGTCCGAGTGCGGGCCGGGTGATGGACGACCTCATCACCTACGGCAGCGGGCTGGATCTCATCGAGCGGGCGGTGGAGCCGGCCGAAGTCGGCAGCGCGCCCAGGGAGTTGGCGGACCTGGTGGTGTCGGTCCGGCGCGGGGAGGAACTGCTCGGCCACGACGACCCGCAGTTGGGGGCGCTGCGGGCGGGGGACCGGCTGATCGCGATCCACCGGACGACCTGAGACCCGGCGGGGCCCGCGCGCCAGCCGCGCCCTGCCGGGTCAGCGGCGGAGGACGTCGCCGGCGGTCGCGGGGAGGCAGGTGGCGTTGGTGGTGGCGGCGAGGGCGGGCAGGGCGAGCAGGGCGAAGGCGGCGCTGTAGGAGAGGGCGGGGGAGGCGTGGCCCAGGAGGTGGTGGGTCAGGGGGGAGCCGAGGCGGAGAGCGACGGGGGCGGCGGCGACGCCGAGGCCCGCGGCGGTCTGGGTGGCGGTCGCGTTGAGGGTGTTGGCGTCGCGCATGCGCTCCGCGGGCACGTCGGCGAATGCGAGGGTGTTGTAGCCGGTCAGCCCGACGGAGCGGGCGGCGCCGCTGAGGGTGACGAGGGCGCCGATCAGCCACAGGGGCGTGCCCGAGGTGAGGAACGCGCAGCCGGCCATGGTGGCGGCCAGCACCACGCCGGAGGCGGCCAGCATCGTGCGGTAGCCGAAGCGGCCGAAGAGGAAGCCGGTCGCGGGCTTGATGCCGATGTTGCCGACGAAGACGAAGAGGACCAGCGCGCCCGAGCGCACCGCACTCCACCCGAAGACCTCCTGGAAGAGCAGCGGCAGCAGGAACGGCACCGCGGCGACCGAGATCCAGAAGGCCGAGCCGCCCGAGACGGACGCGCGGAACGTGTGCGTGGTGAGCGTGCCGAGGTCGATCAGCGGGTGCGCGGCCCGCCGCAGGTGCCGCAGCGCGAGCGCGATCAGCAGCAGGGCGGCCGTGCCGAGACCGGCGGCGAGCGGCAGCGGCGTGCCGGAGTCCGCCAGCAGGTGCCCGGCGTACGTCAGCGCGCCCAGCCCCGCCGACGTCCAGACCAGCCCGAGCCAGTCCAGCGGGCCCGTCCCGTTGGCCGGGCCGCCCTCGATCAGACGCCAGGCGGCGGCGAACGCGACCAGCCCGAGCGGGATGTTGATCAGGAACAGCCAGTGCCAGTTCGCGTACGTGGTGATCACACCGCCGAGCAGCGGCGCCGCCACCGGCGCGATCAGCGCGGGCCACACGATGTACGACACGATCCGCGGGATGTCGGGCTTGGCGGCCCCCGACAGGGCCACCAGCCGTCCGACGGGCACCATCATCGCGCCGCCCGCGCCCTGCAGGACGCGCAGCGCGACGAGTTCGCCGAGGTCGGACGCGGCGGCGCACGCGAGCGAGGCGGCCGTGAAGAGCACGATCGCCGAGAGGAAGATCCGGCGCGCACCGAACCGCGCGGTGAGCCAGCCGCTCAGCGGCACCAGGACGGCGAGGGTGAGGACGTAGGCGGTGACGACCAGGCCGACCGCGGTGGCGGAGACGCCGAGGGACGCGCCGATCCGGGGCGCGGCGGTGGACACGATGGTGCCGTCGAGGTTCTCCATGAAGAAGCAGCCGGCCACGAGCAGGCCGACGGCGCGCTGCCGCGGGCTGATCCCGGTCAGGGCCCCCGGACCGATGTCCAGGTCCACGCTTGCGCCCTCGTCCGTGCGCTGCTGTCCAGGTCCCGAGTGCTTCGGTGCGTTGATCACGTGTTCAGCGTGCAATCCGGCCACCGTTGATCACAAGGTCCTGGTTGTCATACGACCATTGCATGGCGCGCAACGTTCGGTGCGAGACTGGCCGCATGCTCCTGCCGGACATGAACCTGCTGCCCGCCCTGGACGCGCTGCTCCGCGAGGGCAGCGTCACAGGCGCGGCGGCCGTCATGAACGTCTCCCCGTCCGCGATGAGCCGGACCCTCGCCCGGCTGCGCCGGGTGGTCGGCGACCCGCTGCTGGTGCCCTCGGGCCGCGGGATGGCGCTGACCCCGCGGGCCCGGGAACTGCGCCCGCAGGCGGCCGCCGCGCTCGGCCAGGCGCTGGCCGCGCTGCGCCCGCCTCCCCCGGTCGACCTCGCCGAGGTGCAGCGGGACTTCGTGATCCGGACGAACGACAGCGTGGCCGTGGTGCTCGGCGCCGCGCTGCTCGCCAGGGTCGCCCGCGAGGCGCCGGGGGTGCGGCTGCGCATCCTGCCCGAGGGCGACGAGGACCCGGCTGACCTGCGCGACCGGGTGGACCTCGACCTCGGCGCCCTGCCCGAGACTCCGCCGGACGTGCGCACCGCCCACCTCGCCGAGCACCGGTACGTCGCCGCTGTACGGCCCGGGGGCGACTCCCCCGCGCGCGGCCCGGCATCCGCCCCGCTCTCCCCCGCCGGCTTCGTCGCCCTCCCCCACGTCACCGTCTCCCGGCACGGCCGCGCCCGCAGCGTCATCGACGACCGGCTCGCCGAACTCGGCCTGGAACGGCGGGTGCTGGCCACGGTGCCGACTTTCGGTGCGGCCTGCTTCCTCGCGCTGGAGACCGACGCGTACGCGATCGTGCCCTCCGGGTTCGCCGAACGCGCCGCCGCCGCACTGCGGTTGGCGGTGCACGAGATCCCGCTGCGCCTGCCCGCGGTGAGGTTCGACATGTCCTGGCACGTACGCCACGACGCCGACCCCGCGCACCGCTGGCTGCGCGACACCCTGGCCGTGCTGGCCGGCGACAGGCCCCGCGCGCTCGTGGGGGAGCGGTCCGCGGCGGAGTAGCCTGCCTTCGCATGTACGCGATGACGATTCCCCAGCCCGGCGGCCCGGACGCGTTGACCTGGGCGGACGTACCCGATCCGGTGGCCGGCACCGGTGAGGTCGTGGTCGAGGTCGCGGCCGCCGCGGTGAACCGCGCCGACCTCCTCCAGCGGCAGGGCCACTACGACCCGCCGCCCGGTGCCGCGCCCTACCCCGGGCTGGAGTGCTCCGGCCGGATCGTGTCCGCCGGCCCCGGTGTGTCCGGCTGGGCGGTCGGCGACGAGGTGTGCGCGCTGCTCGCGGGCGGCGGCTACGCCGAGAAGGTGGCGGTGCCCGCCGGCCAACTGCTCCCCGTACCCAAGGGCGTCGACCTCGTGACGGCGGCCGCGCTGCCCGAAGTCACCGCCACCGTCTGGTCGAACGTGTTCATGGTGGCCCATCTGCGGCCCACCGAGACGCTGCTGGTGCACGGCGGGTCCAGCGGGATCGGCACCATGGCCATCCAACTCGGGAAGGCGGTCGGCGCGCGGGTCGCGGTCACCGCGGGCAGCCCGGAGAAGCTCGACGCCTGCCGGGAGTTGGGCGCGGACCAGCTGATCGACTACCACCGGCAGGACTTCGTCGCCGAGCTCGGCCCCGACGGCGCGGACGTCGTCCTGGACCTGGTGGGCGCGAAGTACCTGGACCGCAACATCGACGCGCTCGCGCCCGGCGGCCGCCTGGTGGTGATCGGCATGCAGGGCGGCGTGAAGGCCGAGCTGAACCTCGCGAAGCTGATGGCCAAGCGGGGTGCCGTCGCCGCCACCACGCTCCGCGCCCGCCCGCCGGCCGAGAAGGCGTCGATCGTCGCCGCGGTCCGCCAGCACGTCTGGCCGCTGATCGAAGCGGGCACGGTGCGGCCCGTGGTCGACCGCGCGATCCCGCTCGCCCAGGCCGCCGACGCGCACCGGCTGATGGAGTCCAGCACCCACATCGGGAAGATCCTGCTGACGGTCTGAGAACGGCGAGCCGCGGACGTACCACCGCCCGCCCGTAATGCCGCATTCGCCACATCATGTGACGCTTGTCCTACACACGGCGGGTGCGGGAGGCGCGAACGTGCGGTGGGCGGCGGAGCACAGGCGGGGCCGGGTACGGCAAGCGGCGGTGGGCACGGCGGTGCTGGGCGCCGCGCTGCTCGGTACGGCGGCGCCGACGTGGGCGGCCGAGGGCGCGCCGCACCCGGGCGCACATCAGCAGCACAGTCCGGGCCGCCCCGGCCCGGGCGCACCTCGACCGGCACCCTCGGCCCCCTCCGCCGCGGGTTCCGGTACGGGTACGGCCGCGGGTTCCGGGGCCGGCTCCGGTCCTGCGTCCGGTCCGCACGCCGGGTCCGCCGCTCCCGGCGGCCCCGCCGCGCCGCCCGCCGCCCGTCCGCAGGCCCCCGTCCTGCCGCGCCCGCTGCCCCTGACCGGCACCGGCACGGACGCCGACCCCGCCACCGGCACCGTCCTGACGCTGCCGAGCTTCGCCGTACCGGACGCCACCGCTCCCCCGGCGCCCGCTGCGCCTCCCGCCCCCGCCGGCCCGGCCGCGCCCCACCCCGCACAGACTCCCGCCCCCTCCGCCGCGCCCTCCACCGCCCCCGCACCACACCACCCCGGCCACGCCGCGCCCACCGCGAAGGCGAAGGTGAAGACAGAAGCAACGGCGAAGAGGCGGACCGCGCCCGCCGCCGGAACCCCCCGCGCGCCCCGGCCCCCGCACACCCCGGTCCACCGCCCCACCACCGGCGGCGCGCCCCAGGCCCCGGCCGGCACCGGCGCCGGAGAGCCCGCCGCCACCCCGTTGCCGTCGTCCCAGGCGGGCGCGGCCCGGCCCGCCGCGGAACAGGCCGACCAGGCCGACCAGGCGGTGCCGCTCGTCACCGCGGGCCGCCCGGTGCCGCGGGTGACGACGCTCGGCACCGGCCTGGTGCTGGTCGGGCTGGGGCTGGGGTTCCTCGGGGTGCGGCTGCGCCGCCCGTGACCGCGGCCCGTGACCGGCGTCCGGCCGCGGTGGACAACGGCTGCGGGCCGTGCGCCGTCCCGGGGTCGTGGCTCGCGGCGCCACTGCGGGACAATGGCCGTATGGAGATGCCGATGAACGAACGGTCGACGGAGAACGCGCAGAACCCGCAGGTCCTGGTCGTCGGGCCGGACGGGATGGCGCTCGGCGGCTCGCCGGGCGAGGGCGAGGAGCCCCGTGAGATCCCGGTGACGGAGATGGTCGAGCAGCCGGCGAAGGTGATGCGGATCGGCAGCATGATCAAGCAGCTCCTGGAGGAAGTGCGGGCGGCTCCTCTCGACGAGGCCAGCCGGGTCCGGCTGAAGGAGATCCACGCGGGCTCGGTCAAGGAGCTGGAGGCGGGGCTCGCCCCGGAGCTGGTCGAGGAGCTGGAGCGGCTGTCGCTGCCGTTCACCGACGACAGCGTGCCCAGCGAGGCGGAGCTGCGGATCGCGCAGGCGCAGCTCGTGGGCTGGCTCGAAGGGCTCTTCCACGGCATCCAGACCGCGCTGTTCGCCCAGCAGATGGCCGCGCGGGCCCAGTTGGAGCAGATGCGGCGCGCCCTGCCGCCCGGCGCGGGAGGCCTCGAGGAGGAGCAGCAGGGCGGTCCGGCGGGCCGCTCCGGCGGGCCCTACCTGTGAGCGCCGCCCGGCGGTGACACCGTGAGCGACAGCGAAAGGGGCCCTCTTCCCCGCGGGAGGAGGGCCCCTTCGCCATGTGCGGGGGGTACGGGGGTGCGCGGCCTGGCGGCCGGCGGTCAGTCGGAGCTCTTGCCCGTCGACACCCAGATGGTCACCGGGCCGTCGGTCTTCGGGTCGTAGTCGTCGTCGGCGGACGGCGACTGGCTCGTCACGGAGCCCTTGCCCCACAGCTGCTCGTTGGTGTGTTTGATGGTGTACTTCCAGCCCGCGGCCTTCATGCAGGCGACGACCGAGTCGACGTAGTCGGTGTGGAAGTCCGGCATCGTGGCGACATCGGGCTTGTCCGGGTTGATGAAGTCGTTGTGGGCGTCGGTGCACTCGTTGGTCTCGATGGTGCGGGTCTGGTCGCCCTGGACCACGTCGTCGCTCGCGGACGCGCTGGCCGTCGCCGACGTGCTGGTTTTGACGTCCGGCTGGGCGGTGTGGTCCGCGGTGGTGTCGCCGCCCCCGCCGCCGCCGGTCATGGCGACGACCACGCCCACGATCACCGCGATCGCCACCACGGCCACCACGACGCCCACGACCAGCGGGGTATTGGACGACCGGCCGCCGCCGCGGCCCGGCCGGTTCGGCGCGCCCATGCCGGGGCCGCCGGGGACCCCCGGGCCGTTCATCGGGTGCTGCTGCGGCACCGGGGCCGGGGCGAGGTTGTACGCGGGGGTGGGCGGCGGGGTCTGGGCGCCCTGCTGCGGGTAGCCGTACGCCGACGGCGGCGGGGTCGTCGGCCCGTAGCCCGGCTGCGGGGTCGGCGCGTACGGCGTCTGTACCTGCTGCGCCGGGGGCGGCACCTGACCGGGCTGGGCCGGGAAGACCGACGCGGCCACGCCCTCGCCGCGGTTGCCGCCCACCGGGTTGCCGGTGATCACCGGCATGGCGCCGCTCTGCGTGGCGCCCAGCACCCGTTCGATCTCGTCGTGCATCGCGTCGGCGGTCGGGAAGCGCTCGGCCGGGTTCTTGCGCAGCGCGCGGGCGATCAGCGCGTCGATGGCCGGGCCCAGCGCCTGGTTGACCGTGGAGGGGGCCGGCGGGGTCTCCTGCACGTGCTGGTAGGCCATGGCCAGCGGCGAGTCCGCGTCGAACGGCAGCCGGCCGGTGAGCAGTTCGAAGAGCATGCAGCCGACTGAGTACAGGTCGGAGCGCTCGTCCACGCCGCGGCCCAGGGCCTGCTCGGGCGAGAGGTACTGCGGGGTGCCGACCACCATGCCGGTCTGCGTCATCGACGTCACACCGGACTGCATGGCCCGCGCGATGCCGAAGTCCATCACCTTGACCACACCGCGCCGGGTGACCATCACGTTGCCCGGCTTGATGTCGCGGTGCACCAGGCCCATCTCGTGGCTGACCGCCAGCGCGGCCAGCACGTCGCCGGTGACCTTCAGCGCCTTGTCGGCGGGCATCGCGCCGAACTGGGCGATGTCCGCGGCCAGTACGTCGCCCAGCGGCTTGCCCTCGACGTACTCCATCACGATGTACGGCACCATCTGGCCGTCGATCATGTCCTCGCCGGAGTCGAAGACCGAGACGATGTTGGTGTGGTTGAGCTTGGCGACGGACTGGGCCTCGCGGCGGAAGCGCTCCCGGAACGACTGCTCGGTGCCGAGGTTGGTGTGGAGGGTCTTGACGGCCACGGGCCGGTCCAGCACCGTGTCGTGTGCCAGGTGTACGGACGCCATTCCGCCCTGCCCGAGCAGGTCGCGCAGTACATACCGCCCGCCGCCGACCGAGCGCCCCGTGAACCCGCCCTGTGTGGCGTCCCCGCTCATCAGTACTGCTACCCCCTGGAAGTGGACCGGGACAGACCAGTCCCCGAGCTTGCCCGCCAAGTCTCGCTTATCGCACCTGCACGTCAAGTTCGTTGACCATCTCGTCACCTGATACGCATCGTCCGCGCACAATGCGGTGACCTTTGTACGGCAGCCGGACGCGCACCGGATCACCCTGCGGAAAAGCGGTACGGTGGCGCACCAGGACAG
The DNA here is from genome assembly GCF_057708105.1 of Actinacidiphila sp. bgisy144. Taxonomy (NCBI): domain Bacteria; kingdom Bacillati; phylum Actinomycetota; class Actinomycetes; order Kitasatosporales; family Streptomycetaceae; genus Actinacidiphila; species Actinacidiphila sp. bgisy144. The sequence goes on along the minus strand of NZ_JBYIRM010000025.1, from coordinate 95,436 downwards.
CGACAGCAGCGACGCGTACGACAGGCCCGCAGCCACACGGCTCGCACGACATGGACGGACGACGAGGACTGATGGTCGACCCGAACGAGACGGCCGCCGGCATCGAACCGTCGGAGGCAGGCGGTCCCTGGGGCCCCGGAGCGGTGATCGGCGACGGCCGGTACCGGCTGACCGGACGGCTGGGGCGCGGCGGCATGGCCGAGGTCTTCGCGGCGGAGGACGTCCGGCTCGGCCGGATCGTCGCCGTCAAGCTGCTGCGCTCCGACCTCGCCGAGGACCAGGTGGCCCGGGCCCGCTTCACCCGCGAGGCCCAGTCGGTGGCCGGCCTCAACCACCACGCGGTCGTCGCGGTCTACGACTCCGGCGAGGACATCACCCGTACGGGTACCGTCCCCTACATCGTGATGGAGCTGGTCGAGGGCCACACCATCAAGGACCTGCTCACCGGGCCCACCCCGCCGCCGGTCGACCAGGCGCTGCTGATCGTCTCCGGTGTGCTGGACGCGCTCGCCTACAGCCACCGCGCCGGCATCGTGCACCGCGACATCAAGCCCGCGAACGTCATCATCACGACCACCGGCGCGGTCAAGGTGATGGACTTCGGCATCGCCCGGGCGCTGCACGGGGCGGCCAGCACCATGACGCAGACAGGCATGGTGATGGGCACCCCGCAGTACCTCTCCCCCGAGCAGGCGCTCGGCAAGACCGTCGACCACCGCAGCGACCTGTACGCGACCGGCTGCCTGCTGTACGAACTGCTGACGCTGCGGCCGCCGTTCGTGGGCGAGACCCCGCTCTCGGTGGTCTACCAGCACGTGCAGGACGAGCCGCAGCTCCCGTCGCAGATCAGCGACCGGGTGCCGCCGGAGCTGGACGGCCTGGTGCTGCGCTCGCTCGCCAAGCAGCCCGAGGCCCGGTTCCAGAACGCCGAGGAGATGCGGGCGCTGGTCGGGTACGCCCACCACACCCTCCTCCAGCAGGGCGGCTGGACCGGCGGCCAGTGGAACACCGGCGCGGTCACCGCCGTCACGCCCCGCCAGACCGGTACCGCGCCCACCGTGGTCGCCCAGAGCGGCGGCCACCCGCAGAACGGCTCCACCGCCGAGATCGGCCCGCTGCTCGGCGGGATCTCCGGGGTCGGCGGCGACGACGACGTGCACGGGTACGGCGAGAAGCCGCCGGCCGGCGGCAGCCCCTGGGTCAAGCCGGTGCTCTTCGTGATCGCCGCGGTGCTCGCCATCGCGCTCGGCGTCTACCTCGCGACCAGGGGCGGCGGCGGGGGCGGCGGCACCACCACCGACGACACCCCTCCGCCCAGCACCTCGCAGGCCGCCGACCAGCCGTCCGACGACAGCACGGACCAGCCGTCCGACGACTCCTCCGGCCAGGTCTCCGACGAGCCCACGGACTCCGGCGAGGCCAGCGACTCCCCCACCGACCAGCCGACCACCTCCTCGCCGACGGCTCCCACCACAGCGCCCACCACGGCCCCCACCCACACGACGAAGCCGCCCACCACCGCCCCCACCACGAAGCCGCCCACCACCGCACCGACCACGGGTGGTACGTCCGCCGGCGGCGACGCCGGCGGCACCGGCACCAGCACCGGTAGCAGCGAGGGCAGCAGCAGCGGGAGCAGCGCCGGCGCGGACGCCACCGGCGGGGACTCGTCCGGCGCCACCGGCTGACGGCCCCCCGCCGCGCTCACCCCGTGAACGCCTCGCACACGCGGGCGTACTCCTCCGTCCACCACACCGCCAGCGCGGACGCCGCCGGGAAGAGGGGATCGGAGCGGCGGTCGCGGTGCTGGTAGCGCCAGTTCAGCATCCAGAAGTCGTTGAGCCGCTCCCACCACACGCGGTGCACCGCCGCGGACAATTCGGCCGCGGCGATCCCCGCCGCCCGCCGGTACGCCCGGGCGTACCCCCGGATCTTCGCCAGGTCGAGCCGCCCGTCGGCGGGGTGCACGAAGAAGATGACGGCCGCCCGCACCGCCTCCTCGGCGCGCGGGTGGACGCCGAGCCGGTCCCAGTCGATGATCGCGGCGGGCTCCTCGCCGCGGTAGAGCACGTTGAGCGGGTGGAAGTCGCCGTGCACCCAGCCGCTGACCGTGCCGTCGGCGTCCGGCGGCCGCCGGTGCGCGTAGCGGCGCAGCAACTCGCGGCGTTCGAGCAGCCGGTGCTCGGCGAGCGCGTCGAACGCGTCGTACGGGCGGTGCCCGCGCACCAGCGCCAGCAGCTGGTCGATCTGCTCGTGGGTACGGTCGGGGTCGGCGCTGGGGTGCGGCCCGGCCGGGGGCGGCGGCTGGGTGTCGGCCAGCCCGGTGTGCACCATGCCGAGCAGCGCGCCGAGCCGGCGGGACTGGCAGGCGGAGAGTTCGGTGCCCTCGCGGTGGCGGCCCTCGACCCACGGGAAGAGCGCGTAGCCGTGGCCGTCGACCACCGTGACGGTGGCGCCGTCCCGGTCGTGCAGCGGCGCGGCCGCGGGCAGTCCGATCCGGACGAGCCTGCGCGTCGCGTGGTGCTGCCGGGCGATCACCGCGGGGGCCGCGGTGTCCGCGGCGACGTACTGTTTCAGAAAGAAGCGGCCGCTGTTCGTCGTGATCCGCCAGCCCCGGTTGAGTAACCCGCGCGGAACGCGTTCGCAGGTCAGCAGGGTTGCCGCACGGTCGTAGCGGCGTAACAGGGCGGTCAGTGCGGGCGGCCGCTGTGCCGTGCCCATCACGCGGCTCAGCGTAGATCAACTGGCGGCTCCGGCCGGCGCGAGTGGCGGCGGTGGCCTTGCGTCTGCTATGTCCGGCTGGTCGCGTTCGCGCCGGTGGCCGGAACCTGACGGCGCTCCGTGCCGTTCACCCCTTACGGAGTTTTCCCGATCGGGATACGGTGCCGGTGTCCCGGTCATGGCCTGCGGTAACGCGGACTACTAGGAAATCCAAGCAAAACCGCAGGTCAGAAAGTGTGCCCTCGGTGTACGCGAAGGCTTCCGGATATAGGTAACGTCTGCTTTGCAGGCCATTCGCCGGGGCGTTGTCACGCCTGGCCCGGTCATGCCGCACATACCCCGTGCGTCCCGCCGGACCTGGTCAGCCGCACTGGTTCTCCGGCAGATCCCGGGGGCCGGACAGACGGAGGAGCGAACGTGAGCGTGAAGAGCACCGCCGCGCGGAGCAGTAGCCGCGGCCGCGCGAAGCGCCGTGGGGGCGAGCCCGAGCTCGTACAACTACTGACCCCGGAAGGCGAACGCGTCGAGCACGACGCGTACTCCATCGACCTGACCCCGGACGAGCTGCGTGGCCTGTACCGGGACATGGTGCTGACCCGGCGGTTCGACGCCGAGGCGATCACCTTGCAGCGGCAGGGCGAGCTGGGGCTGTGGGCGTCGTTGCTCGGCCAGGAGGCCGCCCAGATCGGCTCCGGCCGGGCCACCCGCCCCGACGACTACATCTTCCCGACCTACCGCGAGCACGGTGTCGCCTGGACCCGGGACGTGGACCCGCTGAACCTGCTGGGCATGTTCCGCGGGGTCAACCACGGCGGGTGGGACCCGAACGAGAACAACTTCCACCTGTACACGATCGTCATCGGCTCGCAGGTGCTGCACGCGACCGGCTACGCGATGGGCGTCGCCAAGGACGGCGCGGACGCCGGGGTGATCGCGTACTTCGGCGACGGCGCCTCCAGCCAGGGCGACGTGGCCGAGGCCTTCACCTTCGCGGCGGTCTACAACGCGCCGGTGGTGTTCTTCTGCCAGAACAACCAGTGGGCGATCTCCGAGCCGACCGAGAAGCAGTCCCGCGTGCCGATCTACCAGCGCGCGGCCGGATTCGGTTTCCCGGGCGTCCGGGTGGACGGCAACGACGTGCTCGCGGTGCTCGCGGTGACCCGGGCCGCCTTGGACCACGCCCGCAGCGGGCAGGGCCCGATGCTCGTCGAGGCGTTCACCTACCGGATGGGCGCCCACACCACCACCGACGACCCGACGCGCTACCGCGCCGACGAGGAGCGCGAGGAGTGGGCGTCGAAGGACCCGATCGCCCGGCTGCGCACCTACCTCGACAAGCAGGACCTGGCCGACGAGGAGTTCTACGCGAGCGTCGAGGCCGAGAGCGACGTCCTGGCCAAGCGGGTCAGGGACGGGGTGCGCGGCATGCCCGACCCCGACAAGATGGCGGTCTTCGAGCACATCTACGCCGACGGGCACGCGCTGGTGGACGAGGAGCGCGCGCAGTTCGCCGAGTACCTGGACTCCTTCGAGGACGCCCCCGCAGCGGGCCACGGCGCCGGCAGCGCCGGAAAGGGGCACTGACATGACGCAGATGGCCATCGCGAAGGCGCTCAACGAGTCGTTGCGCACGTCACTGGAGAACGACCCGAAGGTCCTGGTGATGGGGGAGGACGTCGGCCGGCTCGGCGGCGTCTTCCGGATCACCGACGGCCTGTTCAAGGACTTCGGCGAGGGCCGGGTGATCGACACCCCGCTCGCCGAGTCCGGCATCGTGGGCACCGCGATCGGCCTGGCGCTGCGCGGCTACCGCCCGGTGGTGGAGATCCAGTTCGACGGGTTCGTCTTCCCGGCGTACGACCAGATCGTCACGCAGCTGGCGAAGATGCACGCCCGGGCGCTCGGCAAGATCAAGCTGCCGATCGTCATCCGCATCCCGTACGGCGGCGGCATCGGCGCGGTCGAGCACCACAGCGAGTCCCCGGAGACGCTCTTCGCGCACATCGCCGGGCTGAAGGTGGTCTCGCCGTCCAACGCGTCGGACGCGTACTGGATGATGCGGCAGGCCATCGAGTGCGACGACCCGGTGATCTTCTTCGAGCCCAAGCGCCGCTACTGGGACAAGGGCGAGGTGGCCGTCTCGGCCGTGCCCGCCGGGCTGCACAAGGCCGCGGTGGCCCAGGAGGGCACTGACGTCACCCTGGTGGCGTACGGGCCGATGGTGAAGGTGTGCCTGGAGGCGGCGGCCGCGGCGGCGAACGAGGGCCGCAGCGTGGAAGTGGTGGACCTGCGCTCGATCTCGCCGATCGACTTCGACACCGTGCAGGCGTCGGTGGAGAAGACCGGCCGGCTGGTCGTGGTGCACGAGGCGCCGGTCTTCTTCGGCTCCGGCGCGGAGATCGCCGCCCGGATCACCGAGCGCTGCTTCTACGCCATGGAGGCGCCGGTGCTGCGGGTGGGCGGTTTCCACGCGCCGTACCCGCCGGCCAGGCTGGAAGACGAGTACCTGCCCGGTCTTGACCGCGTACTCGACGCCGTCGACCGCGTGCTGGCGTACTGAGGAGAGGGTTGTGACGATCATGGCCGTACAGGCGCAGCGCTTTCGCGAGTTCAGGATGCCGGACGTCGGCGAGGGCCTGACCGAGGCGGAGATCCTCAAGTGGTACGTGGGCGTCGGGGACGCGGTCACCGACGGGCAGGTGATCTGCGAGGTCGAGACGGCGAAGGCGGCGGTGGAGCTGCCGATCCCGTTCGACGGGGTGGTCAGCGAGATCCGCTTCGACGAGGGCACCACGGTGGACGTGGGCACGCCGATCATCGTGGTGGACGCGGGGGGTGCCGACGGCGCGGATGGCGCTGACGGCGCGGGGGATGCCGGGGGCGCCGTGACGGACGGGGGCGAGGCGGCCTCGGCCGCCGCCGAGGCCCCGGTCGAGGCCGCGCCGGAGCCGGCGGTGGAACGCAAGGCGGTGCTGGTCGGCTACGGGGTCGCGCCGTCGTCGACGACCCGGCGGCCGCGCAAGCAGCAGGCGGGCGCGCAGCAGCTCAACGGGCAGGCGGCGCCCGCGCCCGCGCCCGCATCCGCCCCTGCCCCCTCTCCAGCCGCCGCGCCCTCGGCGGCGGGGCCGGTGCCCGGCGCGCAGCGGCCGCTCGCCAAGCCGCCGGTGCGCAAGCTCGCCAAGGAACTGGGCGTCGACCTGGCCATGGTGGAGCCCACCGGGGCGCACGGCGAGGTGACCCGCGAGGACATCCGGGCCGCCGCCGCGCCGCCGGCCCGGCTGCCGCTGCCGGAGACCGCCGACACCGGCGAGGCCGCTGCGGCCTTCGGCATCGCCTCCTCCGGCGCCCGCGAGACCCGGGTGCCGATCAAGGGCGTCCGCAAGGCCACCGCCCAGGCGATGGTCGCCAGCGCCTTCACCGCGCCCCACGTCACCGAGTTCGTGACCTTCGACATCACGAAGACGATGAAGCTGGTGCAGGAGCTGAAGGCCGATCCGGCGTTCGCGGGCCTCAAGGTCAGCCCGCTGCTGCTGGTCGCCAAGGCGCTGCTGGTGGCGATCCGCCGCAACCCGGAGATCAACTCCGCCTGGGACGAGGCGAACCAGGAGATCGTCCGGAAGTCCTATGTGAACCTGGGCATCGCCGCGGCCACCCCGCGCGGTCTGGTGGTGCCGAACATCAAGGACGCCCACGACAAGACGCTGCCGGAACTGGCGTCCGCGCTGGGCGAGTTGGTCAGCACGGCGCGCGAGGGGAAGACCTCGCCCGCCGCGATGCAGGGCGGCACCGTCACCATCACCAACGTCGGTGTCTTCGGCGTCGACACCGGCACGCCGATCCTCAACCCGGGGGAGTCCGCGATCCTCGCGTTCGGGGCGGTCAAGCTCCAACCCTGGGTGCACAAGGGCAAGGTGAAGGCGCGGCACGTCACCACCCTGGCGCTTTCCTTCGACCACCGGCTGGTCGATGGCGAGCTGGGTTCGAAGGTGCTCGGCGACATCGCGGCGGTCCTCGAACAGCCCAAGCGGCTGATCACCTGGTCGTAGCGGTCGTAGCGGTCGTAGCGGTCGTAGCGGTCGTAGCGGTCGCCCGGCCGGCGGGCGCCGGCTGAACACCCTTTCGTGCGGCGGGCCCGGGCGTGTGGACGCCCCGGCCCGCCGCACGTGCGTGTCGCCCCCACTTTCCGCACCTTTTGTGCTGCCATCGACCGTATGGTCGTCTCTGTCTCCGTCGTCCTGCTGCTCCTGCTTCTGGCCGGAATGCAGATGCACAACCGCTCGCTCAAGCCGAGCCATGCCATCACCTGCACCCTCCTCGGCTTCTGCCTCGCCTCCTCCAGCCTCGCCCCCACGATCCAGTCCACCCTCGTGTCCACCGCCTCCCTCGTCGGCACCATCCACCCGTAAAGAAACGCCGCCGCGAAAACGCCTCGCAATTCCCACGCGTATCCGTGTTTCCCGCGCAACCCGCCCTTCAAGATCGCCGGTTCGAGTTCGCCCGCGGACAGGATCGACGTCACGTCCTCTTTTCCTTTCCGGGGGGCTTTTTTCGGCCATCGCGGTGATAGAAATCTCCCATTGAACGCCCGTGGTGAGCCGGCCGGGACGGTGCCGGAGCCGTGTGCGGCGGGGAATTCCTTGGGAGGGCGTGCGCCATGACGCACCACGCGCAACTCTGGTCCAGTTCGTGGTATCCGGCCACCGCGTACCTGATCGCTTTCATCGGCTCGGTGCTGGGGCTGTCGTGTGCCGGCCGGCTCCGGGTGGTCGGACCGGGCCGTGGAAAAGGCTGGTTGGCGGCCGGCGCGGTTTCACTGGGCAGCGGGATATGGGGCATGCACTTCGTGGCGATGCTCGGGTACGAGGTGGACGGCGCCGACCTGCGCTACGAGGTCGCCCTCACCGCGCTGAGCTGGCTGCTGGCGGTGGTCGTCGTCGGTGTCGGCATGCACGTCGCCGGCCGCCGCGACGCCTTGCACCACCTGCTCGGCGGCGGCGTCCTGGCCGGGCTCGGCGTCGCCGGTATGCACTACCTGGGCATGCGCGCGATCCGGCTGCCCGGTTCGCTCTCCTACGACCCCGCCGTGGTGGCCCTCTCGGTCGTCATCGCCGTCGTGGCGGCGACCGCCGCGCTGTGGGCGACCCTGCGGGTGCGCGGCCGCGTGGCCATCACCGGTGCGGCGCTGGTCATGGCGTTCGCGATCAGTGCGATGCACTACACCGGTATGGAGGCCGTCACGGCCACCACCGACGGCACCACCTCCACCGCCGGCGTCTCCTCCTCCGCCTTCGTCCTCCCCCTCATCGTCGGCCTCACCCTGATCATCCTGCTCGTCTCCTTCGCCGTCCTGATGAACACCCTGGACGACGTATCCACCCCCGACCGCTGGTAGCGTGCCAACTCTCTTGACATAGAGACGTCTCACGGGGGGATGTCATCGTGACCCGCTCTTCGCTGCCCGTCGCCGCGGTCACCGCGGCCGCGGCCGCGCTCCTGCTGGCCGCCTGCGGCGGCGGCTCCACCAGCTCGGACAAGGCCAGCTCGTCGGACAGCCCGCCGGGCAGCGCCTCGGCGACGGCGACCACCGCGTCCCCGACCCAGGCGGCAGGCCCGACAGCGCCGACGTTCGACCTTCCGTCGGACATCAAGGTGAACTTCACCGGCTTCACCAGCAGCGACCCGACGAACAAGGCGGTGCTGCTGGACGCGACGTACGCGGCCACGTCGGTGGTGGAGACGGAGGCGCTGGGCAAGCTCGCGGAGACGCCGAACCTCAAGCGGTTCTTCACCGGCGATCATGGCGCGGCGCTGGCGGACCAGATGATCTCGTACGCGCGGACGGGCAAGGTCGCCACCGGCACCATCCGCTATTACGGGCCGAAGGTGACGGTCAACAAGGCGGCGGGCTCGGTGAACGTCTTCTTCTGTGAGGACCAGAGCAAGGCGTACGACAAGGACGCGAAGACCGGCAAGGTGACGGTGACCGAGCCGTCGCTGCGCAGCTACAACTCCTGGACGTACGTCATGAGCAAGGCGTCGTCCGGCGAGTGGCAGGTCATCGACTACAGCAGGGTACACGGGGTGAAGAAGTGCCAGGCGGACTGAGCGGACGCACCGCGCGTCGCACGGTCGCCCGTACTCGACGTCGGTGACGTCGTTGGACACCGACGCCTGACTCCAGGGCGCCGGTGTTGTGCCGGGCGGGTCACAGTTGTGGGAGGGGCGCTTCCGGTCGCTGGGGTGGCGCCGGTAGCGTCGAGGTGCCAACTCTGTTTACGTACAGGTATCTCACGGGGGATGTCATCGTGACCCGCTCTTCCCTGCCCGTCGCCGCGGTCACTGCGGCTGCGGCCGCGCTCCTGCTGGCTGCTTGTGGCGGTGGCTCCAACAGCTCGGACAAGATCAGCTCGTCGGACAGCCCGACGGGCAGTGCCTCGGCGACGGCGACCACCGCGTCTCCGACCCAGGCGGCAGGCCCCACAGCGCCGAAGTTCGACCTTCCGTCGGACATCAAGATCAATTTCGACGGGTTCGACAGCAGCGACCCGACGAAAAAGGCCGCACTCAAGGACGCCACCTACGCGGCGACGGCCGTGGTCGAGTTCACGGCGAGGGTCTACACCAAGGAACCGGCGTTCTTCAAACGGTTCTGGACCGGCGAGCACGGTGCGGAGTTCGCCGATTCGCTGATCGCGCAAGGCAAGGACGGCAGTGTCGTCACCGGGACCTTCAACTACTACAAGCCGGTGGTGAAGACCCTCTCGACCGGGAACCTGGCGGTCCAGTACTGCGAGGACCAGCGGAAGGCGTACGGCAAGGACGCCAAGACGGGCAAGGTCGACGTGACCACGCCGTCCTTGGAGGACTTCAACCTGTGGACGCTGACCATGACCAAGAGTTCCACAGGAGAATGGCAGGCATACGACCATACGTGGCAGAACGGAGCGAAGCAGTGCCAGATCGCCTGACAGTACGTCGACTGACCCGCGGCGCTGCCGTCACCCTCGTCTGCGTCTCCGTGCTGGCCGGCACCGCCGAGGGAGCGGTCGCCAAGACGGGCAAGGGCTACGGTGACACGAGCTCATCGAGCAGCACTGCTTCCGGTGGCGGCACCTCGTACCAGGTGCACGTGAGTTATACGCACCGCGGGAACGGGGAGGGGGACGGCTCGACGCCGGTGACCTCGTCGGACGCGAACTTCTCGCCGCCGGTGTGCTGGTACACGAGTTTCACGCCGGACGAGTTCAAGGACGAGATCGATCGTCGGTATATCGCGGCCGGCCAGGAGGGCGCGGGTACCGTCTACACGTACTACAACGAAGTTCAGTCGGACATGAACGACATCAAGTACCACAAGGGCGACGACGGTAGTTGGTGGGTGCTGACCTGGGACGACAACGCGCTCAACGAGCCGGGCGCGACCTGCCCGTACAGCACCGGGTGGATGTGGGAGCCGCCGGCGGACCCGCCCCAGGGCGCGATATCCCCCGAGGTGCTGGCCAAGGCGGCGTACGGCCAGCTGAAGCTGCCCACCAAGGGCGTCAAGCTGAGCCCGCAGCCGGGCAACCAGAAGGTGAACCTGCCGACGTACGTGGACTTCAAGGAGACCGACGCCCAGGTGTCGGTGACCGCGCAGCTGACCGAGCCGAACGGCGACGCGGTCGCGGCCACGGTGGTGGCGCAGCCGTACAGCCTGCACGTGGAGGCGGGCACGCAGTACGCGAGCCCGCAGAGCTGCGACTACCGGTTCAGCCAGTCGGGCACGGGCGCGTCGCTGGACACGTCCGGCGCGTCCTGCAACGTCACGTACACCAAGGCCAGTTCGGGGAACTACACGTTCACCGCGGCCATGACGTGGAAGGTGTGGTGGACGCCGACCGCCGACGTGCAGCCCGCGGGGACCGCGCTGCCCGACGGGATGTCGCAGTCCGAGCAGCCGGTGACGGTGGAGGAGATCCAGACCGTCAACCGCTGAGCGCACGGCAATGAGCCGGGGTCGGGGGACATCCCCGGCCCCGGCTCGACGTATGCCTGCCGCCTGAAGGGCTATCGTCTGCTTGTGTGTTGTATCTATGATGTGCGCATTATGGATACGAAGTCGCCGCCCGCCGCCGAGCGGGTCTACCTCCATGTGAAGAGCGGGGTGCTGGACCGCTCTTACGAGGGCGGGACGCTGCTGACCGAGGGCGACCTCGCCGAGGCGGTCGGGGTCTCGCGCACCCCGGTGCGGGAGGCCCTGCTGCGGCTGGAGGCCGAGGGCCTGCTCAAGCTGTATCCGAAGAAGGGCGCGCTGGTCCTGCCGGTCTCCGCGCAGGAGATCGCCGACGTGGTCGAGACCCGGCTGCTGGTCGAGCAGCACGCGGTCGCCAAGGTGGTGCCGGCCGTACCCGCCGGGCTGATCGGCCAGTTGGAGGACTCGCTCGCCGAGCAGCGCGCGCACGCCGCCGCCGGCGACCTGGCCGCCTTCGCCGTCGCGGACCGCACCTTCCACGCGGAGATCGTCCGCGCGGCGGGCAACCGCATCCTCGCGCACCTCTACGACCAGCTGCGGGACCGCCAGTTGCGGATGGGGGTCGCCACGATGCACGCCGAGCCGAGCCGGGTGGCGAAGAACATCGTCGAGCACACCGAGATCCTCCAGGCGCTGCGGGACGGCGACGAGCGGACCGCGGCGATAGTCGTCGACCGGCACGTGTCCTGGGTCAACACGCTGGCCCGGGGCGAGTCGTGACCGCGAAGCCGCTGCCGGGGGACCCACCGGGCGGCCGCCGGGCCACCCTCGTGTGGGGAGTGGGTACCCTCGTCTACCTCGTGGCCGTCGTCCACCGCACCAGCCTCGGCGTCGCCGGGATCGACGCCGCCGCCCGCTTCCACATCGGCGCCTCCGAACTGTCGTCGTTCTCCATCCTCCAGGTGCTCGTCTACGCGGGCATGCAGATACCCGTCGGCCTGATGGTGGACTCGCTCGGCACGAAGAAGGTGCTGATGCTCGGCGCGGTCCTCTTCACCGCCGGGCAGGGCGCGTTCGCGCTCTCCCACTCCTACGGCACCGCGCTCGCCGCCCGCGCGGTGCTCGGCTGCGGCGACGCGATGACGTTCGTGAGCGTGCTGCGGCTGGGCTCGCGCTGGTTCCCCGCCCGGCGCGGGCCGATGGTGGCGCAGGGCGCCGCGCTCTTCGGCGTCGCGGGCAACCTGGTCTCCACGGTGGCGCTCTCGCGGCTGCTGCACTCCGCCGGCTGGACCCCGACCTTCCTCGGCACCGCGATCGGCGGCGCGTTCGTCCTGGTCCTGGTCGCGCTGCTGCTCCAGGACCACCCCGACGGCCACGCCCCCGCGCCCGTCGAGCACGTCGGGACCGCGTACGTGCGGCGGCAGATCGCCGACGCCTGGCGGGAGCCCGGCACCCGGCTGGGGATGTGGACGCACTTCACCACGCAGTTCTCCGGGATGGTGTTCCTGCTGCTGTGGGGGATGCCGTTCCTCGTCGAGGACCAGGGGCTGTCGCGGGGCAGCGCGGGCACGCTGCTGACGCTGGTGGTCGTCGCGAACATGGTGTTCGGCATGCTCTTCGGGCAGCTCATCGCCCGGCACCACGGCGTCCGGATGCCGCTGACGCTCGGGGTGATTGGCGCGACCGCCCTCGCCTGGGCGGCGGTGCTGGCGTGGCCCGGCGGGCACGACCCGCTGTGGCTGCTCGTCGTGCTGTGCGTGGTGCTCGGCGCGTGCGGGCCCGGCTCGATGATCGGCTTCGACTTCGCCCGCCCGGCCAACCCGCCCGAGCGGTTCGGCACCGCCTCCGGGATCGTCAACATCGGCGGTTTCACCGCGTCGATGGTGACCCTCCTGGCGATCGGGCTGCTCCTGGACGCCACCCACGACGACTACCGCGTGGCCTGGAGCAGCGTCTTCGTGCTCCAACTCCTCGGCACCACCCAGATCCTGCGGCTGCGGCGCCGCACCGCCCGGCTCGAACGCGAACGGGTCGCGGCCAGCCGCGTGGAGAGCGTCCACCGCAGTCATGCGCCGACGGGACCCCCCGGGTTGCCCGGCTCCGTCGGCTGAGGGACCACCTGCCGGTGGTGGGTTGCCCCCCGGGATGCCCCGTCCTGCGGGTGCCGGACCTTGCGGTGCACGGTGGCTTGTCGCGCCGTTCCCCGCGCCCCTACAGCGGGGTGAAGGTGACCGGGAGCGCGGCGGGGCCGCGCTGCCAGAGGGAAGGGCGCCAGGGGAGTTCGGCCGAGGCCAGCGCCGGCGCCAGATCCGGGATGCGGTCGAGCAGGATCTCCAGGGCCGTGGTCGCGACGATCTCCGCCAGTTGGGGCGCGGGCGCCGGACAGCGGTGGGCGCCGTGGCTGAAGGACAGGTGCGCGTGGTTGCCGACGGCACCGCCGGGCAGCGCCGGGTGCACCCGGGGATCGGCGTTGGCGGCGGCGAGCCCGAGCACGAGGCAGTCGCCGCGCCGTACGGCGCGCCCGCCCAGCTGGGTGTCGCGGGTGGCCCAGCGCCCGATCACGTTCTGCACGGGCGGATCGCTCCACAGCACCTCCGCCAGCGCCTGCGCGATGCTCCGCCGCCCGCCGGACAGGGTGAGCGCGAACCGCTCGTCGGTCAGCAGCAGCCGCAGCGTGTTGCCGATCCAGTCGGCGGTGGGCCGCCGCCCGGCCGCCATGATCGTGAGCAGGTCCTGCACGACCTCCTCGTCGGTGAGCCGGGCCGGGTGCGCCAGCAGCCGGGACGGCAGGTCGGCGCCGGGCGCGGGAGCGCGCCGCACCCGGGCGAGCACCGCCTCCAGCATGGTCCGCAACCGCGCGGCGGAAGCGGCGGGCCCGGACGCGGACGGAGCACCGCCCGGGTGCGCCGGGCACTGCGCGGGCGGCGCGGCGGTGCCGTAGCCGTACTGGCCGGCCAGGTCCCGTTCCAGTGCCGCCGTCTCGTCCGGGCGCAGCCCGAACAGCCCGGCCATGACGTGCAGCGGCACCTGCTCGGCGTACTGCGCCACCAACTCCGCCCGCCCGGCGCCCGCGAAGGCGTCCACCGCGGCGTCCGCGGCCCGTTCGGCGCGCTGCCGCAGCTCGTACGGGTCCACCTCGCCGAGCACGTCCGCGACCGCGCCTGCGCGCCGCTGGTGCTCGGCGCCCTCGGTGAAGCGGACCGACGGGGTGTGCGCCACGTGCGGCAGCAGCGGCCACCCGGCGGGCACCCGGTCCCAGGCGTGCCAGCGGCGCGGGTCGCGTCCGAACAACTCCGGGTTTCCCGCGACGAGTTGGACTTCGTGGTAGCCAAGCACCAGCCACGCGGGCACCCCGCCGTCCAGCAGCACCGGCGCGACCGGCCCGTACGCCTCGCGCAGTGCCCGGTAGTACGCGCCCGGGTCGGCGTGGTCGAACGCGGGCGCCGCCGGGTGCGGCACGTGGGCGACCGGCCGGTGGTCCGGCGCGGAACCGGGACCGGGCGGGGACCCGGACACGGAGGTGGGCGCGGATACGGAGCCGGGCCCGGGAACAGGGCCGCTCGCGGGTACGGGGCCGGGCGGCCGTTCGCTCGTCGCGGCCGGCCCCCACGGCGGCACCGGCTGCGGCCCGGGTATCTCCGCGAGCCGCTGCCGCGCGGCCGCGCCCACCTGCGGCATCCGCCCCTGAGGCGCGAGCCCGCGCGGCGGCACCACCTCGTCCGCCCGGCCGCGCCGCTCCCGGGGCTCCTGCTGCTGCGGCTCCCACTCCTGAGGCGGCGTCATGGCGCGGGTGTCTTCCGTGGATCAGAGGTTGTGCAGCGCACGGAGGACCTTCCTCAGCATGTCGGACGGGGGCAGCAACTCCGCCGCGGTGGTGGGCGCGTGCGCGGTGATGTGCTGCCCGGTGAGGAGGTCGGCGAGCAGCACGCGCACCACGCCGACCGGCAGGGCCAGCCGGGAGGAGAGTTCGAGCACGGCGATGGGGCGGCGGCACAGCCGCAGGATGCGGACGTGCTCCGAGGGCATCCCGGGGAGCGGTTCGCCGCGGGCGGCGATGACGGTGGCGAGGTCGAAGCCCTTGGTGCCGGTGCCGCTCCGCCCGCCGGTGAGGGTGTAGAGCCGGTCCGGGGCGCCGCTGTCGACCGGCCCGCGTATCGGCCCGCTTCTCATGCCGGGAGCTTCCCGCGTACGCCCGCCGCCGGCAGGGTGCCCTGCGGGCCGCGAGCCGCCTCGACGATGTCGTTCATGCCGCGGCCGATCGCCCGGGCGTCCGCCGACTCCTCGCCGACGACGGCCAGATGGGCGCCCGCGCCGGCCTCGACGATGAACAGCGCGCCGCCGTGGAAGTCGGTCATGGACTGCCGTACGCCGCCGGTGCCGTCGCCGAACTCGACGGACGCGCCGTGCACCAGGCTCTGGATGCCCGAGGCGATCGCGGCGAGCTGGTCGGCGCGGTCCACGGACAGCTCGGGCGACCAGTGCAGCTTCAGGCCGTCGGCGGACAGCAGCAGCGCGTGGCGGGCGCCGGGCGTCAGGGCCACGAACCGTTCGAGCAGTAAGGAGACGTCGCCTCCGGCGCCTCCGGTGCCGTTCGTCGTCACTGGTCACCCTCCCCTTCGCTGTCGGCGCTGCCCCGGTCCCGTCCGGTCGCCGCGTCCCGGAAGGCGCCGAACCGGGCGCCCGCGTCGGCACCCGTGGCGGGTGCCGGGCCCGCCGTAGGCCACGGGGAGGAGTCGTACCCGGGCGCGGGCTCGGGCATGCCCCGGCCCCGGGTGCGCCGCGGCAGCGGCACGTGGACGGGGTCGGCCGGGCCGCCCGTGGCGCCGCCTTCCGGACCGGCGGCGGTACGGGGCCGTACGGGCCGTACGCCGCCGTCAGGGCCCGCGGGAGCGCCTCGCCCGTCCGGTGCGGTGTGGGGGCCGGTGTGCCCGATCTCCTCGGGCCGTGCGGGCTCGGGGAAGCCGTCGTGGCCGGCGCCGACGTCGGTGCCGGTCCGGTCGCCGTACCGCCCGCCGGCCACCGCGGTGCCGTAGGAGGTCCCGGGCGCGGGCTCGTACCCGCGGCCTGGTCCGGGACCGGCGGCCGGCTCGAGGCCCGGCCCGTACGCCTCGGTGGCCCGGGTGACGATCCGCGACGGGATCAGCACGACCACGCCGGTGCCGCCGCGCGAGGACGGCCGGAAGGAGATCCGCAGGCCGTGCTTGCGGGCGAGCCGCCCCACCACGGTCAGCCCGATCCGGGTGCCGGACAGGCCGGGCAGCAGGTCGCCCGCGGCCTCCGCCGGGTCGCCCGAGACCAGGCCCTCGATCCGGGCGAGGTCGCCCGCGGGCATCGCGAGCCCGGCGTCCTCGACGGTGACCACGACACCCGAGTGCGACTCCTGGACGTAGACGTGGACCTCCTCCGACGGCGGCGAGAAGTTGCAGGCGTTGTCCATGAGTTCGGCCAGGACGTGCATGACGCCCTCGGCGGCGTGCCCGGCGACGGCCGCGCCGGTCGTGGTGTGCAGCCGTACCCGGCGGTAGGCGTGGATACGGCCCATCGCGCCGCGCAGCACGCTCTCCATCGCGATCGGCCGGGTCCAGCGGCGCCCGGAGCGCGAGCCGGAGAGCACCGCGACGCTGTCCGCGAGCCGGCCGGTCTGGGCGGCGTAGTGGTCCAGCCGCAGCAGGTCGTCCAGCACGCTCTCGTCGTGCCGCTGCTCCATCTCGCGCAGGTCGGCCAGCATGGTGGTGGTCAGCGCCTGCACCCGGGCGGCGGCACTGGCGCACGCGGCCATCCCCGCGGCCCGGGCGCGCTCCCCGGCTCCCAGCTCTCGCACCGCCACCTCCAGCAGCCGCTGGTGGGTGCGCCCTTCGGGGCGCGGCAGCGCGGCCAGGACGGTGCCGGTGGAGCCGCCCTCGCGCAACTGCTCGACGGCGAGCGGGATCGTCACCTCCGCCAGCCGTACGGCCTCTTCCTCCAGCGCGGCGGCCCGTGCCGTCTGGGTGCGCAGTGCGCCGCGCAGCGACGCCTCGGTCTCGGCCCACGCCCGCCGCCGCGCCTCCGCGTCGCGCAACGACCGCCGGGACGACTCCAGTTCGGCGGCCGCCTGCCGGGTGGCCTCGGCGTGCAGGGCCACGGAGCGGGCGGTGTCCTCCCGTAACTCGGCCGCTTCGGCGCGCAGTCGGCGTACCGTGCGGCGGCGGGAGGCGGCCAGCGCGACCGCGGTGCCGAGCAGCAGCGCGGCCAGCGCGGCGGTCGCGGCCACCAGCGGGCGGTCCTGGGCGTCGGCGCGGCGCACCGCCCACGCGCCGGCCGCCCCGGCGGCGACCACCGCGGCGAGCGGGAGTGGTGCGGCACGTCCGGCTGCGCGGAATCCGCCGCCGGAGCGCCGCGGCGGCTGAGACGGTAACGGTGAGCCTTGAGCTGACATCAGGCGATACCCCATGGCCGGACCGGAAGCCGACCGCCGTGCCGGGTCACGCTGACGTACGGGCGGCAACAGGATGAGTTCGCCTCACCCTACTCGCCGAACTCGTGTCCTATGCCCGAAACTTGAGGTATTGGTCGCCGGACTGTTACTGGATCATCACCGCGCGTGCAAGAATTCACTTTCGGCCACCGATTCGCCCTGGTTCAGGGGGAGTTCGCCGTCCCGTCCGGTTATTCGGTGACCGCGAGCCTCGCCAGGATCGCCTGCGCCAGCTCCTCGTCGCCCTCGATCTTCAGCCGGTCCTCGGGCACCGCCGCCGCCTTCACCCGGCCGGTCAGCAGCCGCAGGAACGCCTCCCACTCGACCACGAAGGTGACCGCCGGGCCGAGCGAGACCGCGGAGTCGATGGTGCCGCGCCCCTCGGCGTTGACCCGGACGGTGCGCATGAACTCCAGCGGGCCGTGCACGTCGAAGACCACCGCGGAGCCGGGCTTGGCGCCCGCGTCGTGCGCGACCACCTTCGGCAGCGCGCGCAGCACGAACTCGCGGGAGAGCACCGCCGCCGCCGAGGCGAGGTTGCCGGGCTTGTCCAGGGCCCGGCGCAGGTCCTGTTCGTGCACCCACACGTCGAACACCCGTGACCACAGCAGCTCTTCGAGGGTGGTCTCGCCGCCGCCGATCGCGCGCACGTCGGCGTCGGGCTCGCGCGACTCGTTCCGCAGCTGCCGCGAGCGGCGGATGATGGTGTACTCCAGTTCGGAGGTCATCTCCGGCGCGGTGTGGTGGCGGCGGATGTCGACCGGGACCTCGGTGTAGCGGGCGCGGTCGCTGGTGATGTGCCGCAGGTCGCTCGGCAGGCTGTGGATCGGCCGCGGGTCGCCGAGGATCTCGCACTCGAAGCCGATGACGTGGGAGACCACGTCGCGCACGGACCAGTACGGGCAGTCGGTGGGCCGGTTCCACTCGGCTTCCGGCAGCGGCGAGACCAGTTCGTTGATGGACTCTATGGAGTGGGTCCAGGCGTCGATGTACGGCTGGATCTTGCGGTGGACGGTCACGGGACCCCTCGACGGTCGGTGCGCGGTCGTGGCGGTTTGGCGCCTAAGTTAGTCTTCGCGCGGGCGCCCACGCAGTGCTTTCGAGTGACGATGGTAGGCCCGACTTCGACGACCCAACGTAGGGGCGGTGTACGGATGCGCGCAACGCTTCTCCAGATCGACGTGGACCCCGCCGAGTTGCCGGCCGTCCGCCGGGCCCGGGTGGCGGCGCTGGTACGTGCGCAGGCCGGGGCGGATCTCGTGGTGCTGCCGGAACTGTGGACCGTGGGCGCCTTCGCCGCGGACCTGTTCGCGGCCGAGGCCGAGCAGGTGCCGGACGGGCCGACCGTCGAGGCGATGGGCGCGGCCGCGCGCGACGCCGGGGTGTGGCTGCACGCGGGCTCGGTCGTCGAGCGCGACCCGGACGGGCCGCTCTACAACACCTCGCTCGTCTTCGGGCCCGACGGCGAGCTCCGCGGCGCCTACCGCAAGATCCACCGGTTCGGCTTCGACCGCGGCGAGGCCGCGCTGATGGCGCCCGGCGCGGAAGTCGTCACCGTGCGCCACCCCGATGCCGTACTCGGCCTCGCGACCTGTTACGACCTGCGCTTCCCGGAGCTGTTCCGGCTGCTGGTCGACGCCGGGACGGAGATCGTCGTGCTGCCCGCCGGCTGGCCCGCCCGCCGGCTCGCCCACTGGCGGGTCCTGGCCCAGGCGCGGGCGGTGGAGTGCCAGGCGTACGTCCTCGCCTGCGGCACCGCCGGCACGCACGCGGGGGTGCCGCAGGCCGGCCACAGCATGATCGTCGACCCCTGGGGCGAGATCCTGTGCGAGGCGGGCCCGGACGCGCAGACCCTCACCGCGGACCTGGACCCCTCCTCGGTGGCCGCCACCCGGGCGGACTTCCCGGTCCTGCGCGACCGCCGGCTGTGACCAGCCGGAAACCGCCGCCTGTGATCAGTCGGAGTCGTGCTCCTTGGCGACGATGTGGTCCACGCACACCGCGATCGCCAGCAGCATGCCCGCGTCGGCGTCCTCCCGCTCCACGTCGACGGCGTAGGAGTCCCGCAGAGTGAACCAGCGGCGGGAGATCCGGGCGAGCCGCTCCCCCTCGTACTCGATGTCGTACTCCTTGTCGATGAGGTCGCCGCGGATCTCCAGCTCCTCACCGGAGGCCAGCTCCGCGCGGAAGACCTCGCGCAGGAAGGCGAGCCGCTTCTTCTTGACGGTCACCAGGGTCTGCCCGCCGCGCTCGATCGTCATCGCGTCGCGCAGGCTCAGCAGCTTCTGGTGGATGACCGCCACCTCGTTGCCCTCGGCGTCCTGGATCTCCAGGGTGTCCCTGATCCGCAGCACCTTCCCGTCCACGTAGAACGCGCGCCGCCCGTGCTCGTCCTCCACCCAGTAGTCGTCGCCGACCGCGAACATCTTCTCCCGCACCACGTATTTCATGGGGGGACATGTACCCGCTCCGGCCGGGAATGTGTTCACCGCCGCGATGCGGTTTGATGGGGATATGACTGCACGTGCACGTGTCCGGGCGCCCGAGCTGGTTGGCAAGGGCGGCTGGCTGAACACCGGAGACCGCCAACCCGCCCTCGCCGATCTGCGCGGATCGATCGTGATCCTCGACTTCTGGACGTTCTGCTGCGTGAACTGCCTGCACGTGCTGGACGAGCTGCGCGAGCTGGAGGAACGGCACCGCGACACCGTGGTGATCGTGGGCGTGCACTCGCCGAAGTTCGTGCACGAGGCGGAGCACCAGGCGGTGGTCGACGCGGTGGAGCGCTACGGCGTGCACCACCCGGTCCTCGACGACCCGGAGCTGGCCACCTGGCGGCAGTACGCGGTACGGGCCTGGCCGACGCTCGTCGTGATCGACCCGGAGGGCTACGTGGTCGCCCAGCACGCCGGGGAGGGACACGCGCACGCGCTGGAGAAGCTGGTCAACCGGCTGGAGCAGGAGCACGCCGCCAAGGGCACCCTGCGCCGCGGCGACGGACTGTACGTGCCGCCGGAGCCGGTCTCGACGGACCTGCGTTTCCCCGGCAAGATGCTGGCGCTGCCCGGCAGCGGCCACTACCTGGTGTCGGACTCCACCCGGCACGCGCTGGTCGAGCTGGCGGCCGACGGCGAGACCGTGGTGCGCCGGATCGGCACCGGCGAGCGGGGCCTGGCCGACGGCGACGAGCGGACCGCGCGGTTCAGCGAGCCGCAGGGCCTGGCGCTGCTGCCCGGGGGCGCGATCATCGTCGCCGACACCGTCAACCACGCGCTGCGCCGCCTCGACCTCGAGACCGGGCAGGTCACCACGGTCGCGGGCACCGGCCGCCAGTGGTGGCAGGGCTCGCGCAGCTCCGGACCCGCCCTGGAGGTGGACCTGTCCTCGCCGTGGGACGTGGCCTGGTACGACGACCGGGTGTGGATCGCGATGGCCGGCGTCCACCAGCTGTGGACGTACGACCCCGCCACCGAGCGGGTCGAGGTCGCGGCGGGCACCACCAACGAGGGCCTGGTCGACGGGCACGCCGGCGACGCCTGGTTCGCCCAGCCGTCGGGGCTGTCCGCGGCCGACGGCAAGCTGTGGATCGCCGACTCCGAGACGTCCGCGCTGCGCTGGGCCGAACGGGCCGCCGACGGCGACGGGTACGTGATCCGCACGGCGGTCGGCACCGGGCTCTTCGACTTCGGGCACCGCGACGGGCCGGCCGGGCAGGCGCTGCTCCAGCACCCGCTGGGCGTCACCGCGCTGCCGGACGGCTCGGTCGCGATCAGCGACACCTACAACAACGCGCTGCGCCGGTACGACCCGGCGACCGGCGAGGTGACCACCCTCGCGGGTGACCTGCGCGAACCCTCGGACGCGGCGGTGGTCGACGGCGACGTGGTGGTCGTGGAGTCCGCGGCACACCGGCTGACCCGGATCAGGCTGCCCGAGGAGGCGGCCCGCGTGCAGGGCGAGGCACACCGCACGCAGCGCGCCGCCACCGATGTGGCGGCGGGCCCGTTCCGGCTCGACGTGGTCTTCAGCGCGCCGCCCGGCCAGAAGCTCGACGACCGCTACGGCCCGGCCACCCGCCTGCTGGTCGAGTCGACCCCGCCCGGCCTGCTCAGGGCGGGCACCGGCAAGGGCACCGACCTCTTCCGCGACCTGGAACTGGACCCCGCGGTTCCCGAGGGCGTCCTGCACATCTCGGCGATGGCCGCGTCCTGCGACGACGACCCCGCCAACCCCTACCCCGCCTGCCACGTCCACCAGCAGGACTGGGGTGTCCCCGTCCGTCTCACCCCCGCCGGCGCGCCCCGCCTGGCCCTGGTGCTGGCCGGTATGGACGGCGAGGACGACGGGGACGACGGTCCGGCGGAAGCGGCTCAGTAGCGCCGCTCGGACGGGTAGTAGCGCTCCTCCACGACGGGCGGCACGTCGCCGTCCGCCGTGGGCGGGATGCGCCGGCGCTTGAAGATGCTCACGTACGCGGCGAGTCCGACGATGCCCACGGCCATCATGATCAGGCCGACCAGGTCGACGTTGACGCCTTTCATGTGCCAGTCGGTCGCGAACGTGATGATCCCGCCGATGGCGATGAGGACTATGCAGCCTCCGATTCCCACAGTGTCCGCCTCCCAGTCGAGTTGACGACATTGCGGTAACGGCTGTCGCCTACCCCGCCCTCTGCCGCACAATCAGCTCGCGGTACCGCCCGCTCGTCGAGGACCATGGCGGCATGGAATTCCGCCACCCCGCCAAACCGCGCCCGGGCGACCGGGTCGCGGTGCTCTCACCGTCCTCCGGCCTGCCGGCGGTGCTGCCGTTGCCGTACGAACTCGGCCTCACCCGGCTGCGCGAGCAGTTCGGGCTGGAGGTGGTGGAGTACCCCGCCACCCGGCGGATCGGCTCGACCCCCGCCGAGCGGGCCGCGGACCTGCACGCGGCGTTCGCCGACCCCGGCGTCAAGGCGGTGATCAGCACCATCGGCGGGGACGACCAGATCACCGTCCTTCCGCTGCTGGACACGGAGTTGCTGCGGGCGAACCCGAAGCCGTTCTTCGGCTACAGCGACTGCACCAACCTGCTGGTCCACCTGTGGAACCTGGGGATCGTCGGCTACCACGGCGGCAGCGTGATGGTGGAGTTCGGCCGGCCCGGCGCCCTGAACCCGCTCACCGAACGGTCGTTGCGCGCCGCGCTGCTCGGGTCGGGCCCGTACGAACTGGTGCCCGCCGCCGAGTTCACCGACGTGGGACGGCGGTGGGAGGACCCGGCGACCTTCACGGCGGAGCCCGCGATGGAGCCGGCCGGCGGCTGGACCTGGCACCGGCCCGACCGGGTGGTGCAGGGCCCGAGTTGGGGCGGCAACCTGGAGATCCTGTCCTGGCTGCTGATGGCCGACCGCGGTATCAAAGCGCCCGAGGCGTACGAAGGGTGCGTGCTGTTCCTGGAGACGTCGGAGGAACTGCCTTCCGGCGAGGAGGTCTTCCGCATCCTGCGCAACATGGGCGAACGCGGTCTGCTCCAGCGGTTCCCCGCGCTGCTGATGGGCCGCGCCAAGAGCTGGTCCTTCGACCGGCCGCTGCCGCCGCAGGAGCGCGTCGCCCACCGCGCGCGGCAACAGGAGGCCGTGCTGCGGGCGTTCGGGCAGTACGCCCCCGACACGATGATCGTCTTCGACGTCGACCTCGGGCACACCGACCCGCAGCAGGTCATCCCGTACGGCGGCCAGGTCCGGGTGGACGGGCCCGCGCGGCGGATCACCGTGGAGTATTAGGTGGCGCGTCGGGTGGCGCAATTGCGGGAATTGTTTGTTTGATTTTCCCACTTTCCGCGGGGGTGGGTGACGGGGGTCGGAAAAACATTGCGTCCCTTATTTTCCTCGCTAAAGTGACCGTGCGCGCAGGCTTTTCACGGCCTGGGTGCACGCATTCCTTTCGCAGGCACGAGACCCGAGGGAACGGCATGAAATTCCAGCCCGACAAGACGCTCAAGGCGGCGCTCGCCGTCACGTTCGCCGCGACGATGGTCGCCGGATCTGCGGCGGCCGCCGTGGCGGCACCGACCAGCGCGGCCGTCAACCGCACCGACTGCGACAACCGGTCGGACTTCCTGCAGTTGTGGAAACAGCCCTCCGGTGAGGAACTCTGCTTCGCCAACGCCGGGGACCTGCCCGTCGCCGTCTACGACGTCTCGTACCTCAACTCCGGCAACAACGCGGGCTATGTCCGGGTGGACCGGGGCAGCAGCGCCGTGCAGGTCAACTTCCTGAAGGACCAGCGGAACATCGCGGTCAACGGCACCGTGACCTTCATCCACATCAACTGACCGGTGGGCCGGGGCGCGGCGGGGCCCCGCCCCGGCCTCAGGTGGCGGTGAGGTGGGCGAGTGCGGCGATGATGCGGTCGCCGGTGTCCGGCGGCCAGAAGTGGACGCGGGTGACGGCGCGCTGGTGGGCCAGGCCGTGCAGGCCCAGCCAGAGCGCGATCGCGTCCCCGCCCGGATCGGCGCTGGTGGACTGCCCGGTGGCGACGCACTCGCTGAGCGCGCCGATGAGCAGTTCCATGGTGTCCAGGCCGAGGTCGGCGAGGTCCGCCTCGGTCACGGAGCTGTCGCCGAGGCTCGGCATCCACAGGCCGCCGAACATCGTGCGGTAGCGCTCGGGGTGCTCGCGGGCGTAGCGCAGGTATCCCTCGCAGATCGCGAAGAGCCGGTCGCGGGGGTCGTCGCCGGCCTGCTCCGCGCAGATGCGCAGTTCGCGTCCCAGTTCGGCGAACTCGCCCTGGACGACGGCCAGCATGATCGCCGGCTGGTCCGGGAAGTGCGGGTAGATCGAGGGTGCGGCGATGCCGACCCGGCGGGCGACGGACCGCAGGGTGATGGCGCGCTCGTCGCCGGTCTCGTCCAGCAGCTCGGTCGCGGCGCTGACGATGTCGTCGCGCAGCCGGTTCCCCTCGCCGCGGCGGTTGCGGGCGCGGGTGGGCTTCGGTGCGGCCGTCTCGGCCGGGGTGGTCTCTTTCACGGCTGTGACCTTACACCTGAAAACTTACTGCCGCAGTGTCTTGCAGCCGTCTGCTTACGTGTGTAGCTTTACAAGCGTAAGGAAACGGGCCGAGCCTGAGGGAGCACGCCATGACCAGCACCATTACCGTCCGCGCCACGGAGGTCGTCCTGCCCGCCGCGGTCGAGCCGAGCGGCCTGGAGGTCAGGACCCGGGACCTGCCGCAGCCGGCCGCCGGCCAGGTCGTCCTGCGGATGGACGCGACCGGCGTCTCCTTCGCCGAGCAGCAGATGCGCCGCGGCAAGTACTACGACCAGCCGGCATTCCCCTTCGTCCCCGGCTACGACGTGGTCGGCACCGTCACCGCGGCAGGGCCCGGGGTGGACGCCGGGATGGTCGGTCGGCGCTTCGCCGCGGTCACCAAGGTCGGCAGCTGGGCCAGCCACCAGCTCATCGAGGCGGCCGACCTCGTACCCGTCCCCGACGGGGTGGACGCCGCCGCGGCGGAGACGGTCGTCGTCAACGGCATCACCGCCTGGCAGATGCTGCACCGCATCGCCAAGGTCCGCGCCGGCGGCACCATAGTGGTCCTCGGCGCCAACGGCGGTGTCGGCTCCACCCTGGTGCAACTCGCCCGGCACGCCGGGATCTCCGTGATCGGCACCGCCTCCCCGCGCCACCACGACGCCGTCCGCGCCCTGGGCGCGACCCCGGTCGACTACCGCGACCCGGACCTGTACGCGCGCCTGCGCGCACTCGCCCCAGGCGGCGTGGACGCGGTCTTCGACCACGTCGGCGGCGCGGGCCTGGCCCGCTCCTGGTCGCTGCTGCGCAAGGGCGGCACCCTGGTCTCCTACGGCACGGCCGCCACCAAGGACGACGAGGGCAACTCCCAGCTGCCGGTGCTCCTGCTCCTCGCCCGCATCCTGGCCTGGAACGCCCTGCCCAACGGCAAGGGCGCGCACTTCTACAACTTCTGGGCCGGCCGCCGCCGCAAGGCCGCCTTCCGGCAGCGGCTCGCCGAGGACCTCACGCAGGTGCTGCGCCTGGTGGACGAGGGCGTCCTGACCCCGCAGATCGCCGCGCGCATCCCGCTGGCCGAGGCGTCCGCGGCGCTGGAGCTGGCCGAGTCCCGGACGGTCGCGGGCAAGGTCATCCTCGTCCCGTGAGGGCGCGGCCGCCGGCCCTCACGGCCCCGCCCCTGCCCTCACCCTGCCAGGAACTCCGCCAGCGCACTGGCCAGCAGGTGCGGGTCGTCCGCCCCGGCGAGCTCCCGCGCCGAGTGCATCGACAGCAGCGGCACCCCGACGTCCACCGTGGTGATCCCGTACCGGGCCGCGGTGATCGGCCCGATCGTCGTCCCGCAGGGGATCGTGTTGTTGGAGACGAAGTGCTGCAACGGCACCCCGGCCCGCTCGCACGCGGCGGCGAACGCCGCCCGGCCGACCCCGTCGGTGGCGTAGCGCTGGTTGACGTTGGTCTTGAGGATCGGCCCCCCGTTGGCCCGCGGGTGGTGGCTCGGGTCGTGCCGCTCGGCGTAGTTGGGGTGCACCGCGTGCCCGACGTCGGAGGACGCGCAGACCGTCGCGGCCAGTGCGCGCAGCACGTCCTCCTGGTCGCCGCCCCGCGCCAGCACGGACCGTTCGAAGATCCGGCCGAGCAGCGGGCCGCCGGCGCCGGTGTCGGACTGGCTGCCGGTCTCCTCGTGGTCGAAGGCGGCCAGCACCGGCACATGGGCCAGGTCGGGCCGGGCCGCGGCGGCGATCAGCGCGGCCGCCCCGGCGTGCGTGGACAGCAGGTTGTCCAGCCGCGGGCCGGCGAACAGCTCGCGGTCCCGCCCCAGGTACGACGGGGCCTGCACGTCGTGCGTCATGAGGTCGAAGCCGGCCACGTCGGCCTCGGCGACCCCCGCCTCCCCGGCGAGGAAGCCGATCAGGTCGCCCTCGGTCACCTCGCCCAGGCCCCACACGGGCTGGAGGTGCCGCTGCCGGTCCAGGCTGAGCGAGTCGTTCGCGGACCGGTCGAGGTGGATGGCGAGCTGCGGCACCCGCAGCAGCGGCCGGTCCACGTTCACCAGGCGGGTGGAGCCGTCGCGCAGTGACAGCCGCCCGGCGATGCCCAGGTCGCGGTCGAGCCAGCTGTTGAGCAGCGGGCCGCCGTAGATCTCCACGGCGATCTGCCGCCAGCCCTGCGCGCCGAGGTCGGGCTGCGGCTTGACCCGCAGGTTCGGCGAGTCGGTGTGCGCGCCGACCACGCGGAACGGGGTGTGCGGCGCGGCGCCCTCCGGCACGTACCAGGCGACGACGGCGCCGCCGCGTACGACGTACCGCCCACCGGGACCGCTCGCGGCGTCCGCCCACCGCTCGTTCTCGTCGACCCGGGTGAAGCCCGCCGCGTCCAGCCGCTCGGCCACGGAGGCGGCCGCGTGGTAGGGGGTGGGCGCGGATCGTACGAACGCGGCCAGGTCGTCGGTGTGCCCGCGGTCGAACGCGGGACGCTGCTGAGTGGTCATGGCGGCCAGCTTAGTTACGGACGCTGTAGGCAGCCGGTCCGCGGTGGGGGTGTGGCCTGCGGCAACGGCGTCGTGCCGCCACCCCGGGGGGGTGACGGCACGCGGCGTTGACGAGGGGCCGACCGGACCGGTCAGAGGGCCTCTTCGGGTCAGAAGGCCTCTTCGGGCAGGTCCATGACGTCCAGCGTGACCGCCTCGGCCAGGGTGCGCGCGGTGGCGACCTCCGGCAGGACGGTGGCCGCGAAGAACTTCGCCGCCGCGACCTTGCCGGTGTAGAAGGGCTTGTCCTTGCCGCTCGCCGCGGGCAGCTTCTCGGCGGCGACGGCCGCGCCGCGCAGCAGCAGGTAGCCGATGACGACATCGCCGGAGGCGAGCAGCAGCCGGGTGGAGTTGAGCCCGACCTTGTAGATGGAGCGCACGTCCTGCTCGGTCGCCGCGAGGTCGGTGAGCATGGTGCCGACGATCGCCTCCAGGTCGGCCGCGGACTTCGCGAGCTGGTCGCGGGCCGCGGCCAGCTCCTCGCCGCCCGGCGCCTCGGCGAGGAACTTCTTGATCTCCTCGCTGAGCGCGGTGAGCGACTGCCCCTGGTCGCGGACGATCTTCCGGAAGAAGAAGTCCTGGCCCTGGATCGCGGTGGTGCCCTCGTAGAGGGTGTCGATCTTGGCGTCCCGGATGTACTGCTCGACCGGGTACTCCTGGAGGTAGCCGGAGCCGCCGAAGGTCTGGAGGGACTGGGCGAGCTGCTCGTAGGACCGCTCGGAGCCGTAACCCTTGACGATCGGCAGCAGCAGGTCGTTGAGCCCGTGCAGCTGCTTGGCGTCCTCGCCGCGGGACTCGGCGGCCTGGATCGCGTCCTGGACGGTCGCGGTGTAGAGCACCAGGGCGCGCATGCCCTCCGCGTACGCCTTCTGCGTCATCAGCGAGCGGCGCACGTCGGGGTGGTGGGTGATGGTGACCTTGGGCGCGGCCTTGTCGGTGAACTTGGCCAGGTCCGGGCCCTGGACGCGCTCCTTGGCGTACTCCAGCGCGTTGAGGTAGCCGGTGGACAGGGTGGCGATCGCCTTGGTGCCGACCATCATGCGGGCGAACTCGATGATCCGGAACATCTGGCGGATGCCGTCGTGCCGGTCGCCGATCAGCCAGCCCTTGGCGGGGTGCTTGTCGCCGAAGGTGAGCTCGCAGGTGTTGGACGCCTTCAGGCCCATCTTGTGCTCGACGTTGGTGGCGTACACGCCGTTGCGCTCGCCCAGCTCGCCGGTGGTGAAGTCGAACTCGTACTTCGGCACCATGAACAGCGACAGGCCCTTGGTGCCGGGGCCGGCGCCCTCGGGGCGGGCCAGGACGTAGTGCAGGATGTTCTCGCTCAGGTCGTGCTCACCGGAGGTGATGAAGCGCTTGACGCCCTCGATGTGCCAGCTGCCGTCCTCCTGCTTGACGGCCTTGGTGCGGCCGGCGCCCACGTCGGAGCCCGCGTCGGGCTCGGTGAGCACCATCGTGGAGCCCCAGCGCTTCTCGCTCGCGAAGGTGGCGATCGCCTTCTGCTCCTCGGTGCCCTCCTCGAAGAGGATGCGGGCGAAGGCGGGGCCGCTGGCGTACATCCACACGGCGGGGTTGGAGCCGAGCACCAGCTCGCCGAAGGCCCAGATCAGGGAGCGGGGGGCGGCCGTGCCGCCGATCTCCTCGGGCAGGCCGAGCCGCCAGTACTCCGCGTCCATGTAGGCCGCGTAGCTCTTCTTGAACGACTCGGGGACCGGCGCGGTGCTGGTCTCGGGGTCGAAGACGGGCGGGTTGCGGTCGGCGTCAGTGAACGAGTCCGCGAGGTCGTGCTCGGCGAGGCGGGCGACCTCGCCCAGGATGTCCTTCGCGGTGTCGACGTCCACCTCCGCGAACGGACCGGTGCCGTAGACCTGGTCGCGGCCCAGGACCTCGAAGAGGTTGAACTCGATGTCGCGGAGGTTCGGCTTGTAGTGGCCCATGACCAAGGCTCCGTATCGCAGTCAAGAAGAAGGCTTCACCGAAATGATGCTACCCGTCGGTAATAAGACGCAACCCCTACCGGGCCCGATGTGACGGCTTCCTCGTTGCCGGCCCGCGCGGGTCGATACCCTTGCACGTGTGTACGGCTACGAGCAGAGCGTGAATGGCGGGCCGGGCGGTCAGATGGGCGCCGGCCCGATGGGTCCGCCGATGGGTCCCCCCATGGGCGGCGCGCCGATGGGCGGCGGTCAGATGGGCGGTCCGGGGTACTCGGAGCCGTCCGCCGCCTACCCCGAGCCCTCGCCGCCGTCGCTCGCCGACGCGGTGCGCGCGTTCACCACCGGCGCGATGATGGCCGAGGACTTCCAGGCGATCTTCGCCACGTCCAAGGTGTACTGCCCGCGCGGCGAGAACCCCGGGTTCCTGGCGCTGCACGACACCCAGCAGCCGGTCATCCCGATGTTCACCTCGCTCAAGGAGCTGCGGCGGTACGCGGGCAAGGAGTCCAAGTACTTCGTCATCACCGGCGCCGAGGTGCTCGACCTGCTCCCCACCGGCTACGGCTTCGTCCTGGACATCGACGGCCAGCACCGGATGGTGTTCGACGCGAAGGCGGTCGAGCAGATGGTCGACTTCACGATGCGCCGCATGTACGGCTGATGCGCGGCTAGGGCGTACCGCACCACCGCTGTACGGGGCAGGTGTGCGCCGCGCGTGCGCCCCTGCTCGCTCCCCTGTCACTACCCTGTCGCTCCCCTGTGCACCCGCGAGGGAACAGGCGCGCCTTGCGAGATGTTCAGAGTTCAACTACTTTGGATTTCAGCATCCGCTAGGAGGACGTCATGCCCGCAGTGACCGTTGAGAACCCGTTGAGCCTGCCCCGGGTCAGCCCGGCACAGGGGAGCACGTCGAGGCCCGCGCTGACGGTGACCACCGCGCCGAGCGGGCTGGAGGGCGAGGGCTTCCCGGTCCGCCGCGCCTTCGCCGGCATCGACTACCGGCACCTGGACCCGTTCATCCTCATGGACCAGATGGGCGAGGTGGACTACGCGGCGGGGGAGCCCAAGGGCACCCCCTGGCACCCGCACCGCGGCTTCGAGACGGTGACGTACATCATGGACGGCACCTTCATCCACCGTGACAGCCACGGCGGGGGCGGCACCATCACCAACGGCGACACCCAGTGGATGACCGCCGGGTCCGGACTGCTGCACATCGAGACCCCGCCGGAGTCCCTGGTGCTCAGCGGCGGCCTCTTCCACGGCCTCCAACTCTGGGTGAACCTCCCGAAGGCGGACAAGATGATGCCGCCGAAGTACCAGGACATCCGCGCCGGCGGCCTGAAGCTGCTCACCTCCGAGGACGGCGGCGCCCTGATCCGCCTGATCGCCGGCGACCTCGACGGGCACCGCGGCCCGGGCGCGACCCACACCCCGATCACGATGATCCATGTCTCCGTCAACCCCGGCGCCACGGTCACCCTGCCCTGGCGCGCGGACTTCAACGCCCTCGCCTACGGCCTGGCCGGCAACGGCTTCGCCGGCCCCGAGGCGCGCCCCTTCCACCTCGGCCAGGCGGTCCTCTTCGGCAAGGGCGACGCGCTGACCCTGCGCGCCCACGAGAAGCAGGACTCGCGCAGCGAGAACCTCGAGGTGGTGCTGCTCGGCGGCCTCCCCATCCGCGAGCCGATGATGCAGTACGGGCCCTTCGTCATGAACACCCACGCCGAACTCGCCCAGGCCTTCGACGACTTCCAGGCCGGCCGCCTCGGCTCCATCCCCACCGACTCCCCCCTGGGCACCTGACCCGCCCGGGTCACGGCCCGGCGGGCAGCGGCGGCTGCCAACTGCCGTCGCGCAGAGCTTCGAGCAGGGCCCGGCTCACCGTCGTGAAGTGGTGGTCACTGCCGAGGTTCTGCTCCCGGCGGGCGGTGACATCCGCCATGATCGCCACACCCGTCCCGCGGTCGCCGAGCGCGGCCGCGGTCTGGGCGCGCAACTGTCGTGCGGCAAGGACCGTCGGGTGGTCGGGACCAAAACGCTGCTCGTACAACCCGATGACCTGGCGGATCTCCTCGTCGGCGCCGGTGGGGCGGCCCAGCACGAACAGCGCTCTTGCGCGGTTGTGGCGTGCGGTGAGCGTGACGGTGTGCTCGGGGCCCAGGTGGCGGACGCAGTCCTCGGCCAGTTCCAGAAGCGATCCGCCCTCCTCCGCGGCGAGTTCGGGTCCGGTCAGCAGGGTCAGCATGCTGGCACGCGACCGGAGCGTCGCCGGATGACCGGGCCCGAGCACCTGTCGGCGTGCCGCGATGGTCGACCGGAGCAGCCTGATCGCCTCGTCGCGCTTGCCGTGGTTGCCGAGGACGAGTTGCAGCGCGTGGCAGGAGTCGAGGGTGTCGGGATGGGTGGCACCGAGCAGCCGCTGCTGGGTGTCGCGGGTGCGGCGCAGCAGGGCCTCGGCCTCGTCGTAGCGGCCCAGCCGGAAGAGGGACCGTCCGGTCCGGGAACGGGCGGCGAGCACCCCGCGGTGCTCGGGGCCGAGCGTGCCTTCGGCCAGGGTCGCGGCGGCGCCCGCGGTCTCCCAGGCGGACAGGTAGTCGCCGGTCCGGTGCAGGGCGACGGCGAGGCGGGTGGCGACGGCCAGGACGTCCGCGGTGGTGGCCGCCGTACGTCCGGACCCCGCCGTGCCGTGCTCAGGCGCTCCCGGCTGCCGGAGCAGCGCCAGCACATGCGGTGCGAGCAGCCGCAACCTCGGGTCGTACGGCCCGGCGTCCGGTTGCGCGGGCACACTGGCGTCGAGCAGGTGGACGGCGGTCGTGTCCAGTACCGGTACGTCCTCGGCCGGAGTCGCCGTGGCGACGCTGTCGAGCAGCACGCCGTGGCCGTGCACGCACCGCACTCCGAGGTCGACGAGCTGGGCCAGCGAGTGGTCGAGCAGTGCGGTCAGCGCGGCCTCGGCCCGGGCCGGCGGCAGGACCGCCCCGATCTCCGGGCGGCCCAGCACCGACAGCGGCAGTGGCTCGGGGGCGAGCCTGGCCAGCAGCCGCAGCAGGACCACCGCTTCCGGCAGTCCGTTCGCCTCGAAGGAGTCGAGGGTCAACTGCCAGGTGCGGCCGACAAGGTGGCGCGGGTCGTCGCCGGTCAAGCCATCAGCTCCTTGGTCGATGAGGTCCACACGCGCGCCTTCGTCAAGATGGCGGCCGTAGGTGTCCAACGTCCAGGGATCGATGACCTGTTGCGCGAGAAAGCCACCCGCGAGGGTGAGTGCGAGGGGCAGCCGCCCCAGTCGCTCGGCGATCCGGGCGGCCTGCTCCAGCGTCCCGCTGTGCGGCGCGAGGTCGCAGAGCACCTGCGCGGCGGCGTCCTGCGGCAGAACGCCGATGTGCTGAAGTTGTGCTCCCGGCCACCAGCGGGCCGCGGCACGGCGGGTGGTGACGACCACAATGCCGCCGGGGCTCTCCCGCAGCCAGCTGCCGTCGCGCAGGATCGCCGGGTCGTCGGCGTTGTCGAGCACCAGCAGCCAGGGCTCCGGTGACTGGTCGAGGCGGTCCCATACGAGGTCCGCGGCCGGGCGGTAACCATGGCGCGCGGCTTGGAGTTCCCCGTCGCCGGCACCTCGGTCCGCGGCGACCGCGAGCATGCCCGCGCGCAGGCTCGCCCGGTCAGCGGCGTTGACCCACAGACCGACCCGGTCGAACTCGCGGATCGCGATCCGGAACACGTCGTGGGCGACCGCGGTCTTGCCGCAGCCGCCCATGCCGTGCAGGACGTACACGGCGCCGCCGCGGCCGGTCGCGATGCCCTGCCGCAGCCGGGCCAGCACGTCGGAGCGGTCACGGAGGACGACGGGGGTGCGGCCGATCGCCGGGCGGCGTACGGAATCCGGCCAGCTTGCGCGGTCGCCTGCGAAGCGCGAGGCGCGGGCTTCGACCGGCTCGGAGCCGTGGTGGTGGTGTTCGGTGATGAACTGGTCGCCCGAGGACTGGTAGACCCGGGCGCTGTCCTCGGCGCTGCCGGTCATGCCGGGGCCCGGGTGGGGGGAGGCGTCGCGCTTCCCCGACGCCCGGTTCGGGTCGTCGCCACCCGGGCCGCCGGTCATGGGGTGGTCATCGCTCGGTGATGTGCTGGTCGCGTCCTGCCTGGTAGACGCGGCCGGAGCCGGAGGCCGTGGCGTGCTGGGCGAGCGCGGGGGAGGCGTCGGCGGCTACCGGGGGTGGGGGGAAGTCGGCGAGCAGGGCGCGGAGTTCAGCGGCGGCCTCAGGGTGTGCCGCCACCAGGCGCCGGAAGTTGGCCTGCCACTGGGACCGGAGTTCGGCCAGGACGCGGTCGCCGTCGGGGGCGGCGGACAGTCCGGCTGCGGCGGCTTCCTGCTGGTCGGCGGTTAACTCCGCGTCCACGGCGGCGGCGTGCTCGGGTTGGCGGGCCTGCCACATGTGCAGCACGGCCCCGCGGACCGCCTGCCAGGTGTCCGTGGCCATCAGCGCGACCAGCGTGCCGCCGGCCTCCTGGGTGAGTGCTGTGATCTCCGGGTCCACTGCTCTCCTGGTTGTGTCGTTCACGGTTGTCCGCGGTTGCGTGGCCGTACGCCTGCCGCGCTTTCCCCCAAGAGGATGACATGAATCGCAGGTCGCGTAAGGCGAATCGGTTGCATGTACGAGATGGCCTGTTTCCTTCGGAATCGACCGCGCGACAATATTGCCCCTAATGGGTCGGTGCTATGGTGGGCGGATTCCCGAATGCGCAGGTGATCCGCAGGCCATCCGAGGGGGCATCTGTGACGAGGCCGTGGGACGCCGATCCGAATACCGGATTTCGGCGCCGGTTGGGCAAGTCCCCCCAGGAACTGGGCGTCACCTCGGACAGCCCCGACTGCCCCGACCTCTGGGAGCTGGACAACGGCGACATCGCCGTCATCGGGCGCGACGTGACCGGTTCGCTCGGCACGCGCCTGCCGGAGGGCGTCTCGTTGGGGGCCGACGAGCGCCTCGTGGTGATCCCGCGCAGCATGCTCGTCGCGGCGAAGCCGGACATCCCGAGTGTTTGACTCCTTCGCGGCCGCACGGCCCGAGCGACTCGACCGCCCCGCGTACCACGAGGATTTCTACCGGGTTTTCTCCAGTGGAATCCGGCACATGAACAAACTGGAGCGCGGGCAGCATTTCAAGGAACGCGGATTCGCCAGCTGGGAGGCGTTCGCCGCTGGTGAGTGGGACACGGCGATCGAGTTGATCGAGGAGCGCCGCGCCGGCTACGCGCAGCAGATGAGGGAAGCGGAACGCCTCGGCGTCCTCCAGCGCCGCCTGCGCGTGGTGGAATTCCCGCTCACCCCCTACGTGCAATGGGAGTTGCACGTCCTGCGGGTGCGCACACAGGAAGGCGACCCCATCCGCGTACTGGACGCGGCCGCCATCGCCGACATCGAGAAGCAGCATCCCGTGCCCGAAGTGGTCGTCCTCGGGGACGTCGTCATGTTCGAGGTGCAGTACGACGCCGACGGCAACGCCGACGGTGCGAACCGCTTCACCGACCCCGCCCTCATCGCGGAGACCTCCGCCGGCTTCGACGCGCTCTACGCCCGCGCGCAGGAGTACGAACCCTTCTTCGCCCGCGAGGTGGCCCCGCTGCCACCGCCCGCCACGGCGCCGTAGCGTCCGGCCTCCGCCCTGGGCGTCACAGCCGGGTGGCCGTGGTGATGAGCGCGGCCAGGGGGCGGGAGGTGCTGTGCGGGGGCCAGGCGATGACCGTGGTGACCGTGGGGGCGTCGGTGAGCGGGACCGCGGTCAGGCCCTCGTGGAGGCCGGCCCGGGAGGCCTCGGGGAGGACGGCCGCGGCCCGGCCGAGGGAGATGAGCTGGAGCAACTGGGTGTGGTCGTGCACCTCGGGCCCGGGCCCGTCGGGAAAGGTCCCGTCGAAGCGGGGCCAGCGCGGCAGCGGCAGCCCCGGCAGCTCGGCCATGTCCGCCACCCGCAACTCCCCCCGGGTCGCGAGCGGATGACCCGACGGGAGGACCGCCACCTGGCCCTCGACCCGCAGCTCCTCCGTGTCGAACCCGGCCGTCGAGTCGAACGGCAGGTGCAGCAGCCCCACGTCCGCCCGCCCGTCGCGCAGCAGCCGCTCCTGCTCCCCGGGCCGGCACAGCACCACATCGACCGGCACCGCGCCCGGCTCGGCCGCGTACGCGTCCAGCAGCTTCGCCAGCAGGTCGTTGGCCGCACCCGCCTTCGTCACCAGGACGATGGCCGCGCTGCCGCCGCCCCCCGCCGCCGCGGCCGCCCGCCGCGCCCGCCGGTCGGCCGCGTCCACCGCGTCGAGCGCCGCCCGCCCCTCCCGCAGCAGCACCGCACCGACCTCCGTCAGCGCGACCCCGCGACTCGTCCGCTCCAGCAGCGGCGCGCCGAGCCGCCGCTCCATCTGCCGAATCGCCCGCGACAATGGCGGCTGCGCGATCCCCAGCCGCTGCGCCGCCCGCCCGAAGTGCAGCTCCTCCGCGACGGCGACGAAGTACCGCAGCTCCCGCGTCTCCATCCCGCCACGGTACCCGAGCCGCCCCCGCCACCGGCCGTAAAGCCACCATGAACTGCACCGATACCCGCCGGGTATAGCCCCCCACCGACATGGTCCTGGCTTCGCGGCCGGACCCGCAGCACGCTGAAGTCATGACCGCAGAGAAGAAGACGATCGCGCTGGTCACCGGCGCGAACAAGGGCATCGGCTACGAGATCGCGGCCGGCCTCGGCGCCCTCGGCTGGAGCGTCGGCGTCGGTGCCCGCGACGACGAGCGCCGCGAGACCGCGGTGCGCAAGCTCACGGCGGACGGCGTCGACGCGTTCGGCGTCCCCCTCGACGTGACCGACGACGAGAGCGCCGCCGCCGCGGCCCGCCTCATCGAGGAGCGCGCCGGCCGCCTCGACGTCCTCGTCAACAACGCGGGCGTCACCGGCTCCCTCCCGCAGACCCCCACCACCGTCGCCCTCGACACCGTGCGGACCGCCGTCGAGACGAACGTCATCGGCGTCATCCGCGTCACCAACGCGCTGCTCCCGCTGCTGCGCCGCTCGGCGTCGCCGCGGATCGTCAACATGTCCAGCACCGTGGGGTCGTTGACCCGCCAGACCACGCCCGGCGCCGAAACCGGCCCGATCTCCGTGGCGTACGCGGCGTCGAAGACGTTCCTCAACGGCGTGACCGTGCAGTACGCGAAGGAACTGCGCGACACGAACATCCTGATCAACGCGGGCTGCCCGGGCTTCTGCGCGACCGACCTCAACGGCTTCCGCGGCGTCCGCACCCCCCGCCAGGGCGCGGCGATCGCGATCCGCCTCGCGTCGCTCCCCGACGACGGCCCGACCGGCGGTTTCTACGACGACGAGGGCGTGGTGCCCTGGTAGCCCGCACCGCACCCCGGGGCACCCGGGGCACCCCGGGCGTACGGCGCGCCGGCCGTGCCAGGATGCTCCGCATGGCCGACCGCGCCCTCAGCTTCGGAGCCGGGGCGGAAGCGTACGAACGCTTCCGCCCCGGCTACCCCGCCGCGCTGGCCGACACCGTGACGGCGTACGCGGGCCACCCGCCGCGCACCGCCCTGGAGATCGGCGCCGGCACCGGCAAGGCCACCCGCCTCTTCGCCGCCCGCGGCACCGCCGTCACCGCGACCGAGCCCGACCCCGCGATGCTCGCCGAACTGCGCCGCCGGGTACCGGCTGAAGTCCGCACCGTCCAGGCCGCGTTCGAGCAGCTCAGCCCGCAGGCCCTACGGTCGGAGGACGGCGCCGGACCGCCCCCGTACGACCTGATGTACGCCGCCGCGTCCCTGCACTGGACCGCCCCGGACGGCCGCTGGCCCCGCGTGGCCGCGCTCCTCCGCCCGGGCGGGGTCTTCGCCTGCTTCGGCGGCCCCGTCCAACTGGCCGACCCGGCCGTGGCGGAGGCGGTCCGCGCCGCCCGCGCGCCCTTCATGGACCGCGACGACATCCCCTCGCCCGACGGCACACCCCCGGACCACCCCATGCAGTGGCCGGGCACCGAACTCCAGCGCTCCGACCGGTTCGCCGACGTCCAACAGACAGTGATCCAGCGGAAGTTGACGATGACCGCCGACGACTACCTCGGCCACCTCGGCACGATCTCCGCCTACCTGATGCTGCCCGCCGCCGAGCGGCGCCACGCCCTCCGCGCGATCGCCGCCGTCCTGCCCGCCACCGTCGTTCTCACCGCCGACCTCCACATCCACCTCGCCCGCCGCCGACCCTGACCGGTCAGCCCGCGTCGAGTGGGAAGGCCAAGTGGCCGTCCGCGCGCCTCGGGGTCCAACTCCCCCTCGGCGCTTGCCAACGGCGCCGATCCCGCCGCGCCCGAAGTCGCCGTAGCGCCTGCATCGCGGCCCCAGGGTCAGGAGCCGACCACGGTGGTGGGCGCGGTCCAGCCGGTGGTTCGAATCCACGCGGCCAGGTCCAGGGTGTCCGGCTCGATCGAGCGCACCACCGCGAGGTCCGACGGGTGTTCCGCCGCCTTCGCGAACTCGCGGAACATCGCCTTGTCGAGGTCGGTGGGGAGCACGCTCAACGGGAGGGCCTCGTACCGTGCCGGGAGCCCGGCACGCGCGCCGAACACCGCGGCGATCTCGGGTCCCGTCAGCTCGTCGCCGACGAGCTCGACGGCCCCGCCGGGCGCCTCCGCGATGCCGAGCAGGAGCGCGGCGGAGACCCGGCCGATGTCCCTGATCGAGATCATCTTCAGGGCGACGTCCTCCGGCAGCGGCATCCTCACCACGATCTCCCCGTGCTCCAGGCTCGGTGCGATCACGCTCGCGAAGTTGTCCATGAAGGCGGTCGCGCGGACCATCGAGGCCCTGAGGTCGGACTTCCTCAGGTGCTCTTCGATCGCGTGCTTCGAGTCGTGGTGCGGGACCCCCGCCTCCCGGTCCGCTCCGAAGACCGAGTTGAACACGACGTGCGGGACGCCCGCCTCGACCGCCGCGTCGACGAGCGCGGTACCGATGCGGATCTCCGTCTCGACCTCTTCGAGGCTGTTCGCCTCCGGGGTCATGAAGGAGAACCCCTCGACCGTCGCCAGCGCGGCGGCCAGCGACGCCGGATCGTCGGTCCGGACCGCCGCCAGCTCGACGCCGCGGGCGGCCAGCGCCTGGGCCCGTTCGGACCGCGGGTCGCGGACCAGCGCCCGCACCCGCGCCTTGTGGTCCAGCAGCGCGTCGACCACCGCCCCGCCCTGTTGCCCCGTCGCGCCGAAGACCGCGATCGTGCCGGTCGTCTGTGTGCTCATCGCTGACACCCTTCACTAGTTCATGCCGTGAACGAAACTAGTTCACGGCATGAACGTCGTCAAGGTGCGGATGCGACGGCTGAGCGGGGGGAGGGGTCACTCCGAGGTGTGCGAGGTGGGCGCGGACAGGTCCGAGGTGTCCACGATGGCGGTGGCCACGCGCTCGAAGTCGCGCTGGTCGTCGGCGTCGAGGTTCTTCG
Organism: Actinacidiphila sp. bgisy144; assembly: GCF_057708105.1. Classification (NCBI taxonomy): domain Bacteria; kingdom Bacillati; phylum Actinomycetota; class Actinomycetes; order Kitasatosporales; family Streptomycetaceae; genus Actinacidiphila; species Actinacidiphila sp. bgisy144. The sequence goes on along the minus strand of NZ_JBYIRM010000025.1, from coordinate 57,355 downwards.
CGATCTCGGGCAGGCGCTTGGCGACCTCGGCGTAGACGGCCTCGGCGAGCACCTTCCCCGCGGGGGTCACACTGAGCATGACGACCCGCCGATCCTGCGCCGAGTTCGCCCGGCTGACCCACTCGCGCCGCGCGGTGCGGTCGACCAGCTGGCTCAGTGCGTTCTTGGTCATACCCAACGACGCGGCGAGGTCGGCCATCTGCCGCGGCCTGTCCCTGATCGCGCAGAGCAGGGTGGCCTGCAAGGGGGTCAGGTCGAACCCGGCGCAGATCTCCGCGTACTTGCGTTGGATCACCACCGAGAGCCAGAAGAGCTTGTCGCCATAGTCCACGCCGGCCTCCCCGGTCCGATGCCGAACGATCAGCCTACCCGTCGCAGGCCGGCAGCTCCGGGTGCCTGCGGTGGTCAGACGGCGGGGAACTCGTCCGTGCGTACGGCCGTCACGAAGTCGGTCCAGGCGTCGCGGGTGAAGGTCAGCGCGGGTCCCTGCGGGTCCTTGGAGTCGCGCACGGGGACGAGTGCGGGGTGGCCGTCGGCCACCTCGATGCAGCTGTCCGGGTCCGCGCCGCCGCTGTAGGACGACTTCCGCCAGGTCGGGTTCGGGTACGGCATGTCAGGTGCTCCTTCGACGGGTCAGACGTCGATCGGGCGGGGGAGCTGTGAGAATGAGTGTGGGGCGCAAGCGGCTGGATTGGACAGCCACTTGCGCCCCTTTGGCCCGAATTGGTTCAGGCAGTCGGGAACTCATCCGCGCGTACGGCCGTCACGAACGAGGTCCACGCGGCATCGGTGAACGTCAGCGCCGGTCCCTGCGGGTCCTTGGAGTCGCGTACGGGCACGATGCCGGTGTAGCCGTCGGCCACCTCGATGCAGCTGTTCGGGTCCGAGCTCCCGCTGTAAGACGACTTGCGCCAGGCGGCTGCGCTCAGGTCTGGGGTGGAGTGGGACATGGGGTGTGTTCCTCCAGTGCGGATCGCAGTAGCTGCAGGGACTCGGAGGGCGACAGAGCGGAGTCCCGGAGCTGATCGTAGAGCAAGCGAAGTCGCTCGACGTCCTCGATTTCCTCGATCAACTGGCCGCTCCAGTCGGTCTCCACGTACGCGACGGTCCGGCCATTTGGCAGCCACAGCAACTGGAGCGCGGTGTTGAGGAGACTGTGCATTCCAGCGCTGAAAGGCACGATCTGGATTGTGATGTTGGGCTGCTGCATCGCGTCGATGAGCCGTTCCAACTGCTCGTTTCGCACCGTGGGGTCCTGCGGCAGCCGCCGAATCACCGACTCGTCCAGAAGCCCTCGGTACTTCTTGGGGTTGTCACCGGTGAGGATCTCCTGTCGACGCATCCGGGCCTCGATTCCCGCTGCCAGCACCTCCTCGTTCTCCGGCTCGGCCGTCCGGAGCTGGGTCTCCGCATACGCCCTCGTTTGCAGCAGACCAGGAACCGTCGTGACGCAGAACTCCTGGATGCTGGTCGCGTCGGCCTCCAACTCAACGAAGCCGTCGTAGCGGCTGCGCTTCGACTCCTCCTTGGCGAGCTTCCACAGCTTGACCAGGTGGGCCGTGCCGTAGACCTTGTCCAGCGCCTGGGCGGCCTCGATCGTGCCCAGGCGGCCGCCGGTTTCCAGGCGGTGGAGGTACGACTGCTCGTAGTTGCAGAGGTCACCCAGCTCGACGAGACTCCACCCGTGGAGCTGACGTAGCCGCGCGAGCTCTTCCGCGTACATCCTGCGAGCTGAGATAGTCCTTCGATGAAGCTGTTCATCAGTAAAGAGAGCCCTTTCTCCTTGTCCTGAGGTCTGGTCAATCGGCGCACTGCGTACGCACTCAGGCGGCCAAGTGCGCAGTGGTGACGCCCTGACAGACGTGTTTTGGCTCGCCGCCTAGTCCTACGTGGACGGCAACGGCTCACATATGCCGATCGTAGGCCGCGCAGTGCATTCTTGTTCACGGAACGTCAGAATGCGATCACGGAGACCGATCACATGGTGTACCCGGAAGGCACATGGGTGGTGGACACGATGACGGGGGACCTCGGCGAGGTGCTGCGGCAGACCGGTGGCCTGCTGTCCCTCCAGCGGCCCGGGCGGCGCGGACTGTGGTCGGCGGACCCCGGGAGCGTGCGGCCGGCCAGCGAGAGGGAGCTGCGGGCCGAGGCACTGGCGGTGGCCGATCTGGAGGGAGTGCGCACGTGATCCGCAAGTGGGGTCTGGTCCTGCTGATGGGCTGGACCGGGATCGTGGTGCTGGTCGGGTTGGCGGCGCTGTGCGGGCTGGAGATCGGCCTGGTCATCGCCGCTGACCCGTACGGTCCTTGACGTTTCCCTGTGAACGCCCGCCCCGGTCGGACCGAGTCCTTTCGGGTCCCCGTTTTCCCACCCCCGGGCGGGGACGGACTCTCGGTTTGGTCGCCGACGACCGGGGCGGGTCCCCTCTGAGGGCACCACTGCGCGGTAGAGCCGCGCAGTTCAGGCTCAGAGGAGCATGAGCATGAGCAGTGGCAAGAGCAACAGCGATCGCGGGAGCGATGGCGGGAGGAGGTGCGGGGCATGCCCGTGCGGCGCGCGCAGCGCTTCATCTGTGGTCGACGGACCCTGGTGCCGAACGAGTTGGTGCGTACGGTGCTGAGCCTGGTGGCGGCGGACGACGCGTACGCGTACACCCGGGAGGACATGTTCGCGACGCTGGTGTGCACGATCGAGGTGCACCGGGGGCCGGTTCACTACGGTGCGGCGCTCAACCTGCGCGGACCGGACGCCGGGACGCTGTGGGCACTGTGGCGGGACGGCGGCGAGCCGAACGCCGTGCTGGAGATACCGGACTGCCCGGCCGGGCGCGAAGTGGACAGCCCGTGCAGTGAGTTCGCGGGGCACGCGGGCGGGCACAGCTGGGAGCTGGACGATCCGCCGCGGGTCGCGACGGTGCTGCCGTTGCGGAAGGAGGCGTGGATGTAGGGCGGCTCCGCCGTGGAGCCGCAGATACGTCTCGAGCCCTGGACCGCCTTGCGCCGTAGGGCCGTTGAACTGTCGTCGAACCGTACCGCCGTAGAGAAGGAACGCCTCGCATGACCAGCAATTCGCCCGACCCGGCCGAGTTCCCGGTGTTACCCGGACTGCCGCGGCAGTGGACCATCACGACGTCCGACGGGCGTACCGTCACCGGCTACCTGCCGCCGTGGGCGGGCGACGACCCCAGCGAACACAACGTCCCCGCGGACCAGTTGGCGGACCGCCTCGCCGACATCCACCACACCGCCCGCTTCCCCGGGCAGCGGATCAACCTCTACAGCGCCCCCGGGCCCACCGGCCGCCCGACCTCCCAGGAGATCTTCTCCTGCACCATCGACTGCACCCCTTACGCCTTCCACCCCGATCCCCGCATGCCCGTCGCCAACGTCCACCTCTGTGAGGAGACGTGGATCACCGATCTCGACCCTGACGGGCTCCTCAATCTCGCGCACCTTCTCCGCGCCCAGGCGGACCGTCTCGACCACGAGATCCGTCCGGCGCTCCTCTCCGCGATCACCACCTGGCCCACGCCCTGAAGCTCCCTTCTCCGAGCCAGTGTGCTCCTTTTCCCGAGCCCATGGTTCCCGCGGCTTGGCTCGCGCCCGGCCCCCGTGAGGGCGTCGGGGCAACCCCTGTAGAAGGGCCCCGGTACGCGGTGGGGTGCGTACCGGGGCCGGTGGCTGCCGCGCAGGGGGTGGCGGCGGCCGTGCCGCGGGACCAACCGCGGCGGTTCGGGGGTGGGTCAGTTCGGGTGAGGTGCGGGTTCGGTGGTGCAGCCGCCTTTGCGGCAGCCGGGGGTGTCACAGGACATCGGGCTCCTCCTTCCTGGTGGACGGGGCGGCGGGTGCCGCCTCGATCGCGGCGCGCAGTTCCTCGGTGAGGGCGAGGGTCGCATCGCCGTCATCGTCCGCGCAGGCCGCACGAGAAGACGTGGCACGACGCCTCAGCGGCCTGCGCCGAACGGCCGGCCTGACGGTCACCGAGCTGGCCAACCGGTGCTCCTGGCACCACGCCAAGACCAGCCGCATCGAGAACGCGCGCACGCCGGAGTCGCCCACCGACATCCGACTGTGGTGCCGTGCCACCGACGCTGACGACCAGGTTGATGACCTGGTCGCGGCCTCCTTGCACGCCGAGTCGCTGTACACCGAGTGGAAGCGGCAAGCTCGAGACAGTCTGCGCAAGTTGCAGGACTCCTACCGGTCGATGTACGCGTCCACCGAGACTTTCAGGGTGTACTCGACCACCCTGGTGCCCGGGTTCCTCCAGACCGAGGGCTACGCTCGGGCGCTGCTGTCGGCGAACGCCCGCTTCCTCGGTCTGCCGGACGACGCCGCAGCCGCGGCAGCCGCCCGTGTCGAGCGGTCGCAGATCATCCACAGGCCGGGGCACCGGTTCGCCCTCCTCGTTGAGGAGGCGGTGCTGCACTACCAGCTCTGCGATGCCGAGGTGATGGCCGCGCAGCTCGGGTACCTGCTGACCGCTGGCGCCCTGCCCGCGGTGTCGCTGGGCATCATCGCCGATGGCGACACGGGATCGGCCGCTGTGGGCTGCGGAGACCTTCTCCGTCTTCGACCGCGACCTTGCTTGCGTGGAACTGATCTCGGCCCAAGTGAATATCAGCCAGCCGAGCGAGGTCTCCCTCTACCTGCGAGCGTTCGAGCAGTTGCAGTCCCTCGCGGTGTACGGCGCGGAGGCGCGGGCACTGATCGTGCGGGCCATCGACGCGCTGCGGTGAGGGGCCGCCCGCCGTGTGGTGGTGCGGGGAGGGTGGTGGTGCGGGAGTGAGGGGAGGAGGATTTGAGGCGTTGGACTGCTGACGCCTGCCGAGGGGAGCGCGGAGGAGATGGACAACAACGGGGCCGGGGGGAACGGGCGGCCGTGGGGGTTGGGGAAGCTCGGGCCGTATCCGAACACGGTGAAAGTGCCGTACACCGCGGCGGGCATCGACCCGGAGACGCAACTCGGGGTGTTCCGCGACGAGTCGGGCCGGGTGGTGAAGGCGGCGCAGGACAGTACGCGGCGGGCGACGAGCGACAGCACGTCGACATCGACGTCTACCTCGACGTACACGTCTACCTCGATGTCCACGTACACGAGCATGCCCGACTCGGGTGACAGTGACGACTCGGGTGACAGCGACGCGTCGGGCGACAGCGACAGCAACGGTGACTTCAACTCGGACGACTACTTCGACTGATGTCGGGACCCGACGAGCGACCCGTGCTGGTGGTGACCGAGGCGGCGGACGTCACCGCGGACATGGTGATCGCCGAACTGAACCGGATCGGCTGCCCGGTGACCAGGTTCGACCCGGCCGACTTCGGCAACGGGCTCACGTTGACCGCCCGGTTCGGCGGAAACGGGAACGACACCGCACCCGGCGCCGCGGTCGGCGGGCACCTGCGCACCCCGTCCCGTACGGCGGAACTCCAGGCGGTGCGAGCCGTGTACTGGCGGCGCCCCCGCTGGCCCGGCTTCGCGCACCTGGACGAGGACGACCGCCGGTTCGCGGCCGCCCAGGTGCGCCACGGTCTGGCCGGCACGTTGTACGCGCTGAACGCCCCGCTGTGGGTGAACCACCCCCTGCGGACGGAGGCCGCCGACCACAAGGCGGCCCAACTCGCCGCGGCCGTAAGGCTCGGCCTGCGGGTACCGCCCACGCTGATCACCAACGACCCGGGCGAGGCAGCGGAGTTCATCGGGGAACACGGCGACGTGATCCACAAGACCCTGCGCTGGACCCCGTACGTCCGGGACGGCGTCAGTATGACGAGCTGGGCCGAACCCGTGGCCGTCGAGGACCTCGACGACACCGTCCGCGCGGCTCCTCACCTGTTCCAGGTCCGGGTGGACAAGGTCGCGGACCTCCGCGTGCTCGTCGTGGGCGCGCGAGTCTTCGCCGTACGGATCGACTCCGGCCTCCTGGACTGGCGCCGCGACTACTCCGCCCTCTCCTACCGCGTCGTGGACCTCCCGGACGGGCTCGCCGACACGTTGCAGAGCTGTCTGCGGCACTTCGGCCTGGTCTCCGGCTCCTTCGACCTCGCCCTCGACGCGAACGGCGACGCCCACTGGCTGGAGCTGAACCCCAACGGCCAGTGGGGCTGGCTCGCCACGGAAACCGGTCTCCCGATGGCCGCGGCCTTCGCCGCACTCCTCGCCTCCGGCTCCACCCCGCGGAGATAGCGGTGTGCGGGGTCGTCCGGTCAGCCCGGTAGTCCGACTTTGCGGCGCAGCGCCACCGCCTGCGGGAGGTGGGCCGCCAGGTCCCGCAACCAGCCCGTGAAGGTCGTCCCGCTGTCGTGCGTGCCGTCCCGCCCGTTGTACACGAGGAAGTGGGGGTCCGGCGCCGCCAAGTCCTCGGGGCGGAAGCAGAAGAACTCGTATCCCTGGTGGGTCTGGAAGACGTACGCCCGTTCATACGGTGTGAAGTCCCGCCACTCGCCCTGGCCTTCGTCGGCCACGATCTCCCGCGCGGTGTCCTTGATGTCCAGCAACCAGTCGTAGTGCCACTCGCCGGTGTGGGTCAGCCAGTACGGGTACCTCCCGCCGTAGCGCAGGAACTCCCGGTACGCATCGGGGATGCGCGTCACCCCTTGCGCTTCCATGAGCACGGCGACCTCCTCCTCACTGCACCCGAGCACCTCCTCCCGCGCCACCAGCCCCTCCCGGACCAGCGGTTCGACCAACTCCGCCATGAAGCCCATGACGTCCCCCTTTCGCGTTGCGTTGTCGCGCCGTCGTCCGCGAGGCGGCGTCGGGCGCAGCATCCGTCGAGGATGGCAGAACGGTTCCCGGCCCCGGGGCTCAGGAGGGGCCCGGGCGGAGAGTGAGGAGAGGGGGCTCGGAGGTGGCCAGGAGGGGAAAGGGGAAGCGGTCGAAGTCGAGGCAGAGGGCGAGGTCGTCTGGGTGGGAACCTGCGCGGAGTCCCTGTGCGAGTTCGGTGGCGGCGCGGGAGGTGGCGGCGCGGTGGAGGAAGGGCGCCGGGTCGGTGGGTCCGCCGTCGGTGGCGCGCCGGGCGATGTACTGGGCGCAGGCCAAGTCCTCCTCGGCGCGCCCGCCTTCACCGGTGATCACGTAGGTGACGTCGGTGCAGCCACGGGAGTGCAGGAGCCGGGCGGTGGCGCCGGCCACGACGAAGCTCGCGCAGAGGATGAGGGGCGCTTCCTTGACGGCGAGGGCGCCGACCGTGCCGGCGGTGGTCTTCTGGACGACTGTCCGCCCGGTGAGGTCGGCGGAGCGGAGGAGAGCGGGTGAGTTGACGGCGTCGAACCCGGGGGCTGGCGGGCCGTCCTTGAGGGCGACCCAGTCCGGGTGGCCGGACGTGAGGGCCAGGGCTTCGTCCAACGACTCTGCGAGGACGATCTTCTCGGCACCGCGGGCGAAGGCCCACGCGGCCACGGTGAAGGCGCGCATGACGTCGACCACGACCGCCACGGCCGGGATGTCCGTCAGCTCGTCGATCCCGAGGAAGCGGCTTTCCACGGCGCCCATGGTCGCGCACCGCGCCGCCGCCCGGCACCCGTCGGCCGCACTCCGGCACCGGCCGGCTGCCCACGGGCACCCCGCCGGTTCCGGGAGCCTGGTGTTGTGGCGTGGGGAGGCGGAAGGTGGGGGGATGACTGCGGTGGGAGACGGACAGCGGGCGATGCGGGGGCTGCTGCGGACGTACTTCGTGAGGACGCTGCGGGTGCTGCCCGCGGGCGTCGGGTTGGCTTTCTGGCAACCGGAGTTGCCGCGGGCGCGGTTGCACGGGGGAGTGGTGCTGCCGTGGGAGGAGACGGAGGAGGGGGTGGAGTGGGAGTACTTCACCGTCGCGTACTGGGTGACGGGCACGGCGCCGGAGCAGGTCGCGGGGTGCATGGACGCGGTGCTGCGGGCATGGGACGCGTTCGGGTGGCAGACGCGGGCGGACCGGAGCAGCTCGCGGACGCGGGGAATCGACGCTCGCACGCGCGACGGGTACGAGCTGCACCTCCAGCGGAGCGCCAGCGGCTACCTGAGCCTGTCCGGTACGACGCCGCGGTTCCCGGCGGGTTCGCCCGCGGGGAAGCCGCTGCCGGAGGTGATCGAGCATCCGGCGACGGCGCAGGAGTTGCCGGGCGCGTGGGAGCAACTGATCGGCGACGGGATCGCGTTGCGGGCGGAGATCCTCGCACTGGCGGCGGCCCTCACCCCTGGACAGCGGCCCGACGTGGTGCTGCGTGACCCGTCCGTCGTCGACTGGCACGACCCGCTGAAGTACCGGTACAGCACCGCGGAACGCGTCGTCGTGCAGGGCGGGCTGGACGTGGCGGACGTCCTGGACCGGGCCGCCGCGTGGCTGGCGGGGCGGGGCTGGGCGACGGAGCGCGGCACGGAAGCGCTGCCGGTCCGGGGCGCGGACGCGGCACTCGTCTCCCATGTGGCGGGCACCCGTGGCGGCTCCGAGATCAGGGTCCGCGTGGAGGAAGGCCACTCCGGTGTGCTGTACCTCGGCCGGACCGCGGCGCGCCCCCTGTACGTGCCCGTGACGTTCGTACCGCCGCCACCGGAGCGGACCGCGGAGACCGTCTCCCGCGGATACGTGCTGTGCCACGAGTGCGCCGGCCGGGGCTGGTGCCCGCTGTGCGAGGGGCGCGGCTGGATCATCGGCGAGCGGGGCCGCGGGACCTGCCCGGAGTGCGACCGCCGGCGCGACTGCCCGATCTGTTCGGGGCGCGGGCAGCTCGTGGCCGCGGAACTCGACACGTGGGAACGCCGGCTCTACCCGGAGCTGGGTGAACACCCCGTGGCGAAGGTGTGCGGACGGGAACCCCCGGTTGAGACGGGTGCGTCGCAGCAGGCGACACCGGGTGTGGGGGGACACGAGGGAGACAAGTGATGTCCGATCCGGCAACGATCGCCGCGCACAAGCAACTTGGCGTGCTGCGTACTACGTACCGGCCGTACCGGCGGCCCTCGTGGTCGGAGCGGAGCACCTCCGACAAGGCCACGACGCTCGCGCTCGCGGCGCTGCCCGTCGGGTTCGTGCTGCTCGTCCTGGTGGCGCTGGTGGTCGCGGTACCGGCCCTGGGCGGTGTCCTGCTCGTCGTCGTGGTGGTGATCGTGCTGCTCGGCGCGTCCCGGCGGCGCAGGGTGGCCCAGCGGATGCAGGGGCGCGAACTGCACTTCTACGAGCACGGGTTGGTGAACGTCGGGGTCGGCAACGAGCCCCCCGCGGCGATCCGCTGGGACGAGGCTTCCGTCCTCCAGGACATCGTCCGCCACACCCGCAACGGCTCGACCAGCCACACGACGTACCTCTACACGCTCTCCGCGCCGGACGGCACGCACACCAAGATCTCCGGCATCGTCGGCGGCATCGGGGGGATGGAGCGCCCGCAGGAGTGGGGGCAGGCCCTCCAGAAGCAGGTCACCGCAGCCCAACTTCCCCGCTACACCCGTGCGTTGGAGCGCGGCGAGGCGCTGACCTTCGGGGACATCACGGTGAGCTGGGACGGCATCACGTCCCACCGCAACGCGGTCGGCTGGGCCCAACTCCAGGAGATCCGGGTCAAGGACGGATACGTGTCCCTGCGGGTGGCCGGCAAGTGGCGGTCGCTGAGCACCACGGCCGTCGCCGCCATCCCCAACTGCTTCGTCTTCCTCGCCCTCGCCGAGCGCATGCGCGCCGCCGCCCGTTCCTAGGACGGGCCCGGCGCGGGCGGAGGGAGCACGGCGGTCAGGTACGCCGTGATCGCGTCGCGGTTGCGCGTGAGGATCGCGATGCGCGCGGTCATACGGTCGCGCTCGGTCTCGAGCGTGGTCACGATCTCGGGTGTCGCGTCGGGGATGTGGATGACGCAGGGCTCGTTGAGGCACGGCAGCAACTGCTTGATGATGCGGGTGGGCAGCCCGGCGTCGAGCAGCCCGCGGATGTGGAGGACCGTGTCCACGAGGGCCTCCGGGTAGTCGCGGTAGCCGTTGGCGCAGCGCGGCACCCGGATCAGGCCCTGCTCCTCGTAGTAGCGCAGCAGGCGGCGCGAGGTGTCGGTGCGGGCGGAGAGTTCGCCGATACGCATGTGGGGCGCCTCACAAGGACCGGTCGGGCAGGCCGAGTTGACCTTCACACTGATGTGAGGGTTTGAGCATAACCGGCATGACGACGACGCGAACGCGCATCGGCACCTCCCCGCCGCCCACCCTCCCGCTGCCCGCACTGCTCTCGCTCGCCACGGCGGTCTTCATCACCTGCCTCACCGAGGTGCTGCCCGCCGGGCTGCTGCCGGCGATGGCGCGGGACCTCGGGGTCGGTGAGTCCGCGGCCGGCCAGTCGGTGACGGTCTACGCGGTCGGTACGGCCGTCACCGCGATCCCGCTCACCGCGGCGACCTCGGGGTGGCCGCGCAAACGGCTGCTGCTCGTGTCGATGGCCGGGTTCTGCGCCGCGAACACGGTGACCGCGCTGTCCGGGAGCTACCCGCTGACGATGGCGGCGCGGTTCGTCGCCGGGGTCGCGGCCGGGCTGGCGTGGGCGCTGCTCGCCGGGTACGCGCGGAGGCTGGCCCCGGCCGGGCTGGAGGGGCGGGCGATCGCCGTCGCCATGGCCGGGATTCCGGTGGCGCTGTCGGTCGGGGTGCCGGCGGCGACGTATCTGGGCAAGGCGGCGGACTGGCGGACGGCGTTCCTGGTGATGTCGGGGATCACGGTGCTGCTGCTCGGGTGGATCACGGTGGTGGTGCCGGAACGCCCTGGCGATTCACGTCAGTTGGGCGGGCCGGCCGCCCGGGAGGAGGGTGCGGGCGCCTTCCCGCTTCCGGCGGACCGCTCCCCGCTGCCCACGGACCCCACCCCGCTTCCCACGGCACCCCACCCCCTGCTCGGCGCCGCCCGCGTCCCGGGCGTTGCCCCCGTCCTCCTCGTCACCGCCGCCTTCGTCCTCGCGCACACCCTCCTCTACACGTACGTCGCCGCCTTCCTCGACGATGTCGGGCTCGGCGGCCGTACCGACCTGGTGCTCCTCGTCTTCGGGGCGGCGTCCCTGCTCAGCGTGTGGGCGGTCGGCGCGCGCATCCACCGCGCGCTGCGCGCCCTCACCCTCGGCGGGGTGCTGCTCGTGGGGACGGCCGCGGCGGTCCTGGGCGCCGGCGCGCACGTACCCGCCCTCGTCTACGGCGCCGCCGCCCTATGGGGGCTCGGCTGGGGCGGAGCGCCCTCGCTGCTCCAGACCGCCGTGGGCGAGGCGGGCGGCGAACAGGCCGACGCCGCGCAGGTGCTCCTGGTCACCCTGTGGAACGTGGCGACCGCCGCCGGCGGCATCCTCGGCGGCCTCCTCCTCGACCTCCTCGGCACCCGCGCCCTGCCCTGGACCGTCCTGGTGCTGCTCGTCCCCGCCTTCGCCACGGCCGCCGCCGCCCGCAACCACGGCTTTCCGCAACGGCGTTGACCGGGACGACGCCCGCGGTCACCGGCCCCGCGTCATGCCTCCGGCGTCAGGGCCCGGAACGCCGTCAGCGACTCATCGATGACGTCGGACAGCTCGCGCGGCGCGTCGGCCTCGTCCACCCAGCGCTCGAAGGACACCCGGAAGACGCCGACGCCCGCCTCCGCGCTGAGGCTCGCGGTGGGCTCGGGCACCCCGCGCTCCCGGAGGGTGCCGGCGAGGGCCGCGGAGAGCGTGGCCAGCTTGACCAGTTCGCGTTCGCGCAGGTCGCCGTGAGCGGAGACGATCGCGTGGCGGCGCCGGGCGTGGGCGTGCGCACCGCGGAACATCTCGTGGGCCGCCGCTTGGATGCCGGCCACGACCGCGTCGAACGGCGCGGTGCCCTCGGGGGTGGCGGTGAGCGCGTCGACGACGGTGTTCTGGAGGATCGGCGAGCCGGCGAAGAGGACCTCGCGCTTGTCGGCGTAGTGCCGGAAGAAGGTCCGCTCGGTGAGGCCCGCGCGCTTGGCGATCTCCGCCACGGTGGTCTGCTCGTAGCCGCGCTCGTCGAACAGCTCCATCGCCGCCTTCCCGAGGCGACCGCGCGCGTCCGGCTCCCACCTGCTCATACTCCGATCGTACGCGGAAGCGGGGGAGCCGCGCCGGGAAGGGCGAACCCGGGTTGAACGGCCGGCGAACAGTCCGCGCGCGGCACAACGGTCCGCCGGGCCCCGGTGTCCCACAGGTGTCAGCCAAGCCAGCGCCATTCCGCGAGGACCCTGCTCATGAAGATTCGCCGTACCCTGTCGGCCGCCGCGGCCACCGCGATCGTCCCGGCCGTGCTGCTGGGCGCCGCCACCGCGGCGCACGCCGACGCCGCGAACCCGGCGGCCACATCCACCTCCACGTCCACCTCCACGTCCACGACCGCGCCGACCTCGACGGACGCTCCGACGTCCACCTCGTCGTCCGCCCCGACCACGACCACCTCGCCCACCTCCGCGGCGACCGCGTCCGCCACGCCCTCCGCCACCAGCTCGCTGAAGTCGTGCAGCAGCGGGCCCTCGTCCGAGATCGCGTTCACCTTGAAGGGTGTGCCGTCCCGCATCGTGGCGGGCGACGGCTGGCACACCTTCACGCTGACCGCGACCGGCAAGAGCGATCGGGCGCTCGGCGCGATCGACGCCGCGGTCACCGCCAACAACGGCGAGGACAGCTACAACGCCGACCTGTACAAGACGTCCTACCTGGAGTTCTGGGACCCGTCCGCCGCGAAGTGGCTGAGCCTGAAGGACGAGGGCAAGGACGACATCCGCGAGACCGGCCTCGTCTACGGCTCCACCACCCTGAAGACCGCGCACGCCTCGTCCACCATGAAGTTCCGGATACGGCTCACCGCCGACTCCACCCCCGGGGACGCCTGGGTCGACGGCGGCGGCAGCTTCGTGGACACCGCGAAGAACTGCACCCGGGGCAGCACCACCGACAGCACCTTCGTCGTGGTGGCGGCCGGTACGAAGAGCGGCTCCGGCGGTACGGCCGCCTCCTCGTCGGCGGGCTCCTCCACGACCCCGGACGGAGGCACCCTCGCGGAGACCGGTTCCTCGTCCGCGACCCCGGTGATCGCGGGGGTCGGCGGCGCCGCGGTGCTCGCTGGCGCGGCCGCGATCGGCGTCGCACGGCGCCGCAGGAAGGGCTCCGCGGCCGCCTGAGGCCGAAGCCGTACGAGTGCCCGCCCGGGCGGAGGAAGGACCCGGGCGGGCGGGAACGGGTGGAGCCGGGCGGGGCCGCGGGGCGCCTACTCGGCCTTGTCGGTCTTCTTCGCCGCCGCCTTTTGCGCGGTACCGCTCTTCTTGGCGGCGGCGGCCTTCTGCGCCGGTACGGCCTTGGCATCGGCGGCCCCCGCCGCCCCCGCCGCCGTGTGCGCCTTCGCCGGGACCTTCGCGGTCACCTGCGTACGGGTCCACATCGCGATCAGCACCGACGCGAGGCTCATCACGGTCGACTGCTGGTCCGCGCTCCAGTGCAGCCCGAAACCGATCGCCAGCGACATACCCGCCTGGACGAGTCCGAGTATCGCCGCGTTGACACCGTCGTGGACGGTGAGCGCGACCAGCAGCCCCACGACCGCGGCCGCGAACGCGTTCACCACCGCCTGCTGCTTGTCGCTGAGATCCAGCCCGAACGCCGTGCTGAGCTTGACGATCACCGCCACGAGCGACAGCCACAGCGCGGGCTCTCTCCCGAGGATCTTCATCTACTGCTCCGTTCAAAGGAGTTGGAGACACCCACCCGACCACACAAACCCCGGGCCGCATCCCCTACCCCCACCCGCCCCACCCGAAGCACACCCCAACGGCTAGGCCGTCCTCGGGTCGTGACTGGTCGTCACGCAGTCGGAGTCGACGCTGATGAACATCGCGTCATCGTCGCTGTTCACCCCGACCCCCACCCACCACGACGAGTCGGGCTCCGTCCCGCCGACCCGGTCGGTCTTCGGGTCCGGCAGGTCGAGGTCGTAGCCCTGCTTGACGAAGTGGGCTTTCGCGGCAGCCATGACGGCTGTCGACTTCTCCTCGCCAACATCCAGCTTCAGCGTGTAACGGAACTCGAAGCGGTGCTGGCCCGGGGTCTCGGTGGCGCACTTGCCCCACGTCGAGCCGCCGGCAGACGTTCCCGCCGAACCGGCCGCCCCGCGCACCGCGTCGAGCGTCTGCTGCGCGAGGGACCGCGCCTTCTTCTCCACCGCGTCGGGCGATTCCTTGCCGTGGCTCACGCTGCCTCCGCATCCCGCCGCCGCCATGGCCAGGACGGCGATGACGGCAGCGGCGCTCTTCCTCGTTCGTTCGGTCGCCCTCATGGTTCCCATCACTGCAACACGCCGTGGCGCACACCTGGTTCGGGCCGAAGCCCCTCATCGTACGGATGGGCCGGACGCGACGCGGGGGAGCGAACTGCGCTGTCAGGGGCGGGATTCGAAGAGGTCGAACCAGATGGACTTGCCGTCGCCGCGGGGTTCGACGCCCCAGGCGTCGGCGAGTTCCTCGATGAGGAAGAGGCCGCGGCCGGAGGACGCGAGTTCGCCGGGGGAGCGGGGGTGGGGCATGTCGTCGGAGCGGTCGGCGACCTCGACGCGGAGGCGGCGGGTGCCGGGCATGCCGATGACCTCGGCGGCGAGCACGGCGTCGTCGTCGGTGTGGACCAGGACGTTGGTGACCAGCTCGGAGACGAGCAGCACCGCGGACTCGAACTGGTCGGGCGAGGCCCAGTCGTGGAGGAGCGAGCGGATGTCCTCGCGCGCGGCGCGGATCTGCCCGGGGTCGGACTGCGCGACGGTCAGCACGGTGCGCCGTATCGGCACCGCGCACGTCGGCCCGTCGGGGTCGCGGCGCAGCAGCAGGAGGGCGATGTCGTCCTCGCGGCGGTCGGCGAGCGGCCCGGTGGTGTGGTGGGAGGCGGGGCCGTGCACGGCCCGCACCAGGGAGTCGGCGAGCTGCTCCAGATTCTCGGCCGGCCCGGCCTCGAAGACCTCGCGCAGCCGCAGCCACCCGGTGTCCAGGTCGTGCCCGCCGGTCTCGATCAGCCCGTCGGTGCACAGCAGCAGCACCTCGCCCGGGGCCAGCACGAGCCGGCTGGTCGGGTAGTCCGTGTCGGGCTCGACGCCCAGCGGCAGGCCCCCCGCCACGTTGCGCACCATCGTGGTGCCGTCGCCGAGCCGGATCGCGGGCTCGGGGTGCCCGGCGCGGGCCATCTCCACGCTGCCGTCGGCCGGGTCGACCTCCAGGTACAGGCAGGTCGCGAACCGTACGTCCGCGGTGCCGCCGGGCCGCTCCGGGGTGGCGTCGGCGGACAGCCCGGCCAGGAACCGGGAGGTCCGGGAGAGCACGGCGTCCGGGCTGTGGCCCTCCGCGGCATAGGCGCGCAGCGCGATCCGCAGCTGGCCCATGATCCCCGCGGCCCGCACGTCGTGCCCCTGCACGTCCCCGATGACCAGGGCGGTCCGGCCGGACGGCAGGCCGATCACGTCGTACCAGTCGCCGCCGACCTGGAGGCCCCCGCCGGTCGGGACGTACCGCGCGGCGAGGGCCATCCCGTCGATCTCGGGCTCGCGGGCGGGCAGCATGCTGCGCTGGAGCCCGTCGGACAGCGCCCGCTCGGACTCGTGCAGGCTCGCGCGGGACAGCGCCTGCGCGAGCATCCGGGCCACGGTGGTCAGCACCGACCGCTCGTCGGGGGTGAAGTCCACCCGGTCACGGAACGCCGCCATCCAGGCACCGATGGTGGACCCGGCCACGGTCAGCGGCAGGTACGCCCACGACGAGCGGCCGTACGGCCGGACGAGCGGCCAGGTCGACGGATAGCGCTCCTGGTACGACTCGGGGCTGGGCAGGTAGACCGCCTTGCCGGTGCGCACGGCGGTGACGGCGGGATACTCCGTGGTCAGCGGCATGTCCAGGACCGACGGGTCGATGATCTCCTGCCCGTGGTGGCCGATGAGCGCGAGCCGGTCGCCGGTGATCCCGAAGACGGCCAGGCCGTCGGGGGAGAACCCGGGCATGGACAAGGTGGCCGCGACCCGCAGCACCTCGGCGGTGGAGTCGGCCTCGGCGAGCGCCCGCCCGGCGTCCAGCAGGAACGCCTCGCGGGCCCGCCGCCAGCCGCCGCGCCCCTCCCGGGTGGCGGCGAGCGCGGCAGGCCCCAGCCGGGGGTCCGGCCCGTCGAGCGGCACGTCGTACGGCGCTTCGTATCCCCCGACGGGCTCACGGATCTCGTGCAGGCTGCCGCTGAGCAGCGGTCCCTGCGGCCGCAGCCGGGCCCGCACGGTGCGCTCCACCCGGCCGCCCTCCTTGACCACACGCAGCAGCGCCTCCGCCAC
The DNA here is from genome assembly GCF_057708105.1 of Actinacidiphila sp. bgisy144. NCBI lineage: Bacteria > Bacillati > Actinomycetota > Actinomycetes > Kitasatosporales > Streptomycetaceae > Actinacidiphila > Actinacidiphila sp. bgisy144. The sequence goes on along the minus strand of NZ_JBYIRM010000025.1, from coordinate 41,090 downwards.
GGTGCCCTCGGCGGCGGCCAGCGAGACCGCACCGGCCAGCGCGACGTAGTCCGCCGGGTGCAGCCGGGCCCGCACCTCCGACGACCGGTGGGTGGCGGCTCCGCCGGACAGTCCGAGCAGGCGGGCCGCACGGCCGTCGACCGCGACGGTGCCGGTCGATTCGTCCCACTGCCACAGCCCGTAGCCCGCGGCGGCGAGGACGTCCTCTGTGCGCATTTTCCCAGTTTATGGTGATCCGGAGATTATGGGCGAATAGATACCTGTGGATAGCGGGGGCAGGGGCGCCGGTAGGCTGAGCCCCACGCCTGATGTCACATCTGTCTCCACATCCCACGCCTAGGACGAAGCTGATGCACCGGTACCGGTCCCACACCTGCGGCGAGCTGCGCGCCACCGACGTCGACACCGACGTCCGCCTGTCCGGCTGGCTGCACAACCGCCGCGATCTGGGCGGCATCCTCTTCGTGGACCTGCGCGACCACTACGGCTTCACCCAGCTCGTGGTGCACCCCGGCTCCCCGGTCTACGACCGGCTCAGCGGCCAGTCCAAGGAGTCCGTGCTGCGGGTCGACGGCCGTGTGCTGGCCCGCTCGGCGGAGAACGTCAACCCCGAGCTGCCCACCGGCGAGATCGAGGTCGAGGTGACCTCCCTGGAGGTGCTCGGCGCCGCCGACCCGCTGCCGTTCCCGGTCTTCCCCGAGGACAACGCCAACGAGGAGATGCGGCTCACCAACCGCTTCCTCGACCTGCGCCGCCAGCGCATGCACCGCAACCTGATGCTGCGCACCCAGGTGATCTCCTTCCTGCGCCGCGAGATGACCGCGCTCGGCTTCAACGAGATGGCCACGCCCATCCTGTCGGCCACCTCGCCCGAGGGCGCCCGTGACTTCCTGGTGCCCTCCCGGGTGCACGCCGGGAAGTTCTACGCGCTGCCGCAGGCGCCGCAGCAGTTCAAGCAGCTGCTGATGATCTCCGGCTTCGACCGCTACTTCCAGATCGCGCCCTGCTTCCGCGACGAGGACTCCCGCGCGGACCGCTCGCCCGGCGAGTTCTACCAGCTCGACGTCGAGATGAGCTTCGTGGAGCAGGAGGACGTGTTCGGCGTCATCGAGAAGGTGATGACCGACCTGTTCACCGAGCTGGGCGGCGGCCGCACCGTCACCTCGCCCTTCCCGCGCATCCCGTTCCGCGAGTCGATGCTCAAGTACGGCAACGACAAGCCCGACCTGCGCACCTCGCTCGAACTCGTCGACGTCTCCGGCATCTTCGCCGACTCCGACTTCAAGGCGTTCGCCGGCAAGCACGTCCGCGCGCTGGCCGTGCCCGACACCGCCGAGCAGCCGCGGAAGTTCTTCGACTCCCTCGGCGAGTACGCGGTCTCGCTCGGCGCGCAGGGCCTGGCGTGGGTGCGGGTCGGCGACGCGAACAAGCTCACCGGGCCGATCGCGAAGTTCCTCACCGAGGACGACACCGCCGCGCTGCTCGCCGCGGTCGGCGCGAAGCCGGGCACCGCGATCTTCTTCGGCGCCGGGCAGTTCGACGAGGTCTCGAAGATCATGGGCCCGGTGCGGGTCGAAGCGGCCCGCCGCGCCGGGCAGTTCGACGAGAACGTCTTCCGCTTCTGCTGGATCGTGGACTTCCCGATGTTCGAGCGCAACGAGGACACCGGGGCGATCGAGTTCTCGCACAACCCGTTCTCCATGCCGCAGGGCGGCCTGGAGGCGCTGCGCACCAAGGACCCGCTGGACATCCTCGCCTGGCAGTACGACATCGTCTGCAACGGCATCGAGCTGTCCTCCGGCGCGATCCGGAACCACGAACCCGACGTGATGTACGCGGCGTTCGAGATCGCCGGGTACTCCCGGGAGACGGTGGAGGCGGAGTTCGGCGGGATGCTGCGGGCGTTCCACTACGGCGCGCCCCCGCACGGCGGGATCGCGCCCGGCGTCGACCGCATGGTCATGCTGCTCGCGGACGAGCCGAACATCCGGGAGACCATCGCCTTCCCGCTCAACCAGAACGCGCAGGACCTGCTGATGGGGGCGCCGTCCGAGGTGCCCGACACCCGCCTGCGCGAGCTGCACCTCCAACTGCGCAAGCCGCAGCAGCACAAGAGCTGACAGACGCTCCTCAAAAGGGGCTCGGGGAACTGCCGGCGCGGTTCCCCGGGCCCCTTTTGGGCGCCCTTCCCGCGTGAGGCAACCCTTCGAGGGGGCATGCGTGTTGGAGGGGTGTGGAGAGGAAACACCTTGAGCGAACCCGGGTTCGAGGAGTGGGTGGCGGCGAGGGGCCCTCGGCTCCTCCGGGTCGCCTGGCTGCTCACGGGCGACGCCCACCTCGCGGAGGACCTGCTCCAGACGGTGCTCGCCCGCACCTGGCCGAAGTGGCACCGCATCGCGGGCGAGAACCCGGAGGCGTACGTCCGCAAGGCGCTGGTGCACACGCACGCGTCGTGGTGGCGGCGCAGATGGCGGGGCGAGGTGCCGCACGGCGAGCTGCCGGAGCGCGCGGCGGACGGCGACCCGTACGAGAGCGTGGAGTTGGAACAGGCGCTGGGCCTGGCGGTGCGGGCGCTGCCCGTACGGCAGCGGGCCGTGGTCGTGCTCAGGTACTTCGAGGACCTGACGGTGACGGAGACCGCCGAGGCGCTGGGCTGCTCGGAGGGCACCGTCAAGAGCCAGGCGTCCAAGGCGCTGCGCTCACTGCGCGCGCGCCTGCCGTCCGCGGTGTCCGTACGGGGTGGGGGAGTGGGCGGCGATGACCGATGAGGAACGCGAACTGAGCGCCCTGCTGGAGCGGGTGGTGCCGCAACTACCGGCGCCCGTCCAGCGGTTGGAGGGGGTACGGGAGCGGATGCGGCGGCGCGGGAGGCGCCGGGCGGCGGTCGGCGCGTCGGCAGTCGCGGTGGCCGTGGTCGCGGCGGCCGGGCTGCTGCTGCCGTCACCGGGGGGCGGCGCCGCCCGTCCGGCGGCGTCCGGGCAGCGCGCCCAGGCCGCCGGCCCGGGGACCGCGGGCGCCCGGGCGACCGCCGGCCGCGCCACGGCGGCCGCGCCCGGCCCGACCGGCACCACGCTGGCCCCGCCGCCGGGCGACCGGGTGTACGCCTACGGCGACCTGGCCGGGCTGCGGCTGACGATGCCCGCGAACTGGTACACCCTCAAGGCCGGCACGCTGTCCGAGTACGCCGCCACCCAGCCGCTCGCCGTGCCGACGAGCGGCTGCGACCACGCCCGCGACGACTTCTGCACACCCCTGGTGCGGAGATTGGACCGCGGCGGCACGCTGCTCCAGTTCCGCCTGAAGCACGACGCGGTCGCGCTGGACGAGATCCGCCGGACCGACCACGTCGTCCAGGCGGCGCCGGTGGTGACCGCGTGCCGCACCGTCGGCGGGACCACCGAACTCACCACCACGCTGCCCGGGCCCCAGGGCTCCGACGTGGTGGTCACCCTGACCGCGTGTCTGGCGGCACCGAGCGCCGCGCAGCTGACCGAGACCCGCGACGTACTGACGTCGGCCGACCTCGCATGAGGCGGCCGCCGAGGAAAGGCCGAGACCCGATCATGTCCGTCCCCCGCAAGGACGCTTCCCGCAAGGCCGGTGCCCGCGAGGCCGCTGCCCGCAGGACCGCCCGCCGTACCGGGCCCGACCGCGGGCGGGCCGTGCTGGCCGCCGTGGCCCTCGGCGCGGCCGGCGCCCTGCTCGCCGGGTGCGCCCCCGCGAGCGGCACCGGGGCGCGGCCGTCCCGGCTGGCGGAGCAGGGCGCGGTCGCGTCCCCCGTGGGCGCCGCGGCCGGGCGGGACGCGCCGCGCACCGTGCCGACGACGCCCGCCCCGACGACCCCCGCCCCGGCCACGCTGCCCGGGGTCGGCCCGAAGACCCTCGCCGAGGTCCCGGCGGACGCCCGGCAGGTGGTGCTCGTCACCGGCGACGGCCACGACAAGTCGACGTCCAAGGTGCGGCTCTTCGAGCGCGACCCGGACGCCGGCTGGACCGCGGCCGGCCCGGTCTGGTCCGCGCACAACGCGCTGCACGGCTGGAGCACCGACCACCAGGCGGGCGACCTGCGCTCGCCGATCGGCGTGTTCACCCTCACCGACGCCGGCGGCCGCCTCGCCGACCCCGGCACCCGGTTCCCCTACGACCACGAACGGTCCGGCTTCAGCTCGCCGGGCACCGGCTTCGACGGCGAGTCGCTCGCGGACGCCTTCGACTACGTGATCGCCATCAACTACAACCGCGAGCCCGGCACCAGCCCGCTGGACTGGACCCGCCCGCTCGGCAGCTCCCGCGGCGGCGGCATCTGGCTGCACGTCGACCACGGCGGCCCCACCCACGGCTGCGTCTCGCTGCCGGAGTCGGTGATGAAGACCCTGCTGCGCACCCTGGACCCCGCGCAGCACCCGGTGGTGGTGATGGGCGACGCGAAGGCGCTGTCCGCCTGAGCGGTGCAGTGAAAAGGCCCGCGGGCACCCCTGGCGACAGGGTGTCCGCGGGCCCTTGGGCGTTCGCCGGACCGCGCTACGCGGCCGCGTCCGGGTCACCGCCGAAGCGCTCGGTGTACCCGGCCAGGTCCTCGTCGGTGATCTTCGCGAAGAGCACCGGCGGCACGGTGAACGGGGTGCCGGCCGGCAGCGTCGTCAGGGCGCCCGCCTGCTCGGGGGTGACCCAGCTCGCGGTGTCGTCCGGCAGGTCGAATGCGGCGCGCATGGCCCGGGCCGATGCGGGGATGAAGGGCTCGGAGACGACCGCGTAGAGGTGGATGAGGTTCATCGCGGTGCGCAGGGTGAGCGCCGCGCCCTCCGGCGAGGTCTTGATCTCCAGCCAGGGCGCCTTCTCCTCCAGGTAGGAGTTGCCCGCGCTCCACAGCGCCCGCAGCGACTGGGCGGCCTTGCGGAACTGGAGGGTCTCCATGTGGCCTTCGTACTCGGCCAGCAGCGTGGTGATCTGCTCGCCGAGCTTCGCCTCCGCCGCGCCCGGGGCGCCGCCCTCCGGCACCGCGTCGCCGAACCGCTTGCGGGAGAAGGACAGCACCCGGTTGACGAAGTTGCCGAGGGTGTCGGCGAGGTCCTTGTTCACCGAGGAGGTGAACAGCTCCCAGGTGAAGGAGGTGTCGTCGGACTCCGGCGCGTTGGCCATCAGGAAGTAGCGCCAGTAGTCGGCCGGCAGGATCTCCAGCGCGGCGTCGGTGAAGATGCCGCGGCGCTGCGAGGTGGAGAACTTGCCGCCGTAGTAGTTGAGCCAGTTGAACGCCTTGACGTAGTCCACGCGCTTCCACGGCTCGCGGGTGCCCAGCTGGGTGGCCGGGAACATCACGGTGTGGAAGGGGACGTTGTCCTTGGCCATGAACTCGGTGTAGCGCACCGGGTTGTCGCCGCCGTCCGCGTCGTACCACCACGAGCGCCAGTCGCGGGTCTCGCCCTCGCCCGCGGCGTCGGCCCACTCCTTGGTGGAACCGATGTACTCGATGGGTGCGTCGAACCAGACGTAGAAGACCTTGCCCTCCGCCGCCAGCTCCGGCCAGGTGTCGGCGGGCACAGGGACCCCCCACTCGAGGTCGCGCGTGATCGAGCGGTCCTGGAGCCCTTCGGTGAGCCACTTGCGGGCGATCGAGGACGCCAGGGTCGGCCACTCCCCGCTGCTGGCGTCGATCCACGCCTCGACCTCACCGGCCAGCTTGGACTGGAGGAGGAAGAGGTGCTGGGTGTCGCGGACCTCCAGGGCGCTGCTCCCGCTGATCGCCGAGCGCGGTTCGATCAGGTCGGTCGGGTCGAGCACGCGGGTGCAGTTCTCGCACTGGTCGCCGCGCGCCTTGTCGTAGCCGCAGTGCGGGCAGGTGCCGACGATGTAGCGGTCGGGCAGGAAGCGGCCGTCGTCCAGCGAGTAGACCTGGCGGACGGTGCGTTCCTCGATGAACCCGTTCTCGTTGAGAGTGCGGGCGAAGCGCTGGGTGATGTCGCGGTTCTGCGCGGAGGAGCTGCGGCCGAAGTGGTCGAAGGACAGCTCGAAGCCGTCGTAGATGGCCTTCTGCGCGTCGTGCGCCTGGGCGCAGAAGACGTCGACGGGCAGTCCGGCTTCCTTGGCGGCGAGTTCGGCGGGGGTGCCGTGCTCGTCGGTGGCGCAGATGTACAGCACCTCGTGGCCGCGGTCGCGCAGGTACCTCGCGTACACGTCCGCCGGGAGCATGGACCCCACCATGTTGCCCAGGTGCTTGATCCCGTTGATATAGGGCAGGGCTGAGGTGATGAGGTGACGAGCCATTGCAGGCTGCTCCCAATTCGTTGCGTGGAGTGAGTTGTTCGGCTACGGAACGTCAATAGCGTATCTGACCCGAACAGGTGGTTACCGACTGTAGGCAAGCTGGTGTTCTGGGCCGGTGGCTTGGCCCAGAACATGACTGTAAGTAAGCGCACGTGCACTTGCACGTGCACATGCACGTGACTTGCCCACGAGTTATGATTCGAGTACCAGACGAGGTACAGGTGTAGGAGTCGCTGATGCGCCGGACGCACAACGGAATGGCTGCGGAGGATCTCTCGGAAGCGGTCTGGCAGAAGAGTCGGCACAGCAATGCCAATGGGACCTGCGTGGAGTTCGCCGCTCTGCCGGACGGCGAGGTGGCGGTGCGCAACTCCCGCTTCCCTGACGGGCCGGCGCTGATCTACACCCGGGCCGAGATCGAATCCATGATCATCGGCGTGAAGGCCGGGGAGTTCGACCACTTGATGCCGTAGCGGAAGCCGGTTGACGCCCTGGCGGAAGCCGGGCCGAGCTGCTATCGGCCCCGACCTCCGCCGCCGGACGGCTGCTTCACCGCATGTTCACTGCATGCGGCTGCCGGGCACGAGGAACAGCGCCCAGACCACCTTTCCCGCACCGCCGAGCGGATGCCAGCCCCAGCTCTCGCTGAAGGACTCCACCAGGTGCAGTCCGCGGCCGGTCTCCGCCACGTAGTCCGGGTCCTTCGCGATCGGCGCGACCCCGCTGGGGTCGCGCACCGCGCACACCACCCGGGAACTCCAGCGCACCAGGCTCAGCTGCACCGGCGCACCGGGGGTGCCCAGCGGCACCGCGTACCGCAGCGCGTTGGTGACCAGCTCCGAGGCGACCAGTTCCATCGAGTCCCGCAGCAGCGGCATGTCCCAGTGCTTGAGGGTGGCGCGGGCGAAGCCCCGCGCCTCGCGCACGGACTCGGGGGCAGCCGAGAGCCCGCAGCTGGCCCCGTCGCCGGCGGCGAGTCGCTCGGGCGCGAGTACGCCTTGCCATAACGGTTCCAGCACAGCTGCTGCCTCTGCCCTCATGCGAGCCCCCGAGGTATCTGCACGGACACCATGCTCATGGATCAGCACCCGGCGATGCAAGGGCGTCTGCACGTGCATCTGCAAGGAATTTATGCACGTGACGATGGAGAGTGACGGGATGGGTACTGCCCGCAGCACATAAGTGGCAGACTGCTGATGAGCTAAGGGCGGAGCGTGACCTATGAGCGCAGGGCAGCCGGGAGGCGGGTCCATCGTGCGACGAATGCTGCTCGGGGCGCAGTTGCGACGGCTGCGGGAGTCCCAGGGCATCACCCGGGAGGACGCGGGCTACTCGATCCGCGCCTCCGAGTCGAAGATCAGCCGGATGGAACTGGGACGGGTCAGTTTCAAGGAGCGGGACGTCGCCGACCTGCTGACCATGTACGGAGTGACCGAGGAGGCCGAGCGGTTGGCGATGCTGGGGCTGGTCCGGGAGGCCAACGCGGCCGGCTGGTGGCACGGGTACGGCGAGGTGATGCCGACCTGGTTCCAGACCTACGTCGGACTCGAGGAGTCGGCGGCGCTGATCCGCACCTTCGAGGTGCAGTTCGTGCACGGGCTGCTCCAGACCGAGGACTACATCAGGTCCGTGATCCGCGTCGGCTACCCCGGCGCGGCCGAGTCCTGGGTGGAAAGACGAGTCGGCCTACGCCTGGAACGGCAGAAGCTCCTCGTGTCGGAGCGGGCACCCCACTTCGTATGCGTGATGGACGAGGGCGCGCTGCGCCGGTCGTTCGGCGGTCCGAAGGTCATGCGGGATCAGGTCGGCCACATCCTCGAAGCGGCGGAGGCGTCCAACGTCGACGTGCGTATCCTGCCGTTCGCGTCCGGCGGGCACGCGGCGGGCGGCGGCGCCTTCACGCTGCTGAGCTTCCCCGAGTCCGACCTGCCCGACCTGGTCTACCTGGAGCAGCTCACCGGCGCGCTCTACGTCGACAAGCACGACGAGGTCGTGGAGTACACCAAGGCGATGGACGCGCTGGACCGGATCGCGCTGGACCCGGCCCGATCGGTGGACTGGCTGCGCGCGTTCCAGCGCGAGGTGTGACGGCCCGAGGGCCCTCCCCGCGCGGTGAGTTGACACAGCGTCACCGTGCGGGGGACGGACCCGCGCGAACCGCCCCCTTCCGACACCCCGGCACGTACAGTGGCAAAGCCGGGGGGCACTGTCGGGCCGCCGCGTGACGCGGGGCCCGCCGAACCGAGGGTGTGGGGATGGGCGTTCGTGGGCACGGGCCCGGGCGGAGCCGAAAACGCTGGGCCGTCGCGATCGCGGTGGCCTTCGTGCTGCTGGTCGTCGGCGGCGCCGGTGCGATCTACCTCAAGCTCGACGCGAACATCTCCACCTTCGACGCCGCCGGGCTGAGCAAGGACCGGCCCGGGGCCGAACAGGCCGACGCCGACGGCGACACCGCGCAGAACATCCTGCTGATCGGGTCCGACACCCGCGCCGGCGGCAACTCCGCGCTCGGCGGGAAGGGCAGCTCCGGCGACATCGGCCGCTCGGACACCACGATCCTGCTGCACGTCTACCCCGACCATCAGCACGCGGTGGGCGTCTCCATTCCGCGCGACTCCCTGGTGGACATCCCGCCCTGCCTGCTGCCGAACGGCACCTGGACGGCGGAGCAGCCCAGCGCCATGTTCAACTCGGCCTTCTCGGTGGGCGACACCGCCGCCGGCAACCCCGCGTGCACCCAGAACACCGTGGAGAAACTCACCGGGATGCGGGTGGACCACACCGTCGTGGTCGACTTCGAGGGCTTCGCGGCGATGACCTCGGCGGTGCACGGCGTCGACGTCTGCGTGCCGGACGACATCTACTCCGGCGACCTCAACCCCGGCCTCGGGTACCGGGGGAAGCTGGTCCTGCACAAGGGGATGCGGAAACTGTCCGGCCGGGACGCGCTGGACTACGTACGGATGCGGCACGGCATCGGGGACGGGTCCGACGTCGGGCGGATGCTGCGCCAGCAGGCGTTCCTGTCCGCGCTGATCGCCAAGGTCAAGGGCGAGGGGATGAACCCGGCGACGCTGCTGCCGCTGGCGAACGCCGCGACCAAGTCGCTCACCGTCGATCCCGGGCTCGGCACCGCCGCCAAGCTGATGTCCTTCGGGCTGTCGCTCAAGCACGTCGACCTGAAGAACATCCAGTTCGTCACCGCGCCCTGGCGGTACGCGGGGGCGCGGATAGACCTCGTCCACCCGGACGTGGACGAGCTGTTCGCGGCACTGCGGGCGAACCGTACGCTCGACGGCACGCACACCTCCGGGCAGACCGCCCCGACGACGGCCCCGGCGCCGGCCCCCGCGGTCGACGGATCCGGCATCGCGGTCGCGGTCTACAACGGCACCACCACGAACGGACTGGCCGCCAGCGCGTCGGCCGAACTGGCGAAGTCCCACTTCACCGTGACCGGTACGGCCACCGCCCGCGCCCAGGACCACGCCACCACCCTCATCCAGTACGGCGCCGCCCACACCGTCCAGGCGCAATCCCTCAGCCGGCTCTTCCCCGGAGCCCGGTTGGAGCCGCTCGGCATCAGCGGGATCAACCTCGTCGTCGGCGCCGACTTCGCCAGGACCGCGACGGCGACCGCGACCCCGGCACCGGCGGCACCGGCCGCGCCCCCGACCGCCCCCAACCGCACCGCCGCCACCGACCCCTGCGCCCACCTCTCCTACGGCTGAACCCCCGCCCGGCTGATCCCTGGCGCCCGCCGTCGGCAGGCGCCAGGGGTGCTCGGTCAGTCGGCGATGCGGGCCTCGGCGGTGAGGCGGTCGATGCGGCCGCTGACGAGCAGCTCGCCGGGGACCGCGTTGCGGGCGCCGAACTCGGCGGCGCGGTCGGGGCCCATGTAGCGCCCGCCGATGCGGGTGCCCCAGTTCTGGAGGGCCATCAGGTCCTCCGAGAGTTCGGCGGTGCACTCGAAGAGGGCGAAGGAGTAGGGCGGTTCCTGGTCGTCGACGCAGAGCGCGAAGTGCGGGTCGCGCCGCAGGGCGCGGCCCTTGAGCGAGTCGCGCCCGGTCATGAAGACCACGCGGATGTCGGCCGGGTCGGTGTCGTCGAGCACGAACCACACGGGGGTGACGTGCGGCCGTCCGTTCCTGCGCTGGACGGCGAGCTTTCCGGTGCGAGTGCCGGTCGTGGCGAACTCGCGCCACTCCGCCTCGGTCATGTGCGCCATGGCGGCAGGGTAACGCCGCGGGGCCGCCCGGGCCGGTCAGCTCGCCGTTGTCGCGGCGGAGCCGCTGCCGCGGACCTCGAGGCCGGCCAGCAGGTCGGCGGTGGCCGCGGTGATCGCGGCGACCGCGGTGTCGAAGACCTCCTGGTTGTGCGCCGCGGGGGCGCGGAACCCGGAGACCTTCCGTACGTACTGGAGGGCGGCGGCGCGGATGTCCTCGTCGTGCACCTCGGGGGCCATCGGCGGACGCAGGGTCTTGATGCTTCTGCACATGCCTCCAGTGTGCCGCGCGGGTACGACACCGGGGCGGTGGTGCCGGCCGCCGCGGCCGGCCTGCCGCACGCCGGGCCGGGCCGGTACGCTCGCGGGCGTAGAGATCGGATCTCTACGCCCGCGACGCGCGTCCGAGGAGCCGTACATGCTGCGATACCAGCTCACCCACCCGACGATTCTTGCGGCGCTGGCCTCGGCCGGGCACGGCTCGCGGGTGCTCGTCAGCGACGGCCACTACCCGCACACCACCGGCGCCCACCCGGCCGCCGCGCGCGTCTACCTCAACCTCGCGCCGGACCGGATGCTTGTCACCGAGGTGCTCGCCGCGCTCGCGGACGCGGCGCCGTTCGAGGCCGCCACCGTGATGACCCCGCCGCCCGGGCAGCCCGAACCGGAGGTCTTCGCCGAGTTCCGCGCCGCCCTGCCCGGTGTGCCGCTCGACGGCCTCGATCGGCACGCCTTCTACGACGCCGCCCGCGGCCCCGACACCGCCCTGGTGATCGCCACCGGCGACCGCCGCACCTACGCCAACCTGCTCCTGACGATCGGCGTGCGCGGAGACTGATCTGCCGCCCAGGCCCGCCCGGCTACCGCGCCGGGGGCAGGTAGGCGCGGAAGGCGCGGGCGCCGCGCGGGGTCGGCAGCGGCACCGACCGCCAGGCGCGGGCGAAGGCCGGCGGGCGCCCGCCGCCGGTGACCAGGTAGGCGACCGGCTGCTGCCGGGTGCGGGCCAGTAGCCCGGCCGTGTCGATACTGCGGTCCGGCCCGTCCAACTGGCGTGAGGTGCAGCCGGTGTAGAAGGAGATCGGCACCGCGGAGACGCCGCTGAGCGTGCAGGGCGCGGTGACGCCGTGCGCGTGCAGCCCGTCCGCGACGGCGCGGTACTCCTGCGTGGTGCGGTGGTTGTTGCGGGTCGCGGTGTGCAGCACACCGCCCTGGATGGCGAGATGGCCGCACAGCCCGACGGCGACTACCGCGACCGCCACCGGCCGCAGCCTCAACCGGCTTCCTTCCGCGGCGAGTTCGGCCCGGGTGACCGCCCACCACAGGAACTCCGCCACCGGCAGCGCCAGCAGCGCGTACGTCGGCAGCAGGAACCGCGGCGCCGCGTACGAGATCGTGAACAGGTACGGCAGCGCCATCGACACCGCGGTCAGCCCGGCGAGCCACACCGCCGAGCGCCGCAGCCGGGGCACCACCGCCGCGCCGCCCACCGCCAGGAACGGCAGCGCGAACCACCACAGCGACGTGTCCTTGTGCCGCCACTGCACCGTGCAGGGGCGGCACAGCGCCCGGCCGCTCAGCGACCTGACCTGGTCGTCCACCGCGAAGTGCAGCCCCATCCCGCCCTCGACCGCGCTGGAGCTGTGCAGCCGCTCGGACAGCCCGCCGTAGCGGACGTACGCCTCGACCACCCACTCCGCGCAGCCCAGCACCACCCCCGCGACGAGCACCGCCAGCACCGCCGGCCGCCGCCACCGCGGCACCGCCAGCGCCACCGCGGCCAGCGGCAGTGCCAGCCAGCCCGCGTCCGGCGGGCGCATCAGCCCGACCACGGTCACGCCCGCGGCCAGCCCGACCAGCGCGGCCCGGTCGCGGGGGTCGCGCACGGCCCGCACGAAGCAGCCCACCGCGGCGAGCGCGCCGAACGCGCTCCACAGATTCGGCATCACCTGCGGCCCGTAGAACAGGGTGATCCACAGCCCGGCGAACAGGGCCCCGGCCAGGGCGAGCACCCGCTCGGGCAGCACCCGCCGCCACAGGTGCAGCGCGACGTACAGGCCGATGCCGGACAGCGCCGCCATCCACAGCCGCAGCGCGAGAGGGGAGTCGGTGAAGTGGGCGACCGGCGCGGCCAGGAAGGAGATGCCGCGGGCCCGCGGGGCGCTGAAGGTGGCGGCCGGAATCCGGCCGCTGACCTGGCTGGTGTAGACCGTCTCGTCCCAGCCGAGCCCGGAACCCGGCAGCACCAGGAGCAGTTGCGCGGCGACGTACACCGCGCAGACCGTCGCGATCCACCGGCTCCACCCGGCTGTCGGGCGCGGCGCCGGCGAGCGGGGCGCGGTGCCCGGCGAGCGTGCCGTGTCCGGCGCCTGCGGCGGTTCCCGGCGTGCGGCGCGGAGCGGTTCGGGCATCGGCGACCTTTCCAGCGGCGGGCGTGGCGCGGAACCCCCGGATTTGCGAGCGTAAGTGTGCAGAACGCCGAAACCGCAGTTGAACGCGCGTGTGCACAGAAAGAGCCGCCACCTGGACGGAAGGTTGCGTGCCGATATCCATCCGTGACCCGCGCCGCCCGCGGCGGAGTTCCGGCCCGGCGGGCGGGCGCGCAGGTCAGCGGGCCGAGGGCAGCCGGATGCGGAAGGTGGCGCCCTTGCCGGGCGCGGTGTCGAGTTCGACGGTGCCGCGATGGGCGGCGACCAGCGCGGCGGCGATGGCGAGGCCGAGCCCGGCGCCGCCGCCGGTGGCGCGGGAGCGGGAGGCGTCCACCCGGTAGAAGCGCTCGAAGACGCGGGCGGCCTGCTCGCGGGTCAGCCCAGGACCGGCGTCGGCGACCTCCAGGACGCCGTGGCCGTCCGCGGCGCCGACGCCGATGCGGACCGGGGTGCCCGGCGGGGTGTGGGCGACGGCGTTGCCGACGAGGTTCGCCACGACCTGGCGCAGCCGCGCCTCGTCGCCCAGCACCGGCGCCGGGCCGGGCGCGGTGTCCGCGCCGCCGGGTCCGGTGAGGGCGACCTGCCGGGTCGGGTCGAGCGCGGTGGTGTCGTGCAGCGCGTCCACCGCGAGGGTGCGCAGGTCCATCGGCGCGAGCTGGAGCGGCCGCTGCTCGTCCATCCGCACCAGCGTGAGCAGGTCCTCCACCAGCCCACCGAGGCGTACGGCCTCGCTCTCGATCCGGGCCATGGTCCGCTTCACGTCGGCGTCGTCGGCGAGCGCGCCCATCCGGTACAGCTCGGCGAAGCCGCGGATGCCGGCCAGCGGGGTGCGCAGTTCGTGGCTGGCGTCGGCGACGAAGCGGCGCATCTGCTGCTCGGACGCGGCGCGGGCGGCGAACGCGGACTCGATCTGCGCGAGCATGCCGTTGAGCGCGGACGACAGCCGCCCGACCTCGGTGCCCGGCGACGCGACCGGCATCCGGTGTGACAGCGGGCGGCCCGCAGCGATCTCGGCCGCGGTCGCCTCGATCCGCTTCAGGGGCCGCAGCCCGGCCCGCACCGCGAACCAGCCCGCGATGCCGAGCAGCGCCACCACGACCCCGCCGATCAGCAGGAAGGCGGTGCTGAGCCGGCTGGTGGTGGAGGCGACGTCGTCGAGGGAGGAGGCCACTACGACCCCGGCGGGCGTGTCGCTGCCGCCTGCGGCGGCGACCGGCACGATCAGCACCCGCCAGCTGCCGCCGCCGTGGTCGCTGCGGACGTCGAAGGGGTGGTCGTAGCGGGCGCTGAGCCGGGCGGCGTTCATCGTGGGCCACAGCGGCTGGGGGTCGCCTGCGGCGACCGGTTGCCGGATCTGCTGGACCACGCGGCCGTCGGCGGTGGCGAAGGCGACGACGAACTGGCTGGGGAGCCAGGGGCGGTTGGCGTCGGTGCTGCCGGTGGTGCCGTCGGTGGTGCCGGTGCTGCTGTCGGCGGCGGCCGACCCGGTGCCGGTGCCTGTACCCGTGCCGGAGCCTGTACCCGCGCCCGTGCTCGACTCCGTGCTGCCGTAGCCGGGGGCGCCGCGGCCGCCGGTGCCCGGGGCCGGGTAGCGCTGCGGCGGCACCCCCTCCGAGCCGAGGCGCCGCGCGAGGGGCCGGCCGTAGCGCTCGAGCTGCTGGTCCACCCGTTGCAGCAACTGCCCGCGCACCGAACCGAGCACGACCGTGTCGCTTACCGTCAGGCCCAGCAGCACCAGCACCAGTGCGAGCAGCACCAGCCGGGAGCGCAGCGGCACCGCCGCCCAGCGCAGTCCCGCCGCCCGGCGGGCCCATCCCGTCCCCGGCGATCCCATGCCCGGGCGGCCCGTTCAGCCCTTGGCCGGCGCGGGGCGGCGCAGCACGTAGCCGACGCCCCGCACCGTGTGGATCAGCTTCGGCCCGCCGCCCGCCGCCGCGTCCACCTTGCGCCGCACGTAGGAGATGTACGACTCCACGATGCTCAGGTCGCCGCCGAAGTCGTACGCCCACACGTGGTCGAGGATCTGCGGCTTGGACACCACCCGGTCGGCGTTGGCCATCAGGTAGGCGAGCAGCTTGAACTCGGTGGGGGACAGCGAGATCGGGCGGCCGCCGCGCAGCACCTGGTGGCCGACCGGGTCGAGTTCGAGGTCGCCCGCGACCAGCCGCCCGTCGTCGGTGGGGCCGCCGGTGCGGCGCAGTATCGCCCTGATCCGGGCGATCAGCTCCTCCAGGCTGAACGGCTTGGTGACGTAGTCGTCGCCGCCCGCGGTCAACCCGCTGATCTTGTCGTCGACGCCGTCCTTCGCGGTGAGGAAGAGCACCGGCAGCCGGTCGGGGCCGCCGGCCCGCGGGAGCGGCCCGCTCTCCTCGCGCAGCCGCCGGACCACGGTGAAGCCGTCCATGTCCGGCAGCATCACGTCGAGGACCACCAGGTCGGGCCGTTCGCGCGTGACGGCGGCGAGCGCGTCGGCGCCGGTCGCCGCGGAGGCCACCTTGAAGCCGACGAACCGCAGGGACGCGGAGAGCAGTTCCCTGATGTTCGGTTCGTCGTCCACGACCAGCAGGCTGGCCTCGGGTGCCTCCATGGGAATCCTCCCGGCCCGGTGGGGATACGACGCAGCACGGTACGGGCCGATGCTGTGAGCCGTGCGGGCGGTGTCGGTGCGGGCGCTGCCGTGTCTAGTTGCCGCTTCCGGTGCCGCTTCCGGTGCCGGTGCCGGTGCCGCCGGCGTTGCCGCCGCCGAATCCCCCGAAGCCGCCGAAACCGCCGAAGCCGCTGGTGCTGCCGCCCTCGGTGACGGTGGTCGCGGTCACGTCGCCGTTGCTGCCGGTGGTGCCGAGGACGGTCACGCTCTGCCCCGCCTTGAGGTCGGAGACCTTCCCGTCCTTGGTCTCGCTGACCTTGGTGGAGTCGCCGGTGGTGACCTTCACGACGTTGCCCTGGGCGTCGGTGACGTAGAGGGTCTTGCCGTCCACGAGCTTGACCGTGCCGACCGTCACGTTCGCGCCCGCGCCGGTGCCGCCGCCCGCGGTCGTGCCGGTGCCCGCGGTGCCGCCGAAGCGGTTGCCGGTGCCGCCGGTGGCCCCGGTGCGGCCGCTCGCGGCGGTGCCGCCGCCCGCTGCCGTGAAGCCGGAACGCCCGGCCCCGGTACCGCCGTTGAGATGGTGCTTCTCCACGACGGCGCCGACGGAGAACGCGGCCGCGGCCACGATGCACGCGGACAGCGTGAGGGTCAGCCACGGCAGTTTGCGGCGCGGCGGGGCGGCCAGCTCGGCGGAGACGTCGCGGGCGTCCGGCGGCGAGGCGAGGATCTCCTCCGGGCTCTCGCCGGTGCCCCCGGCGTCCGGCCCGGCAGCGGTCGCGGCTCCCGTCCCCGCTGCCGGGTCCGCGCCGGCCGGGTCGCCCGCCGGGTACGGGCTCTCCATGATCTCGATCCCCCCGGTGGCCTCGGCGTTCGCCTTGACCAGCCCGGTGCGGCGTCGCGCCATCTCGGCCCCTCTTCCTGATCCGGTGTTCCGGTCGTCTTTCCTGGTGGACATCACTCGTGCCGCAGGGCCTCGATGGGCCGCAGGCCCGCCGCCCGGTTGGCCGGGTAGCTGCCGAAGAACAGCCCGATGGCCACCGCGATCGCGAAGGCGCCCCACACCGACTCGGGGATGACCACGGGTTTGATGCCCACGATGGTGAACCGCGAGCCGATCAGCCCGCCGAGCACCCCGAGCCCGCCGCCGATCAGCGACAGCAGCGTGGACTCGGCGAGGAACTGCCCGAGGATGACGCCCTTGGGCGCCCCGATCGCCTTGCGGATACCGATCTCCCGGGTCCGCTCGGTGACGGTGACCAGCATGATGTTGGTGATGCCGATCCCGCCGACCAGCAGCGAGATCGCCGCGACCGCGCCGAGCAGCACCGTGAACGTCTTGTTGGTGTCGGACTGGGTGCTCAGCAGCGACGCCTGGGTGCTGACCCGGAAGTCGAGCGCGTTGGCGTCGGTGATGCCGTGCGTGCCCATCAGGATGGTGGTGATCTCGTTCTGCGCGGGCGTGGTCGCGTCGGCGGACTTCGCCTCGACCAGGATCTGGCTGATCGCCCCGAAGCCGGTGAAGGCGTTCTGCACGGTCGGCAGCGGCGCGATCACCGTGTCGTCCGGGTCCTGGAAGCCGGTGCCGCCCTTGGTGGCCAGCTCGCCGACCACCGTGAACGGGGTGCCGCCGATGACCAGCTTCTTGCCGATCGGGGAGGCGGTGCCGAACAGGTCCGTGGCGGTGGTGGAGCCGATCACGGCCACCTTGCGGGAGTTGAGCACATCGTCGGCGCTGAAGTAGTCGCCCTTGTCGACCTTGCTGTTGGACGCCTCGAAGTAGGCCGGGTAGGTGCCCACGACCTGGCCGACGGTGTGCGAGGTGCCGTCGTAGACCGCGGACTGCGAGGTGGTGACCTCCGGGGCCACGGACTCGATGTCGGGTGCGTCGGCGGTGTTCGCCAGCGCCCGCGCGTCGTCCACGCTCAGCGGCTTGGTGCTGGTCGCGCCGGAGCCCGAGGAGCTGAAGCCGCCGCCGGAGCTGACGGTCAGGGCGTTGGTGCCGAGCTTCTCGATGGAGTCCTTGACCGACTGCGAGGAGCCGTTGCCGACCGCGAGCAGGATGATGACCGCGGCCACACCGATCAGCACGCCGAGCATCGTCAGCGCGGAGCGCACCTTGTTCGCGGCGAGCCCGCCGACGGCGAACCGCAGGATCTCGAACGGGTTCACCGGGCCGCACCCCCGCTCAGCGCGTGCGGGGCCAGGGCGGCGAACCGCGCCGGATCGCGCAGCGCCGGCGGCGGACCGTCCACCGCCGCCTGCCGTACGTCGTCCACGATCTGGCCGTCCACCAGCCGGATCACCCGCTTCGCGTGCCGGGCCACCTCGTCCTCGTGGGTGATCAGCACGACGGTGCGGCCGGAGGCGTTGAGCCGGTCGATGATGGCGAGCACATCCTCGGTGCTGTGGCTGTCCAGGTTGCCGGTCGGCTCGTCGGCGAGCAGCATCGCCGGTGCCGTGACCAGGGCGCGGGCCACGGCCACGCGCTGCTGCTGGCCGCCGGACAGTTCGTTGGGGCGGTGGTCGACCCGGTCGGCGAGGCCCACCAGGGACAGCGCGGCCAGCGCCCGGCGGCGCCGCTCGGCGGCCTTCACCCCGGCGTAGGCCAGCGGGAGTTCGACCTGAGCGAGCGCGGGGGTGCGCGGCACCAGGTTGAACGACTGGAAGACGAAGCCGATCTTGCGGTTGCGGACCAGCGAGAGCTGGTGCTCGTCCAGGCCGCCGACGTCGATGCCGTCCAGCAGGTAGCGGCCGGAGGTCGGCACGTCGAGGCAGCCGAGGATGTTCATCAGGGTGGACTTGCCGGAGCCGGAGCTGCCCATCACCGCGACCATGTCGCCCTGTTCGACGAGCAGGTCCACGCCGGGGGAGTGGCCGGTGTCCGGGTCGGCGGGACCGCCGAGCGCGCGGACGGCGGCGTCGCCGTGGCCGTACGTCTTCAGCAGCGCGCGGACGTCGATGACCGGGGCCGGGCCCCAGGGGCCGTCACCGTCCGGGTGGTCGCTGCCCGGGTGGTCGCTGTCGGGGCCGGGGCCGGCCTCCGCGCGGCGCGGCCCGGACACCGCTCGGGCCAGGGAGCCGAGCCGCCTGCCCAGGGCCGGGCTCATCCGCGGCCACCTCCGCCGCTGAAGCTGCCGGTGCGGAAGCCGCCGCCGGTACCGCCGCCGGCGGCACCGAACCGGTTGGCGCCGCCGCCGGCGCCGGTTCCGCCGGGGAACGCGCCGCTGGGGAAGCCGCCGTTGCCCGAGGAGGCGACCTGCGGGATCTGCACCTGCTGGCCTTCCTTCAGGCCGCTGGTGATCTGGTCGGTGGAGTCGCCCTCGACACCCACCGTCACCTGGGTGCGGGTGGTGGAGCCGTCGGAGTTGACCACCAGGACCGTGCGGTTGGCGCCGGTGCCGGAGACCGCCGCGGTCGGCACGCTCAGCGCGTTCGTCGCCTGGCCGGTGGTCACCTGGATGCTGGCGCTCAGGCCGGTGCGCAGGTCGGAGGTGTCGCTGGTGATGGTGAGCGTCGCCGCGTACTGCACCGCGCTGCCGCTGGAACCGGAGCCGCCGGAGCTGGAGCCGCTGCTGACCGGCAGCGAACTGATCGACAGCACCTTGGCGTCGAGCACGGTGCCGGACTCGGCGTTGAGCGTCACCGTCGCGGCCTGGCCGGCCTTGATCTTCAGGGAGTCGGCCTCGGAGAAGTCCGCCTTCACCTGCATGCCCGAGGGGTTGGTGAGGACCACGAAGCCGGTCGGCGTGGAGCCCGAGGAACTGGACGTCGAGCTGGACGAGCTGGACCCGGAGGAACCCGAGCCCGACGAGCCGGAGCCCGTACCGCTGCCGGAACTGCCGCTGACGGTGTCGCCCTTCGCACCGTCCACCGAGGCGACGGTGCCGCTGACGCTGGCCTTCAGCACGCAGCCGTCCACCGCGCGCTGCGCGGCGTCCACGGCGTTCTGCGCCTCGGTCACCTGCGCCTGGGCGGAGGCGAGTTGGGCGGCGTCGACGGTCGGAGTGACGGTCGGGGTCACCGTGGTGCCGCGGCTGCTGCCCGAACCGGACGAGCCCGTACCGGAGTTCGAGGTGTCCGTGGTGCTCTCGCCGGCCTCGACCTTCGTCAGGTTCGCCTGGGCCGCGGTCAGCGACGCCTCGTCCTGCTGGAGGGTCTCCTTCGCTGAGGTCGGGTCGACCTTCGCCAGCACCTGGCCCTTCTTCACCTTGTCGCCCGGCTTGACGTCGACCTCGGTGAGGGTGCCGCCGGTGGTGAAGTCCAGCCCCGCGTCGCTGGGGGAGGAGAGCGTGCCGGAGCCGGAAACGGTGGCCGACACCGTGGCCGTGGTCACGGTCGCGGTCCGCGCGCCGGACGACCCGGAGGAGTTGCCGCTGCCGTCGTCGTGCACCGCCGCGTAGGCGCCACCGGCGCCCGCGAGGACCACCACGCCGAGCACCGAGTTGATCAGGACGGCCCTGCGCCGCCGTGGGAGCACCTTCATGGCGCGCATCTTGGACGCGGACGCCATTGAACTCCTGGGAGATTCCTGAGAGTTCGCTGGGAAGACGGGAGCCTGCACCCGCCCCCGGGGCGGCGGTAAAACGGATGTACGGCCACCTAAGGTACGAAAACGCGGCCGCCCGCCGCCTGCCGCGCCCCGCCGCTCACCGGGAACTCACAGCCCGATCCCCGACAGTCCCCACCTGTATGCGGTTCGGTTCCCTCGTGCGCGCGCGGGAGCCGAGTGCGTACGCCGGCCGGACAGTTGGCGCCGGACGGCAACGTGCCGCGACACCCGGCCGCCGGACCCCGGTCCGGTGCCGGCCGGGTCGCGGCCTTCCCCGAGGAGAGCTGCGGACATGAACGGGACCACCATCCGGTCGCCCCAGGCGCGCATCGCGGTGCGGGCCGGGGCATTCGTCGCCGTACTCGCCTCGGGCGCCCTGGCGCTCACCGCGTGCTCCTCCGGCGGCTCCTCGTCCTCGGCCGCCACGAACGCGGCCAGTGCGTCCGCGTCCGGCGGCGCCGGCGGGCAGGACATGAACGCCTACCGGCAATGCCTGGCGCAGCACGGCGTCAACCTGCCCACCTTCAACCGCCCTTCCGGCGGTGCCCGCCCCAGCGGCCGTCCCTCCGGCGCCGGCCGGCCCTCCGGATCGGCCCGCCCGAGCGGCGGGTACGGCGGCGGCTTCGGGGGCTTCGGCGGCGGGATCGGCGGCGCCTCGCCCGACGCGGCCACCCAGAAGGCGCTCAAGGCGTGCGCCTCCAAGGCACCCTCCGGCCGCGGCGGCCCGAACGGCACCAACAGCGCCGACGCCAGCGCGATCCAGGCGTTCACCAGCTGCCTCAAGGACCACGGCGTCACCCTCCCCACGGCCTCCGCCGGCACGGGCGGCGGCGGCTTCGGCGCCCTCCGCAACCTCGACACCGCCGACCCCAAGACCGCGAAGGCCTACACCACCTGCAAGCCCCTCCTCCCCCAGCGCCCCACCTCCACCGCATCCCCCTCCACCACCTGACCCATCGGCGCCCCCGGGGCGCCCTCCCCCGGCGGCCCGTGGCAGCCCGCACAGCGGCGGAGTCACCAGGCGAAGGACTCCGGGGCGGGGCCGGGGCCTGGGAAGAGGGTGTCGAGGGCGGTGAGGAGGGACGGGGGGAGGGTCAGGTCGGCGGCGCGCAGGGCCGAGGCGAGGTGGTCGGGGGTGCGCGGGCCGACGATCGGGCCGGTGACGCCCGGGCGGGTGAGCAGCCAGGCGAGGGCGACCTCGCCCGGGTCGAGGGCGTGCTCGGCGCACAGCTCCTCGTACGCCTGGACCTGCGCGCGCACCGCGGGGGTGGTCAGGCGCGCGGAGCGGCCGGTGCCGGTGCGCGAGCCGCCGCCCTCGCGCTCCTTGCGCAGTGCGCCGCCCAGGAGCCCCTGGTGCAGCGGTGACCACGGGATGACCCCGAGGCCGTACGCCTGCGCGGCCGGGATCACATCGGTCTCGGCGCTGCGCTCGAAGAGGTTGTAGAGGCACTGCTCGCTGACCAGGCCGAGCGAACCGCGCCTGGCGGCGGCCTCGTTGGCCTGGGCGATGTGCCAGCCGGCAAAGTTGCTGGAGGCGGCGTAGAGGACCTTGCCCTGCTGGACGAGGACGTCGATCGCCTGCCAGATCTCCTCCCACGGCGTCGCCCGGTCGACGTGGTGGAACTGGTAGATGTCGATGTGGTCGGTGCCCAGCCGCTCGAGGCTGGCCTCGACGGCGCGGCGGATGCCCAGCGCGGACAGCCGGTCGTGGTTCGGCCAGGCCCGGTCGAAGATCGAGGAACCGTCGTTCGCGGCGTTCAGGTAGCACTTGGTGGCCAGCACCACCTTGTCGCGGCGGCCCCCGCCCCGGGCCAGCCAGCTGCCGACGATCTCCTCGGTGTAGCCCTTGCGGTCGTCGACGCCGTAGACGTTCGCGGTGTCGAAGAAGTTGACCCCCGCGTCCAGCGCCGCGTCCATCAGTTCATGGCTGCCCTGTTCCGTCACCTCCGCACCGAAGTTCATCGTTCCGAGTACGACCCGGCTCACCCTGAGCCCGGTCCGACCGAGCTGCACGTATTCCATGGCGCCAGGGAACACCTTGGAGCGCGCTCGAGGGCAAGCCCGGCGGGCCGCGCCCCCGGCGCCTCACCCGCGGTCGCCGCGGTGCGCCCACACCAGCGCGCCGGCCGCCGCCGCGGAGACGGCCGCGGCGGCGATCGCGGCGGACCGCGACCGTACGGCGGCCGAGCCGCTGCCCGCCGCCGTACGGGCCCGCGCCCGGGCCCGGTCCCGCGCCTCCTCGAGCCGCCCCATCGTGCCCTGCGCCTTCGCCCGCGCCCGCGCGGGCACGTCCACCTTGGCGGCCAGCTCCTCCACGGTCTGGCCCAGCGCCTCGCGCGTCTCGGCGATCTGCTGTTCGAGCTCGGCGAGCTGCGGATCGGTTCGCGGTGTCATCGCTTGGCCCTCTCCTTGAGGATCACCAGGTCCTGGTGAACGCTGTCCACGGTCTCGTCCGGCACCGGCGGCACCGCCCGTTTCACCTGGCTGCGGCCGATCAGCGCCGCGATCCCCGCGATCAGCAGCAGCCCGCCGGCCACGATCAGCGCGGCGGCCCACAGCGGCAGCGGCATCGCCACCGCGGCGATCGCGGCCGTGATCATCGCGGCGAGCGCGAAGAACGCCAGCAGCCCGGCCGCGCCGAAGAGCCCGCCGCCGACCCCGGCCTGCTTGCCCTTGCGGGTCAGCTCGGCCTGCGCCAGCTTCAGTTCCTGCCTGACCAGGTCGGAGAGCTGCTCGGTGCCCTCCTTGACCAGCGTGCCCACCGACCGGGCGGACCCGTTCACGTGCGCCACGGCCCTCACCTCCTTGGCTCCTGGGGTTGCCCTGCTCGGGTTGCCCGTATCCGGGACCGGAAACCTCCTTCGGTCCGGCATCGGGCGTAGGCTCATATAAGGGGATGAATCGGTACGAGCCGAGGACCGATCGAGGTGGGCACATGGCGCTGTACGACTCAGAAACGGCACACCGCAGGGCTCTGGTGCTGAGTGAGGTGGCCGCCGAGGGCGCGACCGGGCTCTCCCGCGTCCTGCGCCGGGCCACGGCCGGCGACGAGGACGCGGCCATGATCACCGTCTCCGCGCTCGTCCGCTCGGTCCGGCCGCTCACCGCGCTCGACACCCACCAGTTCCTGCGCCGGGCGCACATCAGCGAGAGCGACCTGGCCGGCGACCTCACCCCCGGCCAGCGCGTCGCCCTGGTCTCCCTCGTGGACCGCTTCTCCCACCTCCACCCGCCGATCCTCTAACTCTGCGCGTACGCGACGAGCCGCGCGCGTGCGGCGGCCAGCGACGCGTCGGCGGCGTCCTGCTGCCCGGCCAGGTGCGGCAGCACCCCGGCGAGGGTCCACTCCGCGGTGACCACGTGGACGTTCTCCGGCGCCACCCCCTGCCGCGCGAAGTACGCCCGCAGGTAAGGCGTCTGGAAGTCCTGCGCCGCCCCCGGCGTGCCGGGACGGTAACCGCCGCCCCGCGTCGCGACCACCACCACCCGGGTCCCGCCCAGCCGGCACCCGGCGGTGCCCGCGCGGCCGAACGCCCCGGGGAAGCTCACCCGATCGATCCACGCCTTGAGCAGCGCGGACACCGCGTAGTTGTACATCGGCGCACCGACCAGCACGGTGTCGGCCGCCAGCAACTCGTCGACCAGCGGCCGGGTCTGCGCCCAGGCGCGCTGCTCGGCCGCCCCCTCGACCAGCGCGGGCACCCTGTCCGGCGGCGGGAAACCCTGCCGCTCGACCCGGCGCCCCAGCGCGCAGTAGGCGCCGTCCAGCGGCGGCACCGGGTCGGCCGCGAGGTCGCGGTACCGGTACGCGTACCGCCGCCCGGCCTCCCGCTGCCGGGCCTGCCAGGTCCGTGCGAACAGTGCGGTCAGCCCCCTGCTGACCGCACCACCGAAGCCGTCGGCCCCGGAACCGGCCCACGCATCAGTCCCGGAATCGGCACTCGAGTCGAGGTGGAGCAAGGACGCCATCGCATCTCCCGGTCACTTCCGCCGTGTCACGCTCGTCAGGGGTGGTGACGGATCGCGGCGCGGAAAGGGGACCGGTGACCGGGCACGACGGCGTACGAGCCGAACACGCGATGACCGCGGGGCCGAAGGCGGGGCGGAAAGCGGACCCGGTGGCGGACCCGGCGCCGGCCGAACGCTTCGAGGCCGACCGCCCCCTGCTGTACGCGGTGGCCTTCCGGATGCTCGGCTCCGCGGTCGAGGCCGAGGACGCCGTACAGGAGGCATGGCTCCGGCTGGCCCGCACCGACGTCGCCGGCGTGGCGAACCTGACCGGCTGGCTGCGCACGGTGGTCTCCAGGATCTGCCTCGACATGCTGCGCGCCCGCGCCGCGCGCCGGGAGGACCTCACCGACCAGGGCGCCTTCGACGAGGTGACGGGCACCGGGCCGGGCAGCGGCGGGCGCCCGGAGGAGGAGGCGCTGCTCGCGGACTCCGTCGGCCGCGCACTCCTGGTGGTGCTCGCCGCCCTGGACCCCGACGAGCGGGTCACCTTCGTGCTGCACGACCTGTTCGCGGTGCCCTTCGACCAGATCGCGCCCCTGGTGGGCCGCACCCCGGCCACCACCAAGAAACTGGCCAGCCGCGCCCGCCGCAAGGTGCGGGGCACCCCGGCCGTACCCGCCGGTGAACTCGCCCGCCGGCACCGGGCGGTCACCGCGTTCCTGGCGGCGATGCGCGCCGGCGACCTCGACGCGATCCTCGCGGTGCTCGCCCCCGACGTGGTGCGCCGCGCCGACCCGGCGGCCCTGGCGCCCGGGATGGCCGCCGAGGTGCGCGGGGCCCGCCGCGTCGCCGAGGGCACCGCCCTCCTCGCCCGCCGCGCGCGGTACGCGGCCCCCACCCTGGTCGACGGGCGGGTGGGGATCGTGGTGGCGCCGTACGGCCGGCTCGCGCTGGTGCTGACGGTGTCGTTCGCCGCGAACGGCCTGATCAGCGGGTACGACGTGATCGCCGACCCGGCCCGGCTGCGTCGCCTGCGGCTCGCCGTGCTGGACCCGGTACTGCCGTACGGCGGCGCGGCGGCGGGCTCGTAGGCTCGGGGTATGGAACAGCGCGTACTGGGCCGGACCGGCCGTGAAGTGTCCGTCGTGGGGCTGGGGACGTGGCAGCTGGGCGCCGACTGGGGGGAGGTGCGGGAGGAGGACGCGATCGCCGTGCTGGACGCGGCGGTGGCCTCCGGGGTGACCTTCTTCGACACCGCGGACGTCTACGGCGACGGGCGCAGTGAGCAGCTCATCGGCCGCTACCTGGCCGCGCACCCGGAGCTGGACGTGTTCGTCGCCACGAAGATGGGGCGCCGCGCCGACCAGCTCCCGGAGAACTACAACCTCGCGAACTTCCGTGCGTGGAACGACCGTTCGCGCGCGAACCTCCAGGTCGACACGCTCGACCTGGTGCAGTTGCACTGCCCGCCCGGCTCCGTCTACGCCACCGACGCCGTCTTCGACGCACTCGACACCCTCGTGGCCGAGAAGCGCGTCGCGCACTACGCGGTCAGCGTCGAGACGTGTGCCGAGGCGCTGGCGGCGATCGCCCGGCCGGGCGTGGCGAGCGTGCAGATCGTCCTCAACGCGTTCCGGCTCAAGCCGCTGGAGGAGGTGCTGCCGGCCGCCGCCGAGGCCGGGGTCGGGATCGTCGCCCGGGTGCCGCTGGCCTCGGGCCTGCTCAGCGGCCGGTACACCCGCGAGACGGTGTTCGCCGCGAACGACCACCGCACGTACAACCGGCACGGGGAGGCCTTCGACCAGGGCGAGACCTTCTCCGGGGTGGACTACGAGACCGGGCTCGCCGCGGCGGCGGAGTTCGCGGAGCTGGCGCCCGCCGGGACGACCCCCGCGCAGACCGCTCTGCGCTGGGTCGTCCAGCAGCCCGGGGTCACCTCGGTCATCCCGGGGGCCCGGACCGTCGAGCAGGCCCGGGCGAACGCGGCCGCCGCCGAGCTGCCGGCCCTGCCGCAGGAGGTACTGGACCGCGTGGCCGACCTGTACGGAAGGAGGCTGCGCGACCAGGTCCATCCGAAGTGGTGAACCTGCCGCGGGAGTGGACATGCAGGGGCGGGTGGGGTGATTCGGGCCCGGCGCCGGGGCATAACGGCGAGGGCTGCCATGTTGTTATGTGGTTCGGCGATTGCCGACACAGCTTCATCGGCCATACTGCTTGCCGTGGAGCAGCAGCGCATAGGTTCGATCACCCCGTCCGTGCCCGCAGCCGGGCTTGACCCGGCGTTCGTCCCCGGGCTGACCCCGCCGCGCTCCGACGCGGACGGGCCGGCCGAGGCGTCGCAGGAGCCGCAGGCGGCACCCGAGGCGGAGTCCGCGCCCGAGGCCGAGGAAGTGGCGGCGCCGGAAGAGGCTGCTGCGGAGACGGGCCCGGCGGAGGCTCCGGAGACGGAGACGGCCGCGGCGGACGCCGAAGCGGACACCGAGGACACCGAGGCCGCGGACACCGAGGACGCCGACGCCGTGCCCGGGCCAGAGTTGGAGGCGACGGACCGCCGCGGCGGGGTCGTCGCGAACCGGCTCGGCGTGCGTTTCCGCCTCGACGAGGAGGAAGCGGAGTTCACCTGGGACGAGATCGCCGCGGTCGAGATGGACACCCCGCGGTTCGGCAAGCGCTTCACGGTGACCGTGTACACGCCGGAACGGCGCTGGTACGAGGCGCAGGTCGAGGCGACGTCCCGGGCCCGGCTCAAGGAGTGGGCCGCCAAACTCGACGAGGTTCTGGACGCCTACTTCGAGGCCGACGAGCCCGAGCCGGAGGAGCCCGAGGAGGCTGACGAGGCCACGGCGCCGGAAGAGGCCGAGGAGACCGCCGCCGAGGAGACCGCCTCGGAGGAGCCCGAGGGCGCGAAGAAGGCGGACGACAAGGCCGAGGCCACGGCGGACACCGACGCTGAGGACAAGGCCGAGGTCAAGGCTGAGGACAAGGCCGACGCGGAAGAAGCAGAGCCCGCCGAGAAGTCCTGACACCCGGAGGTCCCGGTGCCCACGGCACCGGGACCGCTTCGGCTCAGGCCCAGCCGTACAGCTCGCGGAGCCGGTTCACCACCAGGTTGAACCGCCCCCGGTCCAGCGCGCACGCCTCCCGCCGCATCCCCTGGTCGTGCACCCGCAGCACGCGGTCGAGCACGACCCACGAGTCGCGCCCCTCCCGGTCCCACGGTCCGGCCCCTATGGCGAGCCAGTCCCCGCCGTCATGCCGCTTGCTCGTCAGCTGCACGGCCAGCAGGGTGCCACCCGCCTCGCGCGCGACCACCAGCACCGGCCGGTCCTTGCCGCGCCCGTCCCGTTCCTCGTAGGGGACCCAGGTCCACACGATCTCCCCGGGGTCGGGGTCCCCGTCATGCTCCGGCGCGTACTCGGTACGCACCCGGCCCACTTCCCGCGGATCGGCCTCCGTCGTCGCGTACGGCCCGCCGGCCCCCGGGAACTCCGCCTGGCTCTCACTGAACGTCGTCACCCGCCCGACCGTATCCCACCCGCGCCGGGCGCCGGGCAGTGTGCTCAGCGGATGATCCGCGCGGCCCGGGCCGCGCTCAGCCACTTCGGGAACTCCGCCATCAGCAGGTCGTACAGCTCCGCGTCGTCGCGGTTGCGGGGCTCGCGGCCGGCCGCGAAGAACCCCGCGTTGTCGATGGTGCGGCCCTTGAGGGTGTCGAGCCCCTGGAGGAACTTCAGCCCGCGCGGACTGCCGAAGCCGACGAACTGCCAGAAGATCGGCAGGGTGCAGCTCTGCTGGAGCAGCCGCTTGGTCTCGCCGCGGTCGAAGGGCTCCCCGTCGGTCTGGAAGACGACGAACGCCGGGTCGGTGGCGCCGCACTGCTGGTAGTGGTCGATCACCGCCCGCATCGCGGGGGAGTAGCAGGTGCCGCCCCACGGCAGCTTCTTCTGGAGCTGGTCGATCCGCCCGCTGTGGTTGTCGAGCGAGATCTCGGAGACGAGGTTCACCTGGCTGCCGAAGACGACCACCGGCACCACGCCGTCGTCGTCGAGGTTCGCCGACAGCCCGAGGACCTGCTCGGCGAGGTGCTGCATGGTCCCGCTGCGGTAGTACGACTTCATGCTCGCGGAGTGGTCGAGCACGAGGTAGACCGCGGCCCGCTGCCCGGTGATGCCCTTCTTCTGAAGGGAGATCCCGGCCTGCTTGTAGAGGTTGACCAGCGCGGGTGCGGCCTGCTGGACCTTCTCCAGGCTGATCGCGGGCGCCGGGGCACCGGAGGGCGGTACGGGCTGGGCGGGCGCGGCCGGGTGGGCGGCCGGTGGCGCCGGCGGTACGGGCGGGGCCCACGCGGGCGGCGGCGGCACGGACCCGTGACCGGCCGGCGGTGCCGGGGGTGCCTGCGGCGCGGGCGGCATGCTCGGCGGCGGCCCGAACCCCTGCGCGGGGGACGGCATCTGGAGGGTGGGCGGTGCGAGGACGGCGTCGGGCACCGTCGGCGGCGCGGGCGGCGCCGCAGCCGCGGGCGCGGGCTCGTCGTCCACCGACACCCCGAAGTCCCGGGCCAGCCCGGCGAGTCCGTCGGCGTAGCCCTGCCCGACCGCCCGCACCTTCCACGCCCCGGCCCGGCGGTAGAACTCGGCCAGCACCACGACGGTCTCGCCGAGCCGGCACGGCGGCGGCTCGAACGCGACGACCCGCGCCCCCGAGGTGACGGCCAGCCCCAGCCCGCTGGCGCTGCCGAAGACGGTGCCGGGCGCGTCGGCGTCCACGCTCACCACGACCGCGACCGTCTGCACGGCGGCCGGCACGCGGGCGAGTTCGACGGTGACGGCCCGGCCCTGCACGCTCACCCCGTCCTGCACCGGGTGGTTGTAGAAGACCAGGTCGCTGTCGGCGCGCACCTTGCGCTGCTCGGTCAGCAGCACCGCCGACACGTCGACGGGGGTGCCGGTCGCGGTCACCTCCGCGCGAGCCGCGTCGCCGTCCAGGGACGTGTTGCCGCCCGGTGTGAGTGAAATGGCGCCCGCCATGGCCTGCCTCCCCGTACTTCGTGGACCACTGGACCAACTGTCTCATTCTCGCCGTATGAGACGCCGGACGGACCGCTGCGGCTCCGACTATGTGATGATCGCGCGATGCGGACGACGAAGACGGCGGTGGCATCGCGCGGGCACCGCCGCGCGCGGGTAGCACTCGCGGCGGCCGCGGCCGCGGTGGCGGCCCTGACGGCGGCCGGCTGCGCGCGGACCACCGCCGCCGACGTGACCGCACCCGCGGCGAAGATCCCGACGGCCGCGATCCCGAAGACCACCGAGCCGTCGGCCGCCCCCGCCACCAGCGCCCCGACCGCGGCCGCCGCCTGCCCCGCCTCCGGCCTGCTCGTCGGCGCCGGCCCGACCGACGGCGCCATGGGCCTGCGCCAGGTCCAGCTCACCCTGACCGACTGCGGCCCGAAGTCCCGCCCGGTCAGCGGCTATCCGGAACTGCGGCTGCTCGACGACCACGGCCGTACGGTGCCGGTCGCGGTGCACCACGGCGACGACATCGTGGACAGCGTCACCGACCCCGGACCGGCCACCACCACGCTGCACCCCGGCGGCGAGGTCGTCGCCGTACTGGCCTGGCGCAACACGTACACCGTCTCGGACGAACCGCCCGCGCTCGCCGCCACCGTGCGGGTCACCGTCGCCGGCGTCGAGCAGCCCATCCCGCTCACCGTCGACCTCGGCAACACCGGGAAGATCGACGTCACCGCCTGGTACACCGCCAAGTGAACCCAAGCGCACGGCCGCACGCGACGGCGGCCCCGACCCGAGGTCGGAGCCGCCGCACATCACCGCCGGCCGGGCCGGGCTACTCGACGTCCACCCAGTCCAGGGTGCGGTCGACCGCCTTCTTCCAGCCCTTGTAGCCCGCCGCGCGCTGCTCCTCGGACCACTCCGGCTGCCAGCGCTTCGACTCGTGCCAGTGCGCGCGCAGTTCGTCGGTGTCCCGCCAGAAGCCGACCGCCAGGCCCGCGGCGTACGCGGCGCCGAGCGCGGTGGTCTCGGCGACCACCGGGCGGCTGACCGGCACCCCGAGGATGTCCGCCTGGGTCTGCATGCACAGGTCGTTGGCGGTCACACCGCCGTCGACCTTGAGCACGTCCAGGTGCACCCCGGAGTCCTGCTCCATCGCCTCGACCACGTCGCGGCTCTGGTAGCACATCGACTCCAGCGTGGCCCGGGCCAGGTGGCCGTCGGTGTGGAAGCGGGCCAGGCCGACGATCGCGCCGCGGGCGTCGGAGCGCCAGTACGGCGCGAACAGCCCGGAGAACGCCGGCACGAAGTAGATGCCGTCGCTGCTGTCCACGGTCCGGGCCAGCCGCTCGCTCTCCGGCGCGCCCTTGATGATGTGCAGCTGGTCGCGCAGCCACTGCACGGCCGAGCCGGTCACCGCGATCGAGCCCTCCAGCGCGTAGACCGCGGGGGCGTCGCCGAACTTGTAGGCGACCGTGGTGATCAGCCCGTGCTCGCTGCGCACCGCCTCCGTACCGGTGTTGAGCAGCAGGAAGTTGCCGGTGCCGTAGGTGTTCTTCGCCTCGCCGGGGGAGAAGCAGACCTGGCCGACGGTGGCGGCCTGCTGGTCGCCGAGCACCCCGCAGATCGGCACCTCGGTCGAGGTCGGCCGGGAGGTGCGGGTGCGGCCGTACGCCTCGGGGTGCGAGGACGGGTTGATCTTCGGCAGCATCGCGCGCGGGATGCCGAAGACGCCCAGCAGCTCGTCGTCCCAGTCCAGCGTCTCCAGGTCCATCAGCATGGTGCGGCTGGCGTTGGTGACGTCGGTGGCGTGGATGCCGCCCTTGGGGCCGCCGGTGAGGTTCCACAGCACCCAGGAGTCGGTGGTGCCGAAGACCGCGTTGCCCTGCTCGGCGGCCTCGCGCAGCCCGTCGGTGTTCTCCAGCATCCACTTGATCTTGCCGCCGGAGAAGTACGTCGCGGGCGGCAGTCCGGCCCGCTGCCGGATCAGGTCGCCGTGGCCGTCGCGCTCCAGCGCCTTGGCGATCGAGTCGGTGCGGGTGTCCTGCCAGACGATCGCGTTGCCGTACGGGCGGCCGGTGCGCGGGTCCCACACCACGGTGGTCTCGCGCTGGTTGGTGATGCCGATGGCGGCCAGGTCGGCCGCGGTGATGCCGGCGTTGCGCACCGCGGTCTGGATGACCACGTTGGTGCGTTCCCAGATCTCGGTCGGGTCGTGCTCGACCCAGCCGGGGCGCGGCAGGTACTGGGTGTGCTCCAGCTGGTGCCGGGCCACCTCGTTGCCGTCGTGGTCGAAGATCATGAAACGGGTGCTGGTGGTCCCCTGGTCCACCGCGCCGACGAAGTCCGCCATGGCTTGCTGCCTCTCCTGGATCTTCCGGGCTCGGGTTGTCGACGACCGCGCGGGGCAGCCGGGTCGCCCCGGCCGCCCGCGCGCGGTGCGGGCTCAGTCCTGCGGGATCGGGGCGCGGCCCTCGGGCTCCGGTTCCGCACGCGGCAGGAAGCGGCCGACGAAGAGCTTGTAGAAGACGCCGCCGACGAGGCCGCCGACCAGCGGCCCGACGATCGGCACCCAGAAGTAGAGGTTGCCCCATTGGTCCCGCCACGCCGTGTCGTATCCGGTGATGTAGCTGGCCAGCCGGGGGCCGAAGTCACGGGCCGGGTTGATGGCGTAGCCGGCGTCCGTACCGAACGCCATGCCGATCGCCACGACCACCAGGCCGATGATGAACGGGCCCATGTTGGCCTGCGGCGGGTTGTTGAGCAGGTCGGTGAGGGCGAGGATCAGGATCAGCAGGATCGCGGTGCCGATCACCTGGTCGCGGAACGCGCCCCACTCGTGCACGCCGGCGACCGGGTTGCCGTTGCCGGGCAGCGTGGAGAAGACGAACTGGGTCTTGATGGTGTGGCCGGGGTCGGCCTTGGCCAGGACCTCGGTGTAGTTCCAGCGCACCAGCAGCGCGGCGCAGAACGCGCCGAGCGTCTGCGCCAGGATGTAGGGCACGACCCTGGCCCAGGAGAAGTTCTTGAAGGCCGCGAGGGTCAGGGTGACCGCCGGGTTGAGGTGGGCGCCGCTGAGCCGGGCCGCCAGGTAGACGCCGAGCGTCACACCCAGACCCCAGGCCCAGGAGATGCTGTCGTGGTTGCCCAGGCCGCCCGTGGGGCTGGTCAGGGCCCCGCCGGCGACGACCTGGGCGACCACCCCGACGCCGAAGAGGATGAGGATCAGGGTGCCGGCGAACTCCGCGGAGAGCTCACCGAGCAGCCCGGAGCCGCGTGAACGTGGCGCCATGTCAGCCTGCTTCCCGCCGGTCGTGCGGCGACCGGCACTCGCTCGTGGTCCCACTCGTGCTTCTTCCTAACTCAAGGAAGCACGGTGGTACGGGAGGGGCGCGTGTGACTGGGCCGTTCGAGGGGGAGTTCCGCGCGGTGCCGGTGCGGGGCGCCCGCCGCTGCTATGGGTGCGGCGGGTGGTGGGGATGCGGCGGGTGGGGTCCGCCGGGCGGATGCGGCGGGGGCGGGGGGAGCGTCGACGGGCCGGGCGGCGGTTCGGGCCAGACCAGCAGCACCGGGCAGGGGGCGTGGTCCACGATGAAGCGGCTGTGCGGACCCAGGCTGTGCGGCCCGAGGCGGGTGCGGTCGCCGTCGCGGGCCAGCACCAGCAGGGCGGCGTCCTCCGCTTCGGCGACGACCTCGCGCTCCACCCGGCCGGTGCGCTGGAGGGTGGTGCAGGGGCGGTCCAGTCGGGCGGCGGCCTCCGCGAGCAGCGACTCCCCGGCAGCGGTGGCCTGTTCTGACAGGGCCAGGCCCGGGTCGCGGTCGGTGCGGCCACGGCCGAGCAGCCCGGCGAACGCGCCGTGCGCGGCGCCGGCCACCTCCGGCTCCGCCACGTGCACCAGGACGACGTCGGCGCCGTCGGGCGCGTGGGCGCGGACGGCGTCCACGCAGGCCGGCCAGGTGCCCTCCACGACCCAGGCCACGACGGTGGCGCCGCCGCCGGCGCGGTGCGCCAGGCCCGGCTCGGGCGGCTCGTACGGTGCCGGCGGCCCGTGCCGTCCGGGCGGCTCGTGCGGCGGGGGCGTGGGCATGGGGGTCAGCCTCCGATCACGGTCAGCGAGAGCCACAGTGCCACCACGGCGACCGCGAGCGACGCAGGCACGGCGATCGCGCCGAGGCGGGTGAACTCGCCGAGGTCCACCTCTGCTTCGTGGGCCCGCACGATACGCCGCCACAGCAGGGTGGCGAGAGACCCCGCGTAGGTGAGGTTGGGGCCGATGTTGACGCCGAGGAGGACGGCGAGCACCGCGCCCGGGCCGTGCGGCGCGGTCAGCGGCAGCAGCACCAGCACCGCGGGCAGGTTGTTGATCAGGTTCGCCAGCACCGCGGCCAGCGCGGCCAGTCCCAGCAGCGCGGGCAGGCCGGTGCCGCCGGGCACCGCGTGGCCGAGCGCCGAGCCGAGCCCGTGGTCGACCAGCGCCCGCACCACCACACCGAGCGCGAGCACGAACGCGAGGAAGGGGACGGCGGCCGACCGCACCAGCGCGCGCGGGGTGGTCTCGCGCCGCAGCAGGGCCCGCACCGCGAGCACCGCCGCGCCCGCGAAGGCCGCCCACGCCGCGTTGACGCCGAGCAGTGAGGCGGCCACGAAGCCCACGAGCGTGCAGCCCACCGTGACCAGCGCGAACCGCGGCAGCGGCGGCCGCTCGGCGGCGGCGCGGCCGCCCGCGCCCGCGGCCAGGTCGGTGGCGAAGAACCGCCGCAGCACCAGGTACTCCACGCCGATCGCGGCCAGCCACGGCAGCGCCATCAGCGCGGCGAACCGGGTGAAGCTCAGCCCGCTGGCGGCCAGCGCGAGCAGGTTGGTGAGGTTGGAGACCGGCAGCAGCAGCGACGCGGTGTTGGACAGGTGCGTGCAGGCGTAGACGTGCGGCTTGGGGCGGGCGCCCAGCCGTGCGGCGGTCGCGAAGACCACCGGGGTGAGCAGCACGATGGTCGCGTCCAGGCTGAGCACCGCGGTGATCACCGAGGCGAGCACGAAGACCTGCCCGAGCAGGCGGTACGGGCTGCCGCCGGCGGCGCTCGCCATCCAGCCGCCGCACGCGGCGAACAGCCCCTCCTCGTCGCACAGCTGGGCCAGCACCAGGACGGCGGCGAGGAAGCCGATCACCGGGCCGAGCTGCTGCGCCTCCTCCCGCGCGTGGTTCAGGGAGATCGCCCCGGTGGCGATCAGCACGGCGGCGGCCGGCACCGCGACGGCCGCCTCCGGCAGCCCCCACGGGCGTACCACCGCGCAGCCCAGCACGAGGACGAGCAGGACGGCGCTGAGCGCTTCTGCGGCGGGGCCGCTCATCGGGCGGTGCTCATACGGAGGCGTTCATGGGTGCGTCGCGGCCTTTCTGGCGCCGGGGCCCGGCGGTTCGTCGTACGGGTACGGGTGGTGCGGCGCGCGGTCGTACGAGCCGAGCGGATCGTACGGGGCGGCCGGGGGCGCGCGGGCGGGGGCCCGGCGGTCCGACTGCCAGTGTGCGGGCTGCCGGGCGCGGCGGCCGGGTACGCCACCGGCAAGGCGTCCGCCGCAGGTGCGGCGGCGTGGCGGGCGTGGTGCACGGGTGCCGTGCGCCGGGCGGAAATGGTGCACCGGTGCCGTGGTGCGGCAGGCGCGCGGCGCCGTACGGTCGTATCGGTCGGCGATCCGCGGACGGGGGGGACGCACGGGGGAGGGGATCGCCGGCCGGTTGCGCGGCCTCGACGGGGGACACGGGGGAAAACGGGGGACACGGGGGAGGGGCCGCCGGCAGTCGCACCGCCTTCTGGGCCACGGGCCCGGGGCGGTGCGTGTGCTGCCCGCGGGCTTTTTGGACGCGGTGCGTGGCGCTTAGGGTGGAGGTCGACGACCCGCCGCGCGGGGCCGTAGTCGTCGGCGGGCCGGGACGGTTGCCACGGGGGCCGGTGTCCGGCGCGCCCGACGGTGGCCCGGTGCGGTGCCCCCACCGCCGACCCCGGGAACCCGCGTGCTCACTCTCCACGACCTCGTCGCCGTCCCCGACTTCGCCCTGACCCTCGTCTCCGGTGCGGGGGACGCCGAGGTCGCCCAGGTGCTGGTGCCGGTCGACCCGGACGCGGAGTGGAGCGGGGTGGTCGCCGCGCGGGCGCTGGTGGTCGCCGAGCCGGGGCGGATCGGGCGGCCGGAGCGGCTGGTGCGGGCCCTCGCGGCGGGCGGCGCGGCCGGGCTGGTCCTCGCCGGAGCCGGAGCCGGAGTTGGAGTCGGAACCGGCGCCGGAACCGGAGCCCGGACCGGAATCGGAGCTGAAGTCGGGGCCGGAGCCGAGGCTGAACCGGTGACCGCTGCCGCGGACCCGGCGGTGCGTCAGCTCGCGGCGGCCGCCGCCGCGGCCGGTGTGCCGCTGCTGACCGGCGCCCACCCGCTGACCGCCTGGCGTGAACTGGCCCCGCGCGTCTCGGCGCTGACCGCCGACGCGGCCCGGCGCGGCCAGGCCCGGCTGGCCGGGCTGCTGGACCGGCTGCCGGTGCCCGGCGCCGACGAGCGGGCCACCGTCCGCGGACTCGCCGGCTACCTCGCCGACGCCCTCGACGCCCAGGTGCTGGTGCACGCCGACGGGGAGGTGCTGGCCGCGGCGCCCCCGGCGGCCGAGGCCGCGCTCACCCCGCTGCTCGGCACACCGCCCGGCCCCCGGCAGCCGCTGGCGGGCGGCGGGTTCGCGCAGAGCGTCCTGCTCGCCCCGGCCGGCGACGCGACGCTCGTGGTCGGCACCGCCGTGCCCGAGCCGGACCCGGTGCTGGTCGGATACACCGCCAAGGCGCTGCGGCTGATGGTGGCCGGGCTGCGCGAGCGGCGGACGAGCGGCGCGGTCGGCGACGCGCTGCGCGGGGTGCGGCTGTCGGCGTTCCAGCTCTTCATGACCGGGCACGCGGTGGCCGCGCAGCGCGTCGTGGCGGGCATCGACGGCGCGCTGATGGACAGCGACACCGCGCAGGTGTTCATCCTCGACTGCGGCCGGGCGGCGCGCGACACGGTGCTCGCCGAGGCCGAACGCGTGCTCGCCGCACAGGTGCTGGCCGTCCGCTGCCCCGCCTACCGGCGGCACCTGATCTTCCTCGCGCCGGACCGCACCGGGGCCCGCGCCGAGGAGGGCCTGCACCGGCTGGTGGACACCTTCGCCGACGCCCGGGCGCTGCTCGGCGGCAGCCTCGCCCACCCGCTGGACGCGGTGCCCGACGCGTACGGGGAGGCGCTGGACTGCCTGACCCGGGCCGGCCGCAGCCCCGACCGGGTCGCGATGGCCACCCGCACCACCGGTGTCGTCGACGTCCTCGACCCGGCCGCCGCGCTCGCCTGGGCCACCCACCTGCTGCGGCCGGTGCTCACAATGCCGCGCGGCGGCGCCCAGATCCTGGAGACGACCGCGATGGCCGTCGAGTTCGAGATGTCGGCGACCGCGCGGGTGATGGGGGTGCACCGCAACACCGTCACCCGCCGGGTCCGGCAGGTCTTCGACGCGGTCGGCCTGGACCAGGACGCCATCCTGGACCGGGTGGTGCTCTCGCTGGCCGCGCAGATCGTGGCGCGCCACGGCACCGCGGCCATGGGCGGGCGCGACACCGCCGACGTCCCCGACCTGCACACGCTGCTCGGCGAACCCGCCTTGCGGGCCTGGGCGGAGAAGGTGCTGCGGCCGCTCGCCGACGACCGCCGCGACCTGCTGCGCACCGTACGGGAGTGGGTGCGGCACGGCTGCCGCTACGAGCCGGCCGCCGCGTCGCTCGGGGTGGCCGCCAAGACGGTGCGCTCACGCATCCGCGCGGCCGAACCGCTGCTGGAGCAGGACCTGATCGACGAGTTGCCGCGGGTGCCCGGGGAGAGCGAGCACCGGCTGGCCAGCGTCCGGCCGCTCGCCGTGGCGCTCTACGCCACCACCGAGCCCGGTGCCGCCCGCCCGCCGCTGCCCGGCGGCCGGGCCTGATCCGCGGCGCCCGGAGCGGCTTCGGCAGTTCGTTCACCCGCCCGGGTGCCGCGGCGACAGCCCGGTGCGGCACACTGTGCTCCTTGACAGAGGCCGTCGCAGGGACGGGTACTCCAGGGGGAAGGCAGTCACCATGATCATTTGGGGCACCAGAAGCTACATATACCAGCTGGCGATGATCACACTGCTGTGCGGGCGGTGCGGCAACCCGTCCGCCCACGCGCTGCGGCGGCGGGTCATGAAGTTCACCCTCTTCTTCATCCCGCTGTTCCCGATCAGCTCCAAGTACTCCACGCAGTGCACCTTCTGCGGTGCGCAGACCTCGGTGCCCAAGGAGCAGGCCGAGCAGCTCCAGGCGCAGGCCGCCGCGGCCCCGCAGCCGGCACCGCCGGCCGGTTACCCGGCCCCGCAGCAGGGTGCCAACCCCTTCGGCCAGAACTGATCCGGCCCGCCCGCCCCGGCCGCCGTCTCCACCGGTGCCCGGGGCGCCGGTGTGTCCGGGGGCGAGCCTGAAGGGAGGCGGTGTGTCCGGCCCGTCACGATTATGTCCTCCCCGTGTGGGTTCTGTTACAGATCTGTGCAGATCGTGTCGCGATTCCGCCCTATGACCGCCCTACGCTCGTAGCCGGTGCGGGGCGTGGGGACGCCCCTCCGGGACGCAGGCGGGGGGGGCCATGTTCGCGTGGCGGAACGACGGTCGACGGCAGTGGATGTCACGTGAGTCGGTGCGCGGGGCGTGGCGCGCGGCGCGCACCCGGCTGCGCCCGTGCTACCCGCGGCCGGGCCGCACCGGCTGGCGGCGCTGGCTCCCGTCGCTGCGCCAGAGCCTGCTGCTGTGCGCGTGGTCCCTGCTCCTGCTGGTCGGGCTGGTCTGGTGGGCGTACGCGACCACCTCGATACCGGCCGACCTGAACGCCTACGCGACGCAGCAGGACAACGTCTACTACTGGGCCGACGGCAGCGAGATGGCCCGGGTCGGCCCGGTCGACCGGCAGGCGATACCGCTGGACCGGATACCGGTCGCCATGCAGTCCGCGGTGGTCGCCGCCGAGAACGCGTCCTTCTACTCCGACCCCGGCGTCTCCCCGAAGGGCATCGCCCGCGCGGTGGTGAACATGGCGACCGGCGGCGACCGGCAGGGCGGCTCGACCATCACCCAGCAGTACGTCAAGAACGTCTACCTGGACCAGGACCAGACGATCTCCCGCAAGGTCTCCGAGATCCTCATCGCGGTCAAGCTGGACCGCAGCACGAGCAAGGACCAGATCCTCGACGGCTACCTCAACACCAGCTGGTTCGGCCGTGGCGCCTACGGGGTGCAGCGGGCCGCGAAGGCGTACTACGGCGAGGACGTGTCCCAACTCAACACCAGCCAGGCCGCGTTCCTCGCCGGGCTGCTCAAGGGCGCCGGCCAGTTCGACCCGTCGGTGAGCCCCGCCAACCACAGCCGCGCGGTGGCGCGCTGGAACTGGGTGCTGGACCGGATGGTGAAGACCGGCAAGCTGTCCGCCGCCCGCCGCGCCACCTACACCACGTTCCCCGAGCCGATCGCGCCGCCGAAACCGGCCGGGCTCGGCGGGCAGACCGGCTACCTCGTGGACACCGCGCGCGCCTACGTCTCCGCGCACAGCGGCATCTCCGACCGGCTCTTCGACCGCGGCGGCTACCAGATCTACACGACCTTCGAGAAGCCGAAGGTGGACGCGCTGGCCGCCGCGGTCAAGGAGCAGACCGCCAAGCTGCACCCGGCCACCCGCGCCGCCGACCGGAACGTGCGGGTCGGCGCCGCCTCGGTCGCCACCGACGGCCGCATCCTCGCGCTCTACGGCGGCCCGGACTACGTCAAGCAGGGCTTCGACGACGCGGACATCTCGATCGTCCCGGCCGGCACCGCCTACGCGCCCTTCGTGTACGCCGCCGCCCTGCGCGACGGCGTGGTGCGCCAACGCGACGTCCCCCGGGCCCGGGTCGGCCCGGACAGCCAGTACGACGGCGACGACGGCGCGCCGATCCAGACGCCCGAGGGCCCGTACTGGAGCCGGGACGGAAAGGTCGTCAAGACCGCCAACGCGGGCGGCCGTTCGTACGGCCCGATCGCGCTGGGCAAGGCCGTCGCGGAGGGCGTGAACGGGCCGGTGGAGCAACTGGGCATGGACGTCGGGCTCAACCGGGTCCGGCAGGCGTCGATCGACGCCGGGCTGCTGCCGGACAGCGGGTTCGCCGAGCAGGTGCCGAGCTTCTCGCTGGGCACCTCCACGCCCAGCCCGATCCGGATGGCCGCCGGGTACACCACGTTCGCGGCCGGCGGCACCCGCACCGACCCGTACTCGGTGCTGCGCATCACCCACGACGGCGCCGCGGTGCCGCTGCCGAAGCCCGTTGCCACCCACCCGTTCACCGCGAAGGTGGCCGGGGAGGTGGACGACGCGCTGCGCGACGCGGTCGCCACCGGCGCCGGGCACGCGGCGGCGCAGGCCGGTCCGGGGCTGGCCGGGCTGCCGGGCACCGCGCCGGACAACACCTCGGCGTCGTTCGTCGGCTACGACGCGGACATGGCCACCGCGGTCACCCTCTTCCGGATCGACCCGAAGACGCAGCAGCTGGAGCCGCTGACCGGGCTCGGCGGGCGGTCCGCGAAGAAGCCCGGCAGCGACTACCCGGTGAAGATGTGGACCCGCTACACCGAGGCGGTCCGCCCGCCGGCCGGGTCTACTTCGTGATGAACGTCGACCAGTCCGGCGCCTCGCCCGGGTCCAGGTTGCGCAGCTTCGCCAGCACCGCCGGGTCCTGCATGTCCAGCCAGTCGCACAGCTGCTTGAAGGACACGCACTCCACGCCCTTGCGCGGGCAGACGTCCTTCACCACGTCGGAGACGGCCTGCATGTAGATGCCGCCGTTCCAGTCCTCGAAGTGGTTGCCGATGAACAGCGGTGCCCGGCTGCCGTTGTAGACCCGCTGGAAGCCCTCCAGGTAGCCGTCCCGGGCCTGCTTCTCCCACTCCGGGTACTTCGCCGGGTCGCCCTCGGTGACGTCGCCGCCGGACTGGTTGTAGAGGAAGTTGAAGTCCATCGTCAGGCCCTGGAAGCTCTTGCCCGGATAGGGCACCAGCTCCAGCGGGAAGTTCCAGATGCCGTCCTCCTTCTTCGGCCAGAGCTGGAAGTCGCCGGGCGAGCTGGCGTCGTACCGCCAGCCGAGCTGCTTCTCGGCCGGCAGCAGGTTCTTCTGGCCCTCAAGGCACGGCGCGCGCCCGCCGACCAGCTCCTGGGCGTAGTCGAACGGCAGCGGCGCGATGTCGGTGAAGCCGGTGTTCGTCTTCCAGTTCTGCACGAAGGAGTACGCCTGCTCGGTCTCGCTCAGCCACTCCTTGGTGCTCCAGTCCGCGCCCGCGCCCTTGTCGGGCTCGCAGAAGTGCCCGTTGAAGTGGGTGCCGATCTCGTCGCCGTCCTCCCAGGCCAGCCGCAGCTGCTCGAGCGTCCACCGGATGTGCTGGTCGGTGGGGTAGTCGATCGCGGAGGCGCCCGGCGAGTGCTGCGGCGGGTGGTAGAGGGTGCTCTTGTCCTTCGGCAGCAGGTAGATGCCGCTGAGGAAGAACGTCATGTTCGCGTGGTACTTCTCCGCCAGCGTGCGGAAGCGGGAGAAGTCGTGGTCGTCGCCCTCCAGGGCGCCGTCCCAGGAGAAGACCACGAACTGCGGCGGCTTCTCGCCCGGCTTGAGCTTGTGGAACGTCGGCTGGTTGGGCTGCGGCCCGGTGTACGACGTGGAGCCGTCGCCGATCACCTTCGTCTTGCCGTCCCACGTCGGGGTCGTGGTGGCGGTCGGCGCGTGCCGCACCGGCGTCTGCGCCGGGGAGCTCGCGGCGTTCTTGGCGTGTGCCGACCCGCCGCCCCCGGTGCCGACCGCCACCAGCGTCGCGGCCAGCGCCGCCGCGACCCCCGCGGTGGCCAGCCCGGCCGCCGCTCCCCGCCTGATCTTCACCATCGGTACGCGTACCCCCCACATGGTGCGCCTCGAACGGGCACACGGCCCCCATTATTCAGTTGATCGGACCGGAAAAGGGGGCGGGGGGGGGGGGGGGGGGGGGGGGGGGGGGGGGG